>JAJDEV010000294.1 GCA_029259605.1 Planctomycetota bacterium | reverse complement strand
TGCCGCACATCCTCATGAAGGACCCGGGCTAGAAGCCCCGCCGACGCGGCGCTCGCGCGTTCGCGACCCTTCGAATCCGAAGAAGTTGGCGGTGGGGCACGCGGCCTGGCGTGTTCGCTAGCGAGGCGATCCTTTTCGGGCCGGCGCGGTCCGAATCCCGGATGCCTTTCTACAATGGAGCGCGAACCCGCAGGCCTCGCCGCAGGAACGGCGGACTCCCACAAGGCTGGGGCCGCTCCGTTTCGGTCGATGCCCGGACGCGCCGAGACGCGCGCGACGAGTCGGAGCGCGGTCCGCCACGCTTCGCGGAGAGATCGATTGCCGGCCGAGTCCGACCCCGCAGCCGTTCCTACGAACGACATCACCCAACTCCTCGTCGAGTTGCGTGACGGCCGACCGGACGCCGCCGACCGCCTGTTCGAGGTGGTCTACTCCGAGTTGTACGGCATCGCGAACCGACAGATGCGCTCCGAGGGCAGGGCGCACACGCTGCAACCGACGGCGCTCGTCAACGAGGCGTACTTGCGCCTGTTCCGGTCCGAGGAGCGCACCTGGAGCGGGCGCGACCACTTCCTCGGCTTCGCGTCGCGCGCGATGCGCTCGATCCTCGTCGATCACGCGCGCGCGAAGCGGCGCGAGAAGCGCTCGGCCGTCGGCGAGCGAATCTCGATGGACAGCGTGCTGCTCACCTACGAGGCGCGCGGCAGGGATCTGGTCGCGCTCGACGAAGCCCTCGAACGCCTCGGGCAGATGGACGAGCGCATGGTGCGCCTCGTCGAGCTGCGCTTCTTCGGCGGTCAGTCGATGGCCGAAGCCGCGCGCGTCCTGGACATGCCGCTGCGGTCCGCGGAACGCGAATGGCAGACCGCACGCGCCTGGCTGCGGAAGGAGCTCGACCCGTCGTGAACCCGAAGCGCTGGCTCAGGATCAAGGACCTCCACGCGCGCGCCACGGATCTGCCCAAGGAGCAGCGCGGCGGGTTCCTCGCGCGCGAATGCGCGGGCGACGACGCGCTCGAGGCGGAGGTCCAGGCCTTGCTCGACGCCGACGAGACCGGCGGCGCGGACGACTTCCTCGACGCGCCGACGCTCATGGCGCCGGGTGGGACGGTGGGGGAGACGCTCGGCGGGTACGAGTTGCTCGAGACCCTCGGGGCCGGCGGCTCGGGCACCGTGTTCCGCGCGCGCGACGCCGCGCTGCGCCGCGACGTCGCGCTGAAGGTCCTCGCTCCGCACATCGTGCTGGATCGCAGCAAGGTCGAGCGCTTCGTGCGCGAGGGGCGCGCGCAGGCCAAGCTGGCGCACCCGGGGATCGTTCCGATCCACGCGGTCGGGAGGGCGCGCGCGACGCACTACATCGCGATGGATCTCGTCGAGGGGCACGACCTCTTCCGCGAGCTGCAGCTCCTGCGCGCCGAGCGCGGACTCTCCTCGCGCGACGACGATACGTCTGCGGGCGACGGGCGCATCCTCCCGTCGTCGACGTCGCCGAACTACTACCGCGCCGTCGCGCGCGTCATCGCGAGTGCTGCGGAGGCGCTCGAGCACGCGCACGAACACGGCGTCGTGCACCGCGACGTGAAGCCGCAGAACATCCTGCTCGGCAACGACGGTCTACCGCGCATCGCCGACTTCGGCCTGGCCAAGGACGAATCGCTCGGCAGCATCTCCGCCACGGGCGCGGTCGAGGGCACGCTCTATTACATGAGCCCCGAGCAGGCCGGCGCGCTGCGCAACAAGATCGATCGACGCACGGACGTCTACTCGCTTGGAGTCGTCCTGTACGAGCTCCTCACCCTGCGCCGGCCGTTCGAAGGCAAGACGTCGCAGGAGGTGATCGCGAACATCACGCTGCGCGATGCGCCCCCGGTGCGAACGATCGAACCGCGCGTTCCGCGCGACCTCGCCGTGATCTGCGGCAAGGCGATCGAGAAGCAGCGCGAGCGGCGCTTCGCCACGGCGGGCGAGTTCGCCGACGACCTGCACCGCTTCCTCGACGGCCGCGCGATTCGTTCGCGCCCGCCTTCGCTCGTCGCGCGCGCCGAACGCGTCGTTCGCCGGCACCGCGTCCCCGCGGCGGTCGCGGCGACGCTCGTCATCGGCCTCCTCGGCTTGCGCTTCGGCCAGCGCGTCGTCGAGGCGCGCGACCGGGCACCGATCCACATCGAGACGACGCCGAGCCACTTCGAGGTCGAGGGACGTTCGGTCGACGCGGTCGCCTTCGCGTCGCGGCTGGATGGCGTGCGCGGCGTGGTGGGGGAGGCCGTGCGGCTCGGCAAGACGCCGCTCGACGCGCGCCTCGAGCCGGGAGACTGGCGCATCACCGTGCGGGTCGACGGCTTCGGGAGCGCGGAGCTCGATCGTTGGATCCCCGCGGCGACCGAGGGCGAGACGCCGCGCGAGCTGCGCCTCGAGGCGTTCGTCCGCCCGGACGACGAGCTGCTCGCCGACATGGTCCGCCTCGACCCGGGGACGTTCGCGGTTCCGGCGGACGAGAACGTGAACTGCTCGTTCCGCGGAGAGGCGTTCGAGGTCGGCGCCTACTGGATCGACCGCGAGGAGGTCTCGGTCGCCGAGTACCGCGCGTTCCTCGAGGCCACCGGGCGTGAGGCGCCGCACCTGTGGGGCGCGGCGGCGTCGCTCGACCCCGACCAGCCGGCGGCGGGGATGTCGTTCTACGACGCGCTGGCCTTCGCGGAGTGGGCCGGCAAGCGCCTCGTCTCGCATCCCGAGTGGGAGTTCGCAGCGCGCGGCGCCGAGCGCCGCCTGCTGCCGCGCGTCGGTTTGTCGCGCAGCGCGGCGGGGAACGTCGCGCATCCGAAGTTCGACGTCGGCGTCGACGTCGGGACGCGCTCCGCCACCTACCGCGATTCGGTCGAGGCGGTGAGCTCGCGCCCCGAGGCCGCGACGGTCGAGGGCGTGTTCCACATGTTCGGCAACGTGATGGAGTTCACCGGCAGCTACGTCGCGATGGAAGTCGACGGCCGGACCATCGTCGATCGCAACATGGTTCCGTGCCTCGGCGCGGCGTGGGACGCGGACTCGCGCGGCGCCGATCTGCGCGAGCACGTCTTGGTCACTCGGGCGGACCGTCAGGCGTCCGCCAACCTCGGAATTCGGTGCGCGAAGAGCGCACGTCACCCCTGATCGCATAGGAGGAATGGAATGGCGGAATGCACTCTCATGGTCGGCTACGCGTTTCGGAACGCGGACACCTATCAGCAGCTCCCGTCCAACGCCCCGGATTCGGGCAAGGGCGTTTGTCACGACAAGGCGTGTGTGCGTGAGAAGCTGGACACGACGATCGCCGACCTTCGCGCGGGGCTCGGCGCGCCGTTCGACACGGGCGGACTCGGTGGCTATCCGGGCATCCTCGCCAAGCTCGAAGACAAGATGATCGGCGACTTCGGCGTCGAGCACACCGCGAAGACGATCTACTACTACGACGAGCAAGGGCAGCTGATCTGCGTGACGACGCACAACCTGCTGCTGAAATCGGAACCGCTCAGCGCCGTGGTCGAGTCGGTCGTCGGAGACATCCACGCCGACTACACGATCGGTTGGGTGCTGCGGCACTAGCAACGGGCGGATCGCCGCCCGCGCGGCGACGAGCGCGATCCTCGGCCTTGCTTCCGCCCGTGCGCGCGTGAGAATCGGGCGCGTGAGCGCGACGACGACCGAGGCGGGAGCGACGACGATCGCCGCGATCTCGTCGCCGCCCGGCCCGGCGCTGCGCGGCATCGTGCGCATCTCCGGGCCCGGGACGGCGGACGTTCTGGGCCGCGCGCTGGTGGGGAGCGACGCGTCGTCGTGGGAGCACACCGCGCGCGGCGTGTTTCCCGCCCGCTTCGACGACGGCATCGGGACGCAGCCCGCGCTCGTGTTCTGGATGCCGGGGCCACACTCCTACACGCGCGAGGACGTTGCCGAGCTGCACCTGCCCGGGGCGCCGCCGCTGCTCGACGCGGCGCTCGCGCGCGTGCTCGAACTCGGCGCCGCCGCGGCCGCACCCGGCGAGTTCACGCGTCGCGCTTTCCTTAACGGTCGCATCGACCTGACGCGCGCCGAGGGTGTGCTCGAGCTCGTGCAAGCGACGAACGAATCCGAGCGCCGCGCCGCGATGCACCTGCTCGAGGGCGGCCTCGACCGACGGATGGCGGGGCTGCGCGACGCGCTCGACGACCTGCGCGGCCTCTGCGAGGCGAGCCTCGACTTCGACGAGTCCGACACCGGGCACGTGCCCGAGGCCGAGCTCTCCGCGTGGATGGACGCGATCGGCGCGCGGCTCGACGAGGCGCTCGCGTGGGAGGTCGCGCGGCAGCCGGCGAACGCGCTCCCGCGCATCCTGCTCTTCGGCGCGCCGAACGCGGGCAAGAGCACGCTCTTCAACGCGCTCGCGCCGGAGGGACGCGCGCTGGTCAGCGACCTCTCCGGCACGACGCGCGACGCGCTGGCCGTGTGCATCGAGGTCGCCGGGAGCCCGTGCCTGTTGCTCGACACTCCGGGGCTGGATCCGGACGCGCTCCGCGTCGCCGGCCCGGATGCCTCCGCCCAGCGACTCGCGGAGCGGGAGCGGGGCGGGGCCGACCTCATCCTGTGGCTGGTCGCCGCCGACGGGACTCCCGAGGCGCGGCGCACCGAGGCAGCCGCGCTCGCCGCGCTCCCGAGCGCGACCCGCGTCCTGCGGGTGTGGAGCAAGGGGGACCTCGGCGCGCGTCCGGCCGACGACGACGGGCGGATCGAGACGGCCGTGCCCGCGCAGGGGCCCGCGTCGGGTCTCGAGGCGCTGCACGCCGCGATCGCGAACGCGCTCGGCCTCGAGGGGGCGTCCGACGCTCCCGGAGCGCCGGCCGCCGGGCTCCAGCGCGAGCTCTTCGCGCGTCACCGGGACGCGCTCGTGAGCGCGCGGCGCGAGGTCGCGTGCGCGGCCCGCGAGATCGCCTGCGGGACGTCGCTCGATCTCGTCGCCGAGACGCTGCGGGGCGCGTCCCACGCGCTCGATCGCATCACCGGTCGGACCGGCGCCGAGGATCTCCTGGACCGCATCTTCGCGCGCTTCTGCATCGGCAAGTAGGCGCCGCGCGGAACCGCCCGAACGATTCGCCGTCCCAAGTCGAGGCTCCCCAAGGGATGGCGTATGGAAACGTTCGCAGGTCGTTGACACACAAGATCTTGCGTGCATTCTGGGGCCTGGCTTCCCCGGGCTCGGGGCGCGCCAACTGCGGCCATGAGATGTCCCCGATGCAAGGCAGACAAGGACCGGGTCGTCGACTCTCGGACCTCGGCGGACGGGTCCGCGATCCGACGTCGCCGGGAGTGCCTCGATTGCTTCCTGCGCTACACGACGTACGAGCGCATCGAGAGCACGCCGCTCCGCGTCGTGAAGAAGAACGGCGACCGCGTGCGCTTCGACCGTGACCGCATCATCGCCGGCATGGTGCGCGCGTGCGAGAAGCTCAACGTGATGATCGAGGAGCTCGAGGACGCGACGGCGCGCATCGAGGTCCGCTGCCACGAGGAGTACGACCGCGAGGTGCCCAGCGCGGTGATCGGCACGCTCGTGATGGACGAGCTGAAGAACCTGAACCAGGTCGCCTACGTGCGCTTCGCGAGCGTCTACCGCGAGTTCAAGGACGTGTCGCAGTTCCTCGAGGAGCTCAAGCCCATCCTCGAGAGCGGCGCCGGAGGCAAGGCCTGATGTCCGCGCATCGCGGTGGGGACGAGCCTTCCCGCGCGAGTGCGCCGCGCGTGACGCGCGTGCGCAAGCGCGACGGGCGCGTCGTTCCGTTCCAGGTCGAGAAGATCACCGCCGCGATCGCCGGGGCGATGGCGGCGACGGGCGATCACGAGACGGGCTTCGCGAGCGAGGTCGCGTCCGTCGTCGAGCTGACGCTCGCGGGCGAGGGCAAGAAGCCGCTCGCCGGTGGGCAGCCGCAGGTCCCCGAGATCGAAGACATCCAGGATCTGGTCGAGCGTGCGCTGATGGAGCTCGGTCGGCCGCAGGTGGCGAAGGCCTACATCCTGTACCGCGACCGCCGCGCGCGCATCCGCGAGGCGCTGCGCGTGCACCGCTCCGACGCGCTGCGCACGCCGATCCGTGTGCGCGAGACCGAGGGCGTTTCGACCTGGAGCAAGGGGCGTCTCGTCGCCGCCTTGATCGACGAGGCGGAGCTGCCGCGCGACGGCGCGGTCGAGATCGCCGCCGGTGTCGAGCGACGCGTCTTCGCGTCGGGACTCACGCGCATCACGACCGGGCTCATTCGCGAACTCGTCGCGGGCGAGTTGCTCGAGCGCGGTTGGACGCACGCGCTCGCATCGCTCGGCGTGATCGGGCTCGCGCGCCACGACCTGCGCCAGGTGCTCGCGGGACGGCCGCTCGACGAGTGGGAGCGCGCCGCGCTCGTGCCCGCCGCGCGCACGCCCGCGCGTCCCGCGTTCGCCGATCCGGTCGCGGACGCGACGGGGTATGCCGAGCCGGGGGACGCGGTCGCGGGTGAGGTGCTGCGCCGCTTCGCGCTCGAAGAGATCGTGCCCGGCGGCGTCGGCGAGCTGCACCGCGCGGGCGACCTCCACATCGAAGACCTGCGCACCGTTCACCGGCCGCTCACGCTCTGCGTCGAGGCCGAACTGCTCGCGTCCGGCGGTCACTCCGTCGCGAGCGCGCAGGCCGTGCTCGACGGCGCCGCCGACCTGGCGCGGCGCGTGTCGCGCGTGCTCGTGCTCGAGCGTCCGGCCGACGTGCTCGCGCCGCTCGCGCGCGCCGCGCGTCCGGGCAGCCCGCTCGGCCTGGTCGGCTTCCTGCGCAGCCTGGCCGCCGTCGCGCGCGCGTCCGGTGCGCGCATCGATCTCGGCGCGTGCGGTCCGCGCTTCACGAGCTTCACCGCGAAGCTCGTCGAGGCGCTCGCCGAGCTGCCGGCGGGGCGGTTCGCTCCGCACATCTACCTCGACGGACACGAGCTCGAGGACGTGCTCGCCGAGAACGCGCGCTCGCCGACCTTCGCGCTCGCCGTCGATCGATTGATGGGAGACGGGCGCCTGTGCTCGACCTGGGGCGAAGCGGACGAAGCGTTCGCCGGTCCCGGCTGCCACCGTCGCCGTCGCGAACCCGGCATCGTGTCGTGCGGCGGCGCGATCGCGCTCAACCTGCCGCGCCTCGCGCGACGCGGAGGAGCGTGGCGCGAGGACCTCGTGCAGAGCGGGATCGCCGAGCTCGTGCAAGCGGCGCTCGAAGTCGCCGGCGCGCTCGATTCGTTCCAGCGTACGAACGACACGGACCGCGCGCTCGGTTTCCACGCGCGCCGCTCCTGGGCGATCGTCCCGGTCGGTCTGCGCGAGGCGCTGCTCTTCCTCGGTGACGGCACGATCGATCCCGACCAAGGCGCGCGCCTGCTCGGCCTGGTCGCAGAGGCGTCGTCGCGCTTCGCGCTCGGCGCCGTGACGCCGGTCGTTCCCGTCGCGCCGTGTCCATTCTTCGGCGAGCGCGCGGCGCGACGCTTCGCGTGGCTCGACGAACGCGGCCAACGTCAGGACGGCGCCGAGCAACGCTGGCTGTTCTCCGACGCCGAGGTCGAACAACACGCGCGGGGTGCACTGCGCCCGTACACCGCGGACCTGCGCCTGTCGCCGGTCGCCGGCACCGGCGCCGGACGGCACGAGGCCGAGGCCTTGCGCACGCTCCCGACCGGCGCGCTCTCGCTCGCCGGTCTGCCGGGCCTCGCGGCGGCGGACGACGAGACGCCGTACCTCTCCGCGTGGCGGCGCTTCGAGGTCCTGCGCCGCGCTCGCTCGGGCGAGGTCGTGCTCGAGCTCTTTCCGCGCCGCGCCTCCGCGCCGCACGCGCTCGCTCCCGGCGACGACGCGGCGCCTTCCTTCGATCCCGATCGCGACCGGCCGTCCCCGGCTCCGTCGCCCCTGAATCCGGCCTGACACTGCACCATGCGCCTGAAACGCCTCGAACTCTTCGGCTTCAAGTCCTTCGCGGACCGCACCGTCCTCAGCTTCCAGCACGATCTGATCGGGATCGTCGGACCGAACGGTTGCGGGAAGAGCAACGTCGTCGACGCGGTGCGTTGGGTGCTCGGCGAGCAGCGCGCGAGCTCGATGCGCGGCGGCGAGATGACCGACGTCATCTTCAAGGGCTCCGCGTCGCGTCCGGTGATGTCGGTCGCCGAGGGCACGATCGTCTTCGACAACAGCGCGGGCACGCTCGAAGGACACGGCGACGAGGTCAGCGTGACGCGTCGCGTCTATCGCAGCGGCGAAGGGGAGTACCTGATCGATGGCTCGCGTGTGCGCCTCAAGGACGTGCGCGAGATGCTGTATGGAACGGGGCTCGGTAGCCGCGGCTACTCCGTCCTCGAGCAGGGCAAGATCGACGCGATCCTGTCGGCCAACGCGGTCGAACGCCGTGCGATCTTCGAAGAGGCAGCCGGCGTCAGCCGCTATCGCCAGCGCAAGAAAGAAGCCGAGTCGCGCCTCAAGCGCGTCGAGGCCGACGTGCTGCGTCTGGACGACGTCGTCGGCGAGCTCGAACGCCGCGAACGCTCGCTCAAGATCCAGGCTGGCAAGGCGCGTCGCTTCGTCGAGGCGCGCGACGCCTGGCGCGTCGACGGGCACCGCCTCGCGTGCCATCAGCTCCACGGACTCGCCGGGAGCATCGCCGAACAAGGGCGCGTGCTCACGGAGCTCGAGCGCGAGGTCGCGTCGCAACGCGGCAAGCGTGGCGCCGCGGAGGAAGACGTCGTCGCGCGCGAACTCGAACAGCAGGCGCTCGCCGCCGAGCTCGAACGTGTCGCGGCGGAGTCCTCCGACCTCGCCGGCGAGGTGCGCGCGCTCGACGAGCGCCGGGCGCAGATCGCCGCGCGCGTCGAAGCGTGGCACGCGTCGTCCGCCGACGAGGCCAAGCGCGCGAAGGCGCTGTCCGAGCGCCACGAGGAACGCCGCGGCGAGGGCGAGGCGTTCGACGGCGAGCTGAGCCGGCTCGAGTCCGAATGCGCCGAGGCCCAGGAGCGCGCGCGCGTCCTGAATCACGAGACGACGGAGCTCAGCGCGAACCTCACGCGGGTCTCCGCCGCCGTCGAAGAGAAGAACGCGCTCGTCCTGCGCCACTTCCACGACCTGACGTCGACGAAGAGTCGCATCGAACACCTCGCGGACGCGCTCGAGCCGCTCGCCGAGCGCGCGATGCGCGCCGAGGAGCGCCGCTCGGGCGGCAACGACGAGGTGCGCGCGGCGCGCGAGGACGAGGGGCGCGCGATGGAGTCGTTGCGCGCGGCCACGGAGACGCTCGCGAAGGGCGAGGAGAACTACGCCGCCTGCGAGCAGGAAACGGCGGCCATCGACACCGAGCTCGCCGAACTCGACCGGCGGCGTCTCGACCTCGAGCTGCGCTCCGCACGCCTCCAGAGCCGCGTGGAATCCCTGCGCGACTGGGAGCGCGAGCGCGATGGCCTCGGCGCCGGCGCGCGCGAGCTCTTCGGAGCGATCGAACGCGGTGAGGGGCCGATCCGCTCGGACGAACTCCTCGGACTGTTCGCCGACCACGTGCGCGCGGACACGCGCATCGCACGCGCGTTCGACGCGGCGCTCGGTGCGCGCGCGCAGGCGCTCGTCCTCGCGTCGCCGAACGACGCGACCGCGGTGCTCGAGTGGCTGAAGGCGCGCGAGGGCGGTCGCGTCGCGCTCGTCCTGCCGGAGGGGCTCGCCCAGCGCAGCGCCTCGGTGCCGGACGCACTGCTCGCTCAGGACGGCGTCGAGGGGACGCTGCTCGCGCAGTGCCGTGCCGACGACGGCTTCGAGTCGGTCGCGCGCGCGCTCGTTGGCGACGTGGTCGTCGTGCGCGATGCGCGCGTCGGCATGGCGCTCCTCACTGAACACCCGACGCTGCGTTTCGTCACGCCCGAGGGCGATCTGTTCGATGCCGCCGGTGTGGAAGGCGGACACGTCGAGGTCGCGCAGGGCGCCGTCGGTCGGCGTTCGACGGCCGACGAGTTGGAGCAGGAGCGCGTGGAGAGCGGGCGCGAGCTGGAGGCGGCGCTGGCCGACCTCGGCGCGCGGCGTACGCGTCGCGACGGGCTGCACGTGCGTCTGCGCGAACTGCGCGAGGCCGTGCGCGAAGCGGCGCGCGAGCGTTCGGGCGCCGCGGGCGCGCTCGACGCCGTGCGCGCGCGACTCGAAGAGCTCGTGCGAGCGATGGACCTCGCCGAGCGCGAGTGCGAAGGGCTCGCGCACGAGCGCGACGGCATCGACGAAGAGCTCGTCGAGGCACGCACGCGCTGCGCCGAACTCGAGAGCACCTACGACGCCGAGCGCCGCCAGCTCGACGACCTCGAGGAGCAACGCAAAGCGCTCGAAGCGGAGCGCGGTCAGCGCACGCGTGACGAGGGGCAGGCGCGCGTCGAAGCGACCGAGCTGCAGGAGCGCGTGGGCGCGCTCCGGCGACGGCGCCAGGATCTCGAGCGCGCGTGCGAGGAGCTCGTGACCGAGATCGAGCGCGCGAGTCGCCTGACCCGCGAGCACGCCGCGAACGCCGAATCGGGCGACGCCGAGGGCGTGGAGCTCGGGCAGACGCGCGACGAGTTGCTCGCGCGCCGGGGCGAGCTCGAAGAACGCCTCATGGCCCTCCGCGACGCGGACGCCAAGGGGCGCGAAACGATCGAGGCCCTGCGGCGTCGCGGCGAGTCGATCACCGGCGAGCTCGAGACGTTGCTCGACCGCGTGTCGGAGAGTCGCCTCGAAAAGCAGAAGCTCGAGCTGCAGCGCGACGAGCTCGCGCGCCGTGCGGAGGAGGACTTCGGTCAGCCGTCGCACCGCATGCTCGAGGGCTTCGAGCCCGAGGAGGAGCTGGCGCCGTTGCAGGCGCTCGCCGAACTCGAGGCGCGCGTGCTCGAACTCAAGCGCAGCATGGACAAGCTCGGCCCGGTCAACCTCGAGGCCGTCGAGGAGCTGGAGGAAGTGAGCGAGCGACTGGGTTTCCTCACGACCCAGCGCGACGACCTGAACGAGGCGCGCAAGAACCTCGAGGGGACGATCCGCAAGCTCAACGAAGAGAGCGAGCGCCGCTTCATCGAGGCCTTCGACGCCATTCGCGAGAACTTCAAGCTGCTGTTCCGCCAGCTCTTCGGCGGCGGCCGCGCCGACGTGATGTTGGAGGAAGGCGTGAGCGTGCTGGATGCCGGCATCGAGATCATCGCGCGGCCCCCGGGACGCGAGACGCTGCCGATCAGTCTGCTCTCCGGCGGTCAGCGCACGCTCACCGCGCTCGCGCTCCTGTTCGCGGTGTTCCGCACGAACTCGAGCCCGTTCTGCATCCTCGACGAGGTCGACGCCGCGCTCGACGACGCGAACATCGGTCGCTTCCTCTCGATGATCGAGCACAACCTCTCCGAGACGCAGTACGTGATCGTCACCCACAACAAGGGAACGATGGCGGCGTGCCAGGTGCTCTACGGAGTGACGATGGCGATCAAGGGCGTGTCGAACGTCGTCAGCGTCGAGCTCGACGAGGTCGACGAGTTCGTGCCCGAGGCGACGGGTGGCGCGCGGCCGGCGCTCGTGCCGCCGGTCACCGATCCCGTCGACGACGACGAGCCCGAGCTCGAGCTCGCGCAGCCGTCGGCGGAAGCGCCGGAGGCCTCCGCGGACGGTTCGGACGAGGGGCTCGAAGACGTGGTCCTGGTCCCGGTTCGGCCCGCGGGCGAGGCCGACGGCGATCCGGAGCCTGCACCCGAGGTCGCGAGCGGCGTCGAGTCCGAGGCCACCTCCGCGACCTCGAACTGAGCCGCGCCGGCGCGGATTCCTCGTTCGACCTCGACAAAACCGAGCGGCGGGCTCCTCTTCCGGCGTTTCGTTCGCCGACATCTTGCTAGCAGGCCGTGGCGAGAGTGCTTCGCCCGCAGAACGTCGACATCCGCTCCGGGTTGGTCTCCGGAAACGCAGGCGAATCGGTGGATGCGGCGAGACTCTCGGGGGCCAAGCCGAGTGGAGGACGGCGTTCTGCGGGTGAATGACTCTTGCCACGGTTTGCTAGACGAGGGACGCGCCGGATCCGTTCGACGATCGGGCTCGGCGCGGGGACGGTGCGAGCGGCGGTGGTATCCTCGGGGCGGCTCGCCGCTTCGAAGGCAGGCGAGGAACGAGGGCAGGGCGGCGACGGGCGTTCGCGGGGAAGGGACGACGCATGATCGGGATGGAGATGTTTTCGAGCGGTGCGCTGCTTGCGCTCGTTCTGCTCGTCGGCGCGCGCGGCGTCGCTCAGGAATCCGCGAACGACGGCGCGCCGCCGCGTGAGGTGGAGCGCGTTCAGGACGACGGCGCGCCCACCGCGGCGCAGACCGCCGCCGCCGTCGTCGAACCACCGGCCGCCGAAGCAGCGACCGAGACGCGCGAAGCTCCGTCGAGCCTCGGTCCGCGCTACCACTTCCTCGAGGACCGCGACGGCTTGCTCTCGGCCTGGCGCGGCAGCGGCTTGGTCGAGGCACTCGAGCTTGGCGTCAGCGCGGGCGGGCGCGAACTGTTCGGCGTGCAGTTCGGCGGGCCCGGTCCGATTCCGCTCGACGAGCGGACGACGATCCTCCTGCTCGGCGGACTCGACGGCGTCTCGCTCGCCGGGTCCGAGGCGGTCATCGCGATCACCGAAGCGCTGCTCGCGAACGCCGATGCATTACCGGCGAGCGCGACCTTCGTCGCCGTTCCGTGGGCGAACCCCGACGGCCTCGCGCGTTGGCGCGCGCAGGGTTGCACGGACGGGCGCAACGATCGGCAGTCGGACGACGATCGCGACGGGCGTGTCGACGAGGACCAACCGGACGATCTCGACGGCGATGGTGTCGTGCTCGAGATGCTGATCGAAGACGTGGCGGGCGCGTGGGTGCGCGACGAGGACGCGCGCTTCCTCCGCCGCGCGCGCGAGGGCGAAGCACCGCGCTACACGCGCGTTCGCGAAGGCAAGGACGACGACGGCGACGGGCTCTTCAACGAGGACCCGGTCGGCGGCGTGATTCTGGATCGGAACTTCCCCGTGCACTGGGCGGGATCGTGGACCGGCGAGTTGTCCGGACCCTGGCCGCTCTCCGAGCCGGCGGCGCGCGCGATCGCCGACTTCGCGCGCGCGCGGCGCACGGCGCTGGCGTTCGTGTTCCAGGGCAACCACGGGCGGCTCGCGACCCCGGGCGGCGTGCCGACGGCGGCGGGGATTCTCGAGCTCCCGTTCGCGTCGGATCGGCCCGCCTACCAGGCGCTCGCCGACGCCTTCCGGCGCCACACGTCGCGGCCGAACACGAAGCTCGCGACGCTCTACGAGGTCGGCGGCGCACCGCGGCCCGGGGCCGCGGTCGACTGGCTGTACGCCGCGCTCGGCGCGCTCTCGCTCGAGATCGGCGTGTGGGGACCGGACATCGAGGCGCCGCTCGCGTCGAAGACCGAGAAGGCCGGCGTGCGTCCCCAGGAAGGGGGCTTCGGTGCGCGGGGATCCGGTGACGAGCCGGCGAGCGCGGATCGCGCCTGGGCGCGTTGGCTCGACGACAGCCTCGGCGGACTCGGCTTCGTGGACTGGCAGCCGGTCGACCTGGGCGACGGACGCAGCGCGTTGGTCGGCGGCTGGGAACCGTACACCTGCTCCAACCCGCCGGCGGCGATGCTGCCGCTCGCGGTGCGCGGACTGGACGACTTCGTGCTCGATGTCGCGCGCAGTTTGCCGCGCCTCGAGTTGGAGATCGTCGAGAACGCGCGCGACGGGCGGATCGCCATGCTGCGCGCGCGCGTTCGCAACACCGGCGTGCTTCCGACCGGGGCCGGGCCGGACGGTGGACGCTTCGAAGCCAAGCTGCGCCTCGAGTTGCCGCCCGGTGTGCAGCTGCTCGCGGGCGACGAGACGGTCGAACTCGGGCACCTTCCGGGGCTCGGGACGAGCGCGACGTACGACTGGTTGCTCGTCGCACCGACCGATTCGATCTTCCACATCATCGTGGAGTCGGGCTGGTCGCCTCCGATCCAGCGGGAGCTGCGCCTGTGATCGCGTTCGCGTTGATCGTCGTAGGCGCGCTCGCCCAGGAGACGGGCGAAACGGCGGCGCCGCCGCCGCCGACCGAACAAGCGGAGCGGACGTCGACTCCCGCGCCGACAACGGACGACGGGACGGCTCCCGCGAAGTCCGATCCGGAGGAACCGCCGATCGATGACGGCGGTGCGGGCGACACGGCGACGCCGCCGCCGGCGGACGACGCTGCCGCTGCGCCGACCGAGCCCGAGACCGCTGCGTCCGCCGTCGAGCTCCACGCTGCCGTGCGCATCGAGCACGCGCTGACCCTGGTCGAGATCGACGCGTTGCTCGACGACGTCGCGGCGCGCGCGGGCGCATTCGGCGCGCTCGAGACGCTCGGAAGCAGTCGCCACGGACACGCGATTCGAATGCTCACGCTGACGGCTCCGGGGTCGTCGAGCGCGGAGAAGCCGGCGCTCCTCGCCGTCGGCTACGGTCGGGTCGGTGAGGACTTCGGCGCCGAGGCGGCGCTCGCGTTCGCGGATCTGCTCGTGCGCAACGCGGCCGTGGAGCCGTACGCCTCGCTCCTCGCCGATCACGTCGTTTTCGTCGCGCCTGCGCTGGACCCGGACGTGCGCGCGGCAGACGCCGAGGCGACGGACGAGACGCGCTTCGACCTCAACTTCCCGCTCGGATGGCGGCCCGACAGCCTTCGGCCGGGATCCGGCGATTTCCCGTTGTCCGAGGTGGAGTCCCTCGCCGCGGCGCGCTTCCTCGGTCGCACACCGAACCTGGTCCTCATCGTCGGAGTCGGTGGCGACGTGGGACGCGGCGCGCACCTCGCGACCGCGCCGTGGCCCGGCGCCGTCCTCCCCGCTTCGGACGCGCTGGTCTTCGAGACGCTCGCGGGCGCCGAAGCACGTGGCGTCGCTCTGCATCCGTGGGGACGGCTCGGTTCGAGCGGGGGCAGCTTCTTCGACTATGCCTTCCAAGCCTTCGGGATCTATCCGGTCGCGTGGGGACGTCCGAGCGAGGTCACGTCGCTCGGCGCGTGGAGCGACGAGGTCGCGCGCCGGACGGCCGAGCTCCTCTTCTCGTTGCCCCGCGTTCGGATCGAGAGCGACGAGTTGACCGAGCTCGCTCCCGGGCTTTGGCAGCTCGACGTCGCGGTGCGCAACGCCGGTTCGATTCCGACACTCAGCGCGTTGGGCGACCAGCGTCAGGTGCCCGGTGAACTCATGCTTCGACTCGACGGAGCGAAGCTGGTCGCGACCGCGCGTCGCTCGGACGCGGACGAGGCGTACCAACTCGCGCGGCTGCACGGGGCGGACGACGGTGTTTCGCTCGGCGGCCCGTGGCTCGGTGGGGGCGAGACGCGCTGGTTGCGCTTGATCGTGGAAGGCGATCCGGGAACCCGCCTGGGACTCAGCGCCGCGTCGGCGCGCGCCGGTTCGTCGCGCCTCGAGCGCGTGCTCGAATAGCGTCGCGCTAGCGCGCTGCGCCGGACGCGCCCGTCGCGAACGCCTCCAGCTCCGGCAGGCCCTCGAGCACGATCCGCCCCACGATCTCGAGGCTCTTCGCCGAGCACTTGTCGAGCCGGTCTGCGCCGGTGTGCCAGAACTCGTTCGACGGGCCGTACTCGAAGTCGATCAGGTCCACGCTCGGGATGCCGGCGTCGAGGAAGCGCAGGTGGTCGTCCTTGATGTCGTGCGGCTTCTTCCCGAGATGCGCGCCGAGCCCGAGGCGTCGTGCCGCGCCGAAGAAGAGGTCGACCAGCCGTGCGTCGGAATAGCCCTCCATCGCGAGCACGAGCTCGGCGTCACCGACCATGTCGAGGAGGACGCACGCACGCACGCGCGCCAGGGTGCCGTCCTTGCCCAGCTCTTTGACGTGGTGCCTCGAGCCATAGCAGTTGTCTTCGCCGGCCCAGTAGGGGCGCAGCGCCTCCTCGCCGTCGAGGAACAGCACCCGATACGTGACCGTCCGTCGCTCGCGCGCGAGCAGACAGCGCGCGAGCTCGAGCAGAAGGGCCGTGCCGGAACCCCCGTCGTTCGCGCCGACGAACTCGAACTCGAGCAGCTTGGTGTCGAAGTGTGTAGCGAGGATCACGATCGGCGCGGAGGACGGCGCGCCGCTCTCCGCGGTCGGCGGAATGTCCACGTACACGTTGTTGTACGTGATGACGCCGATCGGGGTCGGGGCCTCGAAGCTCTGCGTGAAGGGGTCGAGGCCGAGCTTGCGGAGCTCGTCCGCGATGTAGGCGCGCGCCTTGGCGTTGGGAATCGTGCCGCTGGGGCGCTCGCCGAGGGCGACGAGCGTTTCGAGGTGTCGCCACGCGCGCGCGCTGTCGAGGCCGTTGTCGACGCGGCGCTCGCCGCCTCGGTCTGCGCCTTCCTGTGCGACCGACGGAGTCACGAGAAACAGGAAGAGGACGAGCGCGCGCGCGAGTCGCGTGAGTCCTCGGCACGCGGTACGGCTGGCGCGCAAAATGAGTCGTCGTGACGCGCGGTGCATGGGAAGTTCGCGATGGGGAGGTTCGTTGGGGCGCCGCATCCGGCTCTCAGGAGTCGGCGTTCGCGCAGGCACGGTGCACCCGTGCTTCCTCTCGCCGGTTCGCTCCGAGCCCCCTTGTTCAAGAGGATAGCGAAAAGGTTTCCGGCGAACCTGGAGTGTCGCTGATGCGACGGACGGAACCTCCGCCTGACGCATCGAAGTCGGTTGAACGAGCCTCCGCGAGCCTTCCCCCAGCTCTGACGAGGTTGCGTTTCAAGAACTGGGCTTCGACAACCGAAGGAAGGACGTGCAGCTCCCCGCGCACGGACAGTCTTCCAGTCCAGGTTCCAACCCATGTATGACTCCCCCGCGTCCCTCTTCGATGTCGTTCAAGAGGGCTTGAATCACGAGCGCGCTTCGACCTCCGAATGGGAGGGGTCCTTCCAGGACTACTTGGAACTCGCCGAGGCCAATCCGCTCATCGCGCGAAACTCCTGGCAGCGGCTCTTGGACATGGTCGTCTCGCACGGTTCGGTGCCACCGAACGGACGAGGCGGAGTCACGCGTTGGCGACTGTTCGACGACCCGTTCGATCGCGGGCGCGACGCCGTGTACGGTCTGGACGAGCCGCTCGACCAACTCATTCAAGTGCTGCGCGCCGGCGCGCAACGCTTCGGTCCGGAGAAGCGGGTGATCCTGCTGCACGGCCCGGTGGGGTCGGCGAAGAGCACGATCGTTCGACTGCTGAAGCGCGGGCTGGAGGCCTACTCCGCGGGCGACGACGGCGCGATGTACACGTTCTCTTGGGAACTCGACGGGGAGAGCATCCCGTCGCCGATGCACCAGGACCCGTTGCTCCTGATCCCCGATCGCATGCGCCGTTCGGTGGAGGAGCGCCTGAACGCGAACCTCGACCGCGAGTACAGCATCGAGATCGACGGCGAGCTCGACCCGGTGAGCCGCTACTACTATCGCGAACTCAGCTCACGCTACGACGACGACTGGACCAAGATCCTCGAGCACGTGCGCGTGCGTCGGTTCGTCCTGTCCGAGAAGGACCGCGTCGGGATCGGTACGTTCCAGCCGAAGGACGAGAAGAACCAGGACTCGACCGAGCTGACGGGCGACGTCAACTACCGCCTGATCGCCGAGTACGGCAGCGACTCCGATCCGCGCGCGTTCAACTTCGACGGCGAGTTCAACGTGTCCAACCGCGGCCTGCTCGAGTTCGTCGAAGTGCTGAAGCTCGACGTCGCGTTCCTCTACGACCTGCTCGGGGCGAGCCAAGAGCACGCGATCAAGCCCAAGAAGTTCGCTCAGACGCACATCGACGAAGTGATCATCGGGCACACGAACGAGCCCGAGTACAGGAAGCTCCAGAACAACGAGCTGATGGAGGCCTTCCGGGATCGGACGATCAAGATCGACATCCCGTACAACCTCTCGGTCGACAACGAGGTCAAGATCTACCGGCGGCAGTTCAACCGCGAGTCGATCACGCACGTCTCGGTCGCTCCTCACACGATGGAGGTCGCAGCGATGTGGTCGGTGCTGACGCGCCTCGAGGACCCGACGCATCCGAACCTCTCGATCCTGCAGAAGGTCAAGCTGTACAACGGCGAGGACGTGCAGGGCTTCACGGCGGAGAACGTGCGCGAGATGCACGAGTCCGCCCTGCGCGAGGGCATGTTCGGCATCAGCCCGCGCTATGTGCAGGATCGGATCGCGACCGCGCTCGTGTCCCAGAACCCGTCGGTCGGCCCGCGCGACATCCTGCGCGCGCTCGAGACCGGTCTGAAGCATCACAGCCTGATCACGAACGAAGACCTGCGGAAGCGCTATGGCCAGCTCTTGGCGCTCGCTCGCGAGGAGTACGAGGAGATCATCAAGCACGAGGTCCAAGTCGCCGTTGCCGGAGACCAGGATGCCGTCGAGCGCCTGTGCGGCAAGTACATCGACAACGTGAAGGCGTACACGACGCGCGAGAAGGTCGTCGACATGCACGGGACCGAACGCGACCCCGACGAACGCCTGATGCGCTCGATCGAGGCCAAGATCGACATCCCGGAGTCGCGCAAGGACGACTTCCGTCACGAGCTGATGAACTACATCGCGGCGTTGCACATCGAGGGCAAGACCTTCGACTTCCGCCAGAACAAGCGGCTGACGCGTGCGCTCGAGCTCAAGCTCTTCGAAGATCGCCGCGACACGATCCAACTGACGAGCCTCGTGTCGACCGTGATCGATCCGGAGACGCGCCAGAAGATCGACGTGATTCGAAACAGGCTCTCCGAGCAGTTCGGCTACTCGAACGAGAGCGCGGAGGACGTGCTGCAGTACGTCGCTGCGCTGTTCGCCCGAGGCGAGGCGAAGCAGGACCCGTCCGAGGCGGCGTAGCTCAGTGTTTCGGATCGAATCGGACCGAGCGCGCTTTCGTGAGATCGTGCGCGGCCGGGTGCGCCAGGATCTGCGCAAGTACTTGATGACCGGCGAGCTCATCGGGCGCGCCGGCAACACCGCGGTCTCGATTCCGTTGCCGCAGATCGAGCTCCCGCGCTTCACCTTCGGGGAGAACCCGAAGGGCAAGGGGGGGAGCGGAGACGGAGACGGCGCGGAGTCGCAGGACGGCGAAGCGACCGAGGGCGACGGCGTCGGCGGCGCCGGCGACCAGGCCGGCGCGCACATCCTCGAGGTCGACGTCGATCTCGACGAGCTGGCCGAGATGCTCGGCGACGAGCTCCAGCTCCCCAACATCGAGCCGCGCGGCGTCAAGGAACTCGACAGCACGGGCGGCCGCTACAACGGCGTGCGCAGGCACGGTCCGGACTCGCTGCGACACTTCCGGCGCTCGTTCAAGAACGCGCTCCTGCGCACGATCGCGAGCGGCGCCTACGATCCGACCGCTCCGCGCGTCGTCGCGACACGCGACGACTTCCGTTACCGGATGCGCACGGCCTGCCCCGAGCCCGATTCCTCGGCCGTCGTGTTCCACATGATGGACGTGTCCGGTTCGATGGGGCGCGAGCAGAAGGAGATCGTCCGCATCAAGGCCTTCTGGATCGATACGTGGCTGCGCAGCCAGTACAAGAATCTCGAGGTCGTCTACATCGTCCACGACGCCGTCGCGCGCGTCGTCGACCAGCACACGTTCTTCCACCTGCGCGAGTCGGGGGGCACGAAGATCTCTTCGGCCTACGAGCTCTGCCTCAAGCAGATCTCCGAGCGCTACCGGCCCGAGGACTGGAACATCTATCCGTTCCACTACTCCGATGGAGACAACTGGTCGGCGCGCGACACCGAGTTGTGCGTCTCGATGTTGCGTGACGAGATCCTCCCGCGCGTGAACCAGTTCTGCTACGGACAGGTCAAGAGCGCGCACGGTTCGGGGCAGTTCAAGAAGGACCTCGACGGTGCGCTCGGTACGGAAGACGTGCTCGTGACCGCGAACATCAACGATCGCCAGGACGTTCCCGAGGCGATCCGCACGTTCCTGGGCAGGGGGCGCTGATGCGGCTGAAGACCGAACTCCCGACCGCGCTGAAGTATCAAGCGGTGATCGTCGAGAGCGCCGCGCGCGCCGCCGGACTCGACTTCTACGACGTCGTCTTCGAGATCCTCGACGCGGCCGACGTCAACGGCGTGGCGTCCTACGGTGGCTTCCCCGTGCGCTATCCGTCGTGGCGCTTCGGGATGGAGTTCGAGCGACTGGAGAAGGGGCGTCAGTGGGGGCTGTCGAAGATCTACGAGCTGGTCATCAACAACGACCCGACGTACGCCTACCTCGTCCGGTCCAACTCGCTGCTCGAGCAGAAACTCGTGATGGCGCACGTCTACGGCCACGCGGACTTCTTCAAGCACAACCTCTGGTTCGCGCCGACCAACCGCAAGATGCTCGACGCGATGGGGCACCACTCCGTTCGCGTGCGGCGCTACATGGACCTCGTCGGGCGCGACATGGTCGAGGGCTTCTTGGATCGCTGCCTTTCGCTCGACACGCTGATCGATCCGTACTTGCCGTTGCGCGAGCACTCGAACCCGCCCGAGAATCGCAGCGCCTACACTCCGGCGTCGGAGCGCGCGCGCCGCGCGCTCGACGCGATGAGCTTCTCCATCGTCGAACCGCCGCGCGGTCCGGACACGTCGTCGACGCGTGACGCGAAGGACGCGCTGCCGACCTACGACATCCTCGGGTTCATCGAGAAGCACGGTCGCCTCGACGGTTGGCAGCAGGACGTGCTGCACGTCGTCCGCGACGAGGCGTACTACTTCTCGCCGCAGCGCATGACGAAGATCATGAACGAGGGGTGGGCCTCGTTCTGGCACTCGCGTCTTCTGACCGGTGGTCTGCTCGACGCCTCGGAGATCCTCGACTTCGCGGATTGCCATTCGGGCGCGACCAGTTGTCCGCCCGGCCAGGTGAACCCGTACAAGATCGGCATCGAGCTCTTCCGGGCGGCCGAGGCACGCGGCGAGGACCTGTTCCAGCTGCGCGCGGTTCACAACGACGTGAGCCTCGTACACAAGCTCGTCGACGAGGAGTTCGCGATGCGCGTGCTGCGACCGATCGTCGTTCCGCCGGGGCCGCGCGCCGAGGGGGCGCCCGAGCCGAGCTGGCTCGAGCTCAAGCACTGGCTCCTGCACCAACTCTCGTGGGGCGGATTGCCTCAGATCCAGCTGGTCGACGTCAATGCGGAAGGGGAGGGCGAGCTCGTCCTCGTGCATCACCACGACGGACGCGACCTCCTGCTCGCGCGCGCGAACGAGACGCTCCTGAACCTGTCCGAGCTCTGGAAGGGGCCGGTCCACCTGCTGACCTCGCTCGAGAAGCAGGGGCAACGCGTCGTCGCACGGGACGGTGAGGTCACCGTGCACGAGGTGAGCGCACCGGAGAGCGACGTGGCGGGCGAGCCCGAGGGGCCGTCGGTCCAGGACGTCGAGCGGCGCGAGGTCGTCTGAGCTCCGCTAGCGATACGTCTTTTTCTTGCGGGGTCCCCGCGCGGGCGCGAGACTGCGCCCATGCACGCGTCGCAAACCTCGCTGTCCCGTTTCGCCGGCTTCGCCGTCCTCGGCCTCGTCCTCGCCGGCATGAGCTCCTGCCGCAAGGGTACGGTGGCTTCGTCCTTCACGCCGATCGCCACGGCGTCGTTCGGAGCGGACGGCTGCAACTCGCCGAACAACACGTTCGCGGGACCGACGCTCGCCTACACGAACATGGCGGCCATCGGCGCGACGAGCCAGCTCGCGGCGTCGCTCGACGAAGAGGTGTTGTTCCTCAGCGGCGCGGACGGCTCGGTGCTCGAGCTGGACTTCACGGCCGACCCGCTCTTGCCGACCGTTACGACGATCGTCGCCGCGGGTGAGATCGACACGCTGCTCGGCGCCGCGCTCACCGCGCCGCCCGCCGCCGTGCTCTCGGGCATCGCGGTGCTCGACCCGAGCAACCTCGTCGTGCTCGAGCACACGTCGAACACGATCCTCATCGTCAACCGCTTCAATCCGATGTCGGTGGCGTTCTACATCGGCTTCCCGAACCTGACGCCGAGCCTTGTCGATGGCCCCGGGGGCGCGGCTCGCTTCGGCTTCGGCCCGGACCCGGTGCAAGTCATCGCGACCGGGGACGGACGCCTGTTCGTCGCCGACGGCGGCAACGATGTCATCCGCGAAGTGTCGATCGGCGGGCTCAACGCCGTGCGCCAGGTGGCCGGACTCGGCATTCCCGGTTCGATGGACGGCAGCCTGAACGTGGCCGGGTTCGACGCGCCGAGCGGGCTGTCCGTGAACTGCGCGGGTGAGCTGCTCGTGACGGAGGGTGGGGCGACCGGGAATCGCGTGCGCGTTCTGCGCTTCGGTCCGGACGCGTTCTTCGGGGGCGTGACCGGGACCGCCGCGACGCTCGCGGGGGATGGCATGGCGGTCAGCGTCGAGGGCGTGGGCGAGCTGGCGAGCGTCGCCGCGCCGGTCTCGCCGGTGACGACCGCCGAGGGTGAAATCTACTGGGTCGACTCGGCGACGGGCATCCTGCGTCGCATGGTCCTGTCGACCGGCACCGTCGACTGCCCGATGTTCGCCGATTGCGCGACCGCCAACATGGCGGGGGGCGCGTTTTCGGGTGCGGGCAACTACTCGGCCGCGGTCACGATGTCGGGTCGGATGTACGTGCTCGATGGAACGGCGGGCACGATCCAGCTCGTCTCGCCCTGATTCGTTCCCGATCGGGTGGGATCCACGTGCCGTATGCGGGACGCCCGCGGCGCGCGAAATCGCCTTCGTAACGGGACGATCGTCGCGCCCGGCCGCCCATGTCCGCTTCCGTACTGACGCTTCGTGCTTCGACGACCTCGGGTGCTGCCCCTAGAATCCGCGCATGACGAACGAATCGACTCCGACGGCTTCCGAGGGTCTGCTCAAGGAAATCACGCCGCGTGCCATCGTCCTCGGCGTCGCGATCGGCTGCGTGATGGCGATCGCCAACGTCTACCTCGGGCTGAAGGTCGGCATGACCGTGAGCGCGTCGATTCCCGCCGCGGTCATCTCCATGGGCATTCTGCGCGGATTGCTCAGCAAGGGGACGATCCTCGAGAACAACATCGTGCAGACGATCGCCTCGGCCGGCGAGTCGCTCGCCGCGGGGATCATCTTCACGATGCCGGCGCTCGTGATCGCGGGTGTGTGGACCGATTTCGACTTCTGGACGACGACGCTGGTATCGATCACGGGCGGCATGCTCGGCGTGCTGTTCATGATTCCGTTGCGCAAGCCGATGATCGTCGAGGACGAGGACCTGCTCTACCCCGAGGGCGTTGCGTGCGCCAAGGTGCTCGAAGCGGGGGACGCCAGTGACGCCGGAACCGGAACCGGGACGCTGAAGCTGATCTTCGGCGGCATGGGCATCGCCGCATGCATCAAGCTGGCCACCGACGCTTTCGCCCTGGCCGCCGCCGAACTCAAGCTCAAGCTCGCGCTCGGCCACGCGCACTTCGCAGCTGGAGTGGGCGTTCAGCCTGCGGTTCTGGGCGTCGGCTTCATCGTCGGCTGGAACATCGCGCTGCTCGTCTTCATCGGCGGTGCGATCTCGTGGCTCGTCGCGGGACCCGTGCTGTCCACGATCGACTACGAGGGTGTCCTCTCCGCCGCCACCAGCGCGACGGGCGTCGTCGATGCCGATGGTCTGGCGGGAGCGATCAAACCGCACCTGCGGTTCCTCGGCGTCGGCGCGATGATCGTCGGCGGCCTGTGGTCGATCCTGATGATCCGCAACGGCATCGCGCGCGGGATCCAGGAGACCATCGGAGGCTATCGCGCGTCGTTGCGCTCCGAAGCCCGTCCACCGCGCACCGAGACGGATATGGAGCCCAAGTGGATCCTGTTCCTGCTCGCGGCCACGACGCTGATCGTAGCCATCCTCTACTACGAGGTGACCGATCACGTCGGCATCGCCGGGCTCGCGACGGTCCTGATGATCGTCTGCTCGTTCTTCTTCGTCGCCGTCGCGGCCTACATCGTTGGCCTCGTCGGTTCGAGCAACAGCCCGGTCAGCGGGATGACGATCTGCAGCGTGCTGTTCACGTCCGCGTTCATCGCGCTCTTCGGATACGAGGGGCACGTCGCGATCCTGGCGACCATGGGGGTTGCGGGGGTCGTTTGCTGCGCGACGTGCACGTCCGGTGACGTCTGCCAGGACCTGAAGACCGGCCAGCTCGTTGGCGCGACGCCCCGTTCCCAACAGTTCATGGAGGTCGTCGGCGTCATCACTTCGTCCTTCGTGATGTGGTTTGCCCTGAACCTGCTCCACAAGGGGCAGGGCATCGGGACGGACGTGCACCTGTCGCAGAGCCTGCGCGACGCGACCGATCCGCTCGAGGCGCCGCAGGCGCAGCTCTTCGCCAACCTGATGCAGGGCTTCTTCGGCGACCGTGAGTTGCCGTGGGACCTGATCGCGTGCGGAGCGCTCGTCGGCGCTGCGATCATCCTCATCGACCAGCTCCTCCTCAAGCCGCGCGGGAGCAAGTTCCGTATGCACGTCATGCCCGTCGCGGTCGGCATGTACCTGCCCTTCGCGACCACCTCGACGATCCTCGTCGGAGGCGTGCTCGCGTGGCTCTCCGGGCGCGGTGCGCGCTCGGAGGAAGACCGCGCGCGCGGCATCGATCGCGGCATCATCCTCGCGTCGGGACTGATCGCAGGCGAGGCCATCGCCGGCGTTCTGCTCGCGATACCGAACGCGATGGGAGCCGAGGACGCCCTTCCCAAGATCCTGGACGGCTCTCCGATGCTCCTGACCGCGAGCGGTTGCGTCACGGTGCTCCTGATCTGCCTCTGGCTGTTCCGCACGGCGCGCCCGCGCTCCAACTGATCGCGCTCTCGTTTCAGCGCACTCCCAATATGGTCGATGAGTGGACTCGCCCTGCGGGAACGCATCTCTCGCAGCCACACGCATGAAGCTCACGATCCTGATGCCCGTCTACAACGAGGAGGCGACGCTCCGCCAAGTCGTGGAGCGCGTGCTCGCGACGAAGGGCGAGAAGGAAGTGATCCTCGTCGACGACGGGTCGAGCGATTCGACTCCCGAAATCCTGCGCGAACTCGACGCCGCGCACGACGAGATCGAGGTCCGGCTGCACGCGGAGAACGCGGGCAAGGGAGCTGCGCTCGCGACCGCGCTGAAGTCGTTCACGGGCGATGTCGTCCTGATCCAGGACGCGGACCTCGAGTACGACCCCGCGGACTATCCGGCGCTCCTGAAGCCGATCTACGACGGGATCGCCGACGTGGTCTATGGCAGTCGCTTCCTCGGCGGCTCGTACGGACGCGTGCACCTCTACCACCACTACCTCGGCAACCGTGCGCTGACGATGATCTCGAACGTCGTCACGAACCTGAACCTGACGGACATGGAGACCTGCTACAAGGTCTTCACGGCCGACATCGCGCGCAAGCTGGACCTGCGCTCGAAGAGCTTCGCGGTCGAGCCCGAGATCACCTGCAAGATCTCGAAGATGAACGCGCGCATCTACGAGGTGCCGGTCAGCTACGCCGGGCGTGACTACTCGGCCGGCAAGAAGATCCGGCCGATCGACGGGATCTACGCCGTGCTTTCGATCTTGCGCTGGGGCCTCTTCCACTAGCGCGACGCGAGCGGAACGGACCGCGCCGCCACGCGTCAGCGCTGGTCGGGATCGAGTCCGCGGAAGGCCGCGATGATGCCGGCGAGCAGCAGGGCGGCGCACGCCGTCGCAACCGGCCAGATCGGTCCACCGAGCCGCGTTGCGAAGTCGACCCACGCGAGGTGCGAGAAGCCGCGCTCGCGCGCGTGCGCGGGAACGAGGGTGACGTCCTCGACCTCGGCGTCGACGAAGAACAGTTGGCGTGCGCTGAAGCTCTCTTCGAGCCCCGACACGCGGTGCCGTAGGATGCGCCAGTGCGCCCACGGTGCCGAGTAGCGCCAGTTCCAACGCAGGCGCTGGAAACGCTCTTCGTCGGCCGTCGCGGCGTCGCCTTCGAGCTCGGTGTCGGGCCACTCGTTCTTTGCGGATTGCATCGCGAGGTCGGTGTGCGTCGTCGTGTCGACGAGTACGCCCGGAAGCGTCACGACCAGCCCGGCGAGCAGCAGCGTGTAAGCGAAGAGGCGCTTGCCCGCGTGCTCCGCGAACTGATCGAGCATGGGCGCGACGCCGAGCCAGACGAACGGCAAGAGCGGCAGCGCGTAGCGCGGACCGTACGTCCACGCTCCGTGCCAACCGACGGTCATGCACACCGGCACGAGCGTCGCGACCGCGATCCCGCAGACCACCAGCGGCATGCGCAGAGCGCCGTGCGCGAGCTGGCGCACGATCCACAGCACGGTGAGCAAGGCCGCGGGCGCCATCCAGAACAGCCCCTGTCCGGGGGAGAACAGGATCCCCGCGAGTCCGAGGTGCAGCGGATAGTTGAAGTAGGTGTCCCACGTGATCACGTCGCCGTAGCCCTGCTCGAACGGATCCCCGAAGCGCTGGTCGTTCGTCCAGAGGAAGAGCCCGAAGCACGCGAGAGCGGGGAGCAGCACCCACACGATGTCGGTGAGCTGGGCCGCCTTCGGTGCGCGCTGCTTGCCCTTCCAGAAGACGACGAGGAGCGCGATGCCGATGACGACGAGCGCAGGCGCGACGAGCGAACGCGTCAGGAACGCTCCGCCGAGCGCGACGCCGCACAGCAGCAGGCTGCGCGTGCTCGGGCGGCGGTAGCGCGAGAACGATTCCTCGACCACCAGCACCTGATGGAAGGCGAGGAAGACGAAGAACGTCGCCTGGACGGTGTTGAACGTGGAGCGCGCCTGGGGCCAGGCGAACGTGCAGAGCCCGTAGCTGACTCCCGCGACGAACGCGTGGACGCGCGTCGTGCCGAGTCGCCGCGCCGCGAGCACGATCAGCGCCGCCGTGATGGCGGACAGCAGCGGATTCCTCCACGCGACGAGGAGGTGTTCGAAGTACTCCGTGCGGCGCACCCCGAGGTGGGTCGATTCGGAGTTGCGCTCTTCGATGGAGGGGAGCACGTGGCCGACCGTCGAACCGATCAGATAGAACGGGACCGCGACGTAGGCTTGCCCGACGCCGAACCACGAGAAGAACTCGTCCTCGCGTCCCGGGCCGCCGAAGCGTCCGTTGAAGCGCGCCTCCACGATCGCCTTCGACTCGGGCGTCTCGCCGAGCGCGAAGGTCTGCGAGCGTGCGAGCGCGCTCGTGGTCTGGAATTCGACCTCACCATCGATCGAGTCCGGCTGCGTCACGAGCGTGGCCGTAAAGAACGCGAGCAGGATCGCGAACACCGCCAGGGCGACCCACCGGTCGCCCTCACGGATCGCGGAGGGGCGGATGAACGGACTCACGACGTCGGGGGTTTGAGCACAGCGGCGGCGTCAAAGCAAGGAAGCGCTCGACTTCGCCCCGGCAGTGGCCCGTGGCGCGTTTCGCGCGTCCCGTTCAGCTCAAGCGCGCGCCCTTCTCGGTGTAGTAGGCGTGGAGGTGCTCACGCTGCGGGCGCTCCAGCTTGCGCGCCACGCCGCCGCTCCAGTTGTGCCCCGGCTTGCCGCGCCCCGCGTAGTACTCGCCCATGCGCGCGTCGTACGCGTCGATGTGCTCGCGCAGCTCGGCGTCGCTCGGGACGCGCTCGTCGAACAGGATCGAGTCGAGCGGCAATCGGGGTCGCGCGCCCGGGTCGTCCGCCGCGGCTCCGACGCACAGGCCGAACAACGGGAACACGTCCGCTGGGATCGCGAGCAGCTCGTCCACCTCGGGGAGCCGTGTGCGCAGCCCGCCGATGAAGCACGTCCCGAGTCCGAGCGACTCGAAGCCCAGCGCGAGGTTCTGCGCGAAGAGCGCGGCGTCGATCGTGTCGACCAGGAACGACTCGAGGTTCGGCGCCAGGGCGCGTCCACACTTCTCCGCCACGAGGCGGTGGCGGCGCTGGTCGGCGCACACGACGAAGAACGCCCCCGCGGTTCGCACCTGGGGCTGGTCGCCGGTCAGGTGCGCGAGGCGCTCACGCGTCGCGGTCGCGCGGATGCGCAGGAGCGCGTAGCCCTGCACGTTGCTCGACGTCGCGGCGCGCCGCGCGGCGTCGACCACCGCGCGCACGTCGGCTTCGTCGACCGGGTCGGGCGCGTAGGAGCGAATCGTGCGGTGCGCACGCATCGCTGCGAGAACGGGGTTCATGCTCGGCGACTCCTTCAAGGTCAGACTTCCAGGTTCGGGCCGATCGCGTCCTGATCTGCCACGTGCACTTCGACGTCGTCGCGACCGATGTCCGACAGCGCCGTACGCGCCGCTTGGACCGCGAGCTGGCGCGTGTTGTTCGTCGCCGACAGGTGCGCCAGCACGACGGTGTGGAGCTCGGGCCCCGCGAGGCGACGCAGCATGTCGGCCGCCTCGTCGTTCGACAGATGGCCCTGCGGACCCGCGACGCGTCGCTTGAGCTTGCGGTCGTAGGGCCCCGTGCGCAGGCGCTCGGCGTCGTGGTTGAACTCGAGGATCAAGAGGTGCGCGCCGTAGAGCTGCTTGGCCGCGTCGGGCTCGCTGTGCCCCATGTCGGTGATCAGGACGCAGACACGGCCACCCGCCTCGAGCCGGAACGCGACGGTGGGGACCGCGTCGTGCGGAATCGGCACGGTGCGCAGGCGGATGGCGTCGCGCCCGCCGGGTCCCGCCAGCTCGGTCTCGCCACCGACCGGCAGCGTCGCGAGCGTCTCCGCCGAACGCACGGAGGCGTTGCGCATCAGCCGCAGCGCGCAGTGGACGCGCGCGCCGGCCTTCTTCGCGAGCGCGCCCGCGGAACGCGAGTGGTCCAAGTGTCCGTGCGTCAGCGCGATGTGATCGATGCGGGCCAGCGGGACGCGCGCCTGATCAAGGCGTGCTTCGAGCTCGGGCAACGGCAGCCCGGCGTCGAGCAGCACGTGCGTCGCGCCGCTGCGCACGAGTGCACAGTTGCCCTGGCTTCCGCTCGCGAGGATCTGGACGTGCATGCGTGCGGGATCAGGCCGCGAAGCGTCGCGAGAAGAACGCGGCGGCGATGAGCGCCGCGACGCTGAGGAACATCCCGCGCTGGAGCGACGCGGGCGCGAAGTGCAGCTCGACGACGCTGGCTCCGGCCGGAACGCGCACCGCCTGGTACACGTGGTCGGCGCGCAGGAGCTTGGCCGACGCGCCGTTCACGCTCGCGCGCCAACCGGGATAGAACTGCTCGTGGATCACGAGGTAGCCGGGCGTCGCCGCTTCGACCTCGACGCGGATGCGATTCGGCGCCGGACGCTCGAACGACCGAACCGTGCCGGGCGCAGCATCCGCGGGCGCGTTCGTTTCGGTCGTCTCGTCGGCAAGGATCGTCGTGGTCGTGAGGTCCACGCTCCGCGTCCGCAGCGCGGTCAGCGTCGCCGTGCCCCCTGCGGTCGTGACCGCCGCGCTCACGAAGCGCGCCGGACCGAAGGCTCCGCTCCGGCGATAGACGTGCATGCCGTCGCGCTCGAGCACGGGTTCGAGCCGCGGGTGCTCCAGTGCGTCGCGAGACAGGACGGCCTGGGCGCGCACGAGGTCGAGAATCGGATGGGCGAGCAGCGCCGCGTCCGAGAGTCGCGAGACGCCCTGCCCCTTGCGCGACAGCGGATCGAGCGCGCCGAAGAGCTCGTTGAACGAGCGCGGCGGGAACACGGTCCACGGCATCGCGTCGGAGATCCCGTACGGGGCGAGTCCGTTGGGGCGCGCGAGGTCGACCACGTCGTCGACGCCGCTGCCCGTGGGGTCGAAGCGGATCACGCGTCCATCGCCCGCGGCGCGCGCGATGGCGTCGATCGTGGGGCTCGGGGGGAACAGCGCGGTTTCGAGCGGACGCGCCGTCGCGTGGCCCGCCGACGCGATCCACCCCTCGAACACGACGAGCAGAACGATCGGCACCGGAATCCACGCCGTGCGGAGTCCGCGGCGCGTCGCGACGTGCAGAGCGCAGGCGATCGTTGCCAGCGCCGCCGCCGTGATCGAGAAGAGTCCGAGCGCGGACTGCAGGCGCTCACCCGCCGCGACCGTGTCGTCGAACGGCAGGCGCGCGCGCACTCGCTCGACGCTCGTCAGTTCGTCGTAGCGCGAGACGAGCGTCGATTCGAGCGACGTTGCCCAGTCCACGGGATCGACCGACACGGCGAACGCGAGACCGACGACGCCCGCGAGCACGGCGACGCTGACGAACGCGCGCAACGCGCGCGGCCGTCGTTCGACGAGCGCCTGAACGCCGAGCGCGCCGAGCCACGGCCACAGGAACCACGCGATCGCGAGCGCGCGGTTCGGCGCGCCCGCGTTGAGGCCGGGCAGGCCGTACAGCAGCCGCGCGCCGGGCCACCCTTGCGCGAAGCCCAGCGCGCCGAGCAGGAGCAAGAGCGGAAGGCTGGCGCGTCGCGGTACGGCGACGAGCGCGACGAGCGCGAGCGCGACGACCACCGCTCCGGCGTAGGTGTTCCACTCGAGCTGGTTCGCGTGCTCGGCGGCGTAGGCCTCATCGGGCGGCGTGATCCACCACGCGACCGGCAATTGCCCCGACGGCGTGGCTTCGGTCGGCGTGCCGACGAAGTCGTGCACGACGGTACCGGCCAGCGTGGCGAGCGGCAGGCTCTCGCTCTGCAGCTCCACGGCCGGCTTCCATTGTCGGCTCGAACTGCGGCTGGCCTCGAGGATCGGCAGCAGAAAGACCGCCGCGGCGAGCCCGCCGAGGACGAGGAAGCACGCGCCGGAGACCAGCGGCGCGACGTGGGCGTGGGGCCCGTCGGTGTCCTCGTCCGAGTTGCCCGCGCCGAGCAAGCGCGCGAGCGGCGTCAGGCGCAGCGCCGCGTACACCGCGACCGCCGACACGATGAGCGCACCGATCTGCACCATGCCGGCGACGAGCGAGGCGGCGACCGACACGGTCAACGCGAACCCGGCGCCGCGCTTGCCGCGCGCGATGCCCTCGATCGCCCACAGCGACCACGGCAGCCAGAGCGCCGCGTCGAACTTCATGTAGTCGTAGAGGTTCGAGACGCCGAAGCCGCCGAGCTGGAAGGCGACGACGCCGAACGCACGCGCACCGAAGCCGAGTCCGAGGCGACCGAGGAACAGCCACGCGCCGAGGCCGGCGAGGAACATCCCCAGCGCGGCGAGCGGTGCGGCCGCGCGCTCGGGAGGAACGACGAACGCGAGCCAGTTCGGTGGGTAGGCCGTGCCGGCGATGCTCTGCGCGTAGAGCGGCGTGCCGAGGCCGAGGCGCGGCTCCCACGTCGGCAGAGCGCCGGCGCGCAGCGCGCGACGCATCGCGAGTTGGTCGGTCAGGACGGGGTAGAGCCGATCCGACTGGGTGTAGTTCTGCCCCGCGCGCGCGCGTTCCGAGACGTCGGGCAACTCCGTACGATACGGCTCGAGCGCGGTCGGCAGCTGCGCGAGAAACACGTCGCCGCGCAGCACGATCGGGCCGAACAGGGCGAGCGGCAGCGCGGCGAACAGGAGCGCGCGCAGCAGCCGCGTCGCGACCGGTCCGATGCCAGAGGATGCGCGCGCGTCCGTCATGGGCCGCAGCATACGGACTCGAAGCGCGAACTACGCCTCGGGCTTCGGCGCCGCGGCGAGCTTTCGCCCCGTGCTGCGATCGAGCGGTCCGTCGTCCGTGCTCGGACGATCCAGCGCCGCGTCGAGCGCGTCCTCGACGCGCGAGATCCAGAGGAAGCGCAGCTCCTCGCGCACGTTGGCGGGGATCTCCTCGAAGTCCTTGCGGTTGCGCGCCGGGAGCAGGACGGTCTCGATGCCCGCCTGGTGCGCGGCGAGCACCTTCTCCTTGATCCCGCCCACCGGGAGCACGAGACCGCGCAGGCTGATCTCGCCGGTCATCGCGACGCGGCTGTGGATGGTCGCATCGGTGAGCAGTGAGACGAGCGCGGTGTAGATCGCGACGCCCGCGCTCGGACCGTCCTTCGGAATGGCGCCGGCCGGCACGTGGATGTGCACGTCGTCGCTCGCGAGCCCCTTCGGATCGATGCCGAGCGCCGCGGCGTTCGACTTGATCAGGCTGAGCGCCGCGCGCGCGCTCTCCTTCATCACGTCACCGAGTTGGCCGGTGAGGATGAGCTCGCCCTTCCCGGGCATGCGCGACGCTTCCACGAAGAGGATCTCGCCGCCGACGGGCGTCCACGCGAGCCCGGTCGCGACCCCCGGTTGACTCGTGCGCAGCGCGAGCTCGCTCTCGAAACGCACCGGCCCGAGGATCTCGCGCAGGTCGGCCTGCTTGATGTGGACCTCGGTGGCTTCGTCGGACGCGACGCGCGTCGCGGCGTGGCGCACGACCGAAGCGATCTCGCGCTCGAGGTTGCGGCAGCCCGCTTCGCGCGTGTACGCCGAGATGATCAGGCTCAACGCGTCGTCTTCGATCTCGAACTGATCGGGCGCGAGCCCGTGGTTCTCGCGCTGACGGTCGACGAGGTAGCGCTTCGCGATCTCGAGCTTCTCGTCGCGCGTGTAGCCCGAGAGCTCGATCACCTCGCAGCGATCGCGCAGCGGTCCGGGGATCGCGTCGAGCACGTTGGCGGTACCGACGAAGAAGACCCTGGACAGGTCGAACGGCACGCCCAGGTAGTGGTCGACGAACTCTTTGTTCTGCTCCGGATCGAGCACTTCGAGCAGCGCCGACGACGGGTCGCCGTGCACGCTCTGTCCGAGCTTGTCGAGCTCGTCGAGCATGAACACCGGGTTCATGGACTTGGCCTTTCGCAGGTGCTCCATGATGCTGCCCGGCATCGCACCGACGTACGTGCGGCGATGCCCGCGCACCTCGGACTCGTCGTGGACGCCCCCCATGGACAGGCGCACGAAGCGTCGTCCGAGCGCGCGCGCGATCGAGCGACCGAGCGAGGTCTTGCCGACGCCCGGAGGACCGACGAAGCACAGGATCGGCCCCTTGCCGTCCGGCTTGAGCTTGCGCACGGCGAGGAACTCGAGGATGCGCCGCTTGATCTTCTCGAGGCCGTAGTGGTCCTCGTCGAGGATCTTGGCCGCGCGTGCGATCTCGAGGTTGTCGCGCGTCTTCTTGGACCACGGCAGTTCGAGCAGGCACTCGAGGTACGAGCGCAGCATGCCGGCCTCGGCCGCGGACTCGTGCATGCGCTCGAGGCGTGACAGGTCGCGCCGCGCCTCCTTCTTGACCGCGGCCGGCATGCGCGAGCGGGTGATCGCTTCGGCGAGCTCCTCTTGCTCGACGGAATTCCCTTCGCCGAGCTCCTTCTGGATCTGTCGCAGTTGCTCGCGGAGGTAGTACTCGCGCTGCGCCTTCTCCATCTTGCCGTGCGCCTTCTCGCGCAGCTCGGCCGAGATGCTGAGCACCTCGACGCGTTCGGCGAGCTTCTCCGTCACGCGGTCCATCCGCTCGATGAGCGCCGACGTCTCGAGGATCTCCTGCTTCTCGCGCAGGGTGATGTCCATGAACGTGGCGACGAGGTCGGTCAGCGCCGACGGGTCCTCCGCGTTCTCGATGGCCTGGTCGAGATCCTCGGGCTTCTGCGGCAGGAGCGAGAGCACGTGGTGCGCCTGGGACTTCAGGTTCAGGACGCGCGCCTGAACCTCCTTGTCGTTCTCGATCGCCGGCTCTTCGATGCGTTCGACGCGCGCGACGAGGTAGGGGCTGGTGCGCACGAACTCGATCACGCGGAAGCGCGACTCCCCCTGGGCGATGACGTGGTGGCTGCCGTCGGGCGCGGTGATGTAGCGCACGACCGTCGCCGACGTGCCGACCTCGTACAGGTCTTCGGGGCCGGGGAGTTCCTGTGTTTCGTCGCGCTGGAGCAGGATGCCGATCGGGCGGTCGCAGGACACCGCGGCCTGGATCGCGTTCACCGAGCGCTCGCGGCCGACGATGATCGGCAGCGCGACGCGCGGGAAGAGCAGCATCCCGCGCGCGGCGAGGATGATCATCGAGTCGTCGGGCAGGCCCTCGAGCTCGGGCGGCAGCGCGGGCAGCTTGCTCGCCTTCGAGCCGGCCTTCTTCTTCGCGCTCCTTTTCGCGCTCCGCTTCTTCGTGGCCCGCTTGGCGGTCGGCTTCTTCGCCTGCTTCTTCGCGCGACTGGTCTTCTTGACTTGTTTTGCCATCCCTACCGATCGGTGGGTTTTGTTTCGGGCGTTTCGCGACTCGGGAAGAGGCGCGGGCCGGTTTTCTTTTCCCGGCGCGCGGCTGCGATGCTAACAGGCTCGTCCGCGAGATTCGCCGTTAGCGACGGCCGCTCCAGCGTCCGCGCTCCGGGACCGGATCCTCTCCGCCGGTGGCGAACGGTTGGCAGCGCAGGATCCGCCAGACGATGAGCAGCGCCCCCTTGAGGATCCCGTGCCGCAGGATCGCCTGCTCGCCGTAGGCGCTGCACGTCGGTTCGAAGCGGCAGGTCGGCGGGGTGTACGGCGTGATGAAGCGCCGATAGAAGCGGATCGGAAGGACGGCGCACGCGCGCAGCCACCTCACGCGCGTTCTCCCGACTGCGCGCCGCTCTTCTCGCGGAAGCGGCGCAGCGCCTTCGCGATCATCGCGCGCATCTCGCGCTGCGTCTCGTCGAGCGACGGACGAATGCGCGGCGTCGACGAGATCAGGACGACGTCGAGCCCGACGGGGAGCTCGGGGAGCGTGAGGCGGAACGCCTCGCGAAAGACGCGGCGTACGCGGTTGCGCTTCACCGCGCTCTTCCAACAGCGCTTGCCGACGGACAGCCCCATGCGTGTCACGTCGAGTCCGTTCTCGCGCACCGCAACCGTCATCAACGCGGCCTTGGCGCGACTGCCCTCGCGATACACGCGCGCGAAGTCCTTGCCGCCCATGCGGTGGCGGCGGAGGGGAAAGCGCAGGCGGGGGGGATCGGGGCTCGTGGGCTCGCCTGCGACCATGCGGCGAATCTAACCGAACGGGAAGCAGATCGACATCGACCCCGGTCCGTTCAGTACGATTCGTGGCGCGAACCGCCACGCCTTGCGCGCGGATGGCCGGGGACGCGCACGTCGTGGAGTACGCGAATCGGATCGATGGCAGGGAGGTTCCGTCCGAGGCGGGGCGCTTCGAGTTGCGTGCGGCCGTGGCTCCGTACGACGTCCTCGGAACCTGGCCCCTGTCGGAGCGTGCCGAAGCGACGCGCGCGCTCGACGCGTTGCGGGACCGCGCGGACGACTCGCTCGCCCCGCGCGAGATGCGCGACGCCCTGTGCGCCGCCGCCGCGTCGTTCGACTTCACCGGCCGGGCCGCGCGACTCGTCGCGCGTCGCGTCGGGTTGCGCGCCGAGGAGCTCGCGGCGCGCGACGACGGACTCGTGCGGGACGTCGAGCGGGCGGTTGACTCGGCGCGCACTGCGACGCGCGGAATCGCGCTCGTCGTGCCGGACTGGAGCGGACTGCTGCGCGGCGTGTTCGTCGACGTCTGCGCCGAGCTCGCCGTCGGCCGTTGCGTCCTGCTCGCGCCCGACCCGCGCCTGCCCATGGTCGGAGACTCGCTCGTCGATGCGCTCGACGCCGCCGGAGTCCCGACCGGTCGCGTCGCGGTGTTGCACGGATTGGGCGAAGGCGGAATGGCGACCGCGGTGGCCGACCCGCGGACCAACGCGGTACGCGCGACGGGGGGGCGCAAGCGCATCGCCACGCTGCGCTCGCGCTGTGACCAAGCGGGGATCGGCGACGCTTCCCTGCGCCTGTTGCGTTCGGCGAGCGAGGTCGTCCGCGCGAGCGACAACCCGGACGCCGCGGCGCGACGCGTCGTGATCGGCGCGTTCGGACGCGTCGCCGCGCTCTCCGGCCAAGCGCACGGCCAGATCGGGCGTGTGTATTGCGACGCACACGTCTTCTCCGAGTTCACGGCGGCGCTGCTCGCGCGCCTCTCGGTCGACGCCGATGCGAACGATCCGCTGCCGCTGATCGACCCGTCCGCTGTCGGACGCGTGCGGCGCGAGTGGGAGGCGGGTCTGGACGAGGGGGCGACGCTGATCGCGGGGGGAGAGGCCCTCACGGTGTCCGATGGGGCGAAGGCGCGCCGCCTCGCGGCCAGCGTGTTCACGAATGTCGAGCCGCACATGGCCCTGCTGCGGCGCCAAATGCCGATGCCGATTGTCTGCCTCGTGCGGACAAGCTCCTGAGCGCTTCCCGGGGGATGAAAGCGGCGGCGAACGTCGCTAGAATGGCGCCTGCACCGTCCACGTCGCCCGTCCGCAACTCGTCTCCGTCGCAACGACGGATGCCCGCCCGAGACCGTGAACTCCCGCGGGGGAGGATCGAGTCGCCGCGATCGACGATGTTTTGCAGTCACGTCCCGCCCCTATGGAGACTCGTATGATCGAAGCCAATCAAGTTCACCAGACGCTCGCGAAGAGCCAACTCGTCGACGGCTACCCGCTGGTTCTCGACCTCGAGCAGTCGCAGGGCGTCTGGATGCACGACGCGAAGTCGGGCAAGAAGTACCTCGATACGTTCACGTGCTTCGCGTCGTGGCCGGTGGGCTACAACCACCCGATGATGCACGACTCGAAGTTCGAGGCGGAGCTCTTGCGCGCCGCCGGAACGAAGGTCGCCAACTCGGACATCTACACGCGCGAGATGGCGGAGTTCGTCCAGGCCTTCGCGACGCGCGTGACGCCCCCGGGTTTCCCGCATCACTTCTGGGTCTCGGGTGGCGCGCTCGCCGTCGAGAACGCGCTCAAGACCGCGTTCGACTGGAAGGCGCGCAAGCTCGGCCGTACGTCGTTCACCGACGACACGAACGACATCGTGATCCTGCACTTCAAGCAGGCGTTCCACGGTCGGTCGGGCTACACGATGAGCCTGACGAACACGGTGCCGGACAAGATCGGTCTCTTCCCGAAGTTCGATTGGCCGCGCGTCCACAACCCCGCGATCGAGTTCGACAACGAGGGCGGCATCGCGAACGACATCGAGGCGTCCGAGCGCCGTGCCTGCGAGGAGATCGAGGCCGCGTTCGCCAAGCACGACGGCAAGATCGCGGCGATCGTGCTCGAGCCGATGCAGGGCGAGGGGGGCGACAACCACTTCCGCACCGAGTTCCTGCAGAAGCTGCGCGACTACGCCGACGAGCGCGAGGCGCTCCTCGTCTTCGACGAGGTCCAAACGGGCTTCTTCGGCTCCGGCAAGCCGTGGCTGTGGCAGCACCACAACGTCGCGCCGGACATCGTCTGCTGCGGCAAGAAGACGCAGATCTGCGGGATCTACGCGTCGAAGCGCATCGACGAAGTGGAGAACAACGTCTTCGCGATGTCGAGTCGCATCAACTCGACCTGGGGCGGCAACCTGGTCGACATGGTGCGCTCACGCCGCTTCATCGAGATCATCGAAGCCGAGAACCTGGCGGAGAACATCACGCAGCGCGGTGTCCAGCTCGTGACCGGCCTGCGCGCACTCGCCGCCGAGAACAACGGCGTGTCGAACGTGCGCGGGCTCGGTTCGCTGTGCGCCTTCACGCTCGAGAGCGCCGCGGCGCAGAAGGCGATGCTCGGCGATCTGTTCGACCGCGAGGTCATGGCGCTCGCGAGCGGGACGAGCTCGATCCGCTTCCGCCTGCCGCTCATCATCTCGGCCGCCGAGGTCGACGAGATGCTGAACCGCGTCTCCGCGTGCGTCGCCGCGGGCGTGAAAGCCTAGAACTCAGTCGCCGCTCGCGCTTCCGTGCCGGATGCGCAGCTGTCCGCAGGCCGCGTCGGTCGAGAGACCGCGCGACCAGCGGACGGTGGCGACGAGCCCACCCTCCTCGAGCACGCTGCGGAAGTTCTCCGCGGTCTCGCCCGACGGCCGCCGGTAGCGCACGCCGCTGACCTGGCCGGGCAGGCTCGCGGCCACGGGGTTGTAGGGGATCAGGTTCACCGTGCAGCGCTGTCCGCGCAGGCGCTCGACCAGGCGCTCGGCGTGTCCGCGCGAGTCGTTCGCGCCGCCGAGCAGACAGTACTCGTAGGTGACCTCGCGGCCGGTGGCGCGGAACCACTCGGCGCCGGCCTCGATCACCGCGGCGATCGGCGTACCGGCCATCGCGGGGACGAGCTCGTCGCGCTGTGCGTCGTCGGGTGTGTGCAACGAGATCGCGAGCTGGAACGGAGGCTTCGTCGGAGCCAGGCGCCGTACCCGCTCGGGGAAGCCGACGGTCGAGACCGTGATCTTGCGCGCGCCGATGCCGAGCTCGTCGTGCACGACCGCGAGCGCGCCGATGAGGTTCGACGCGTTGAGCAACGGCTCGCCGATGCCCATGACCACGGCGCGCGACACGGGGCCGATCGAGCGACCGTAGAGGAACTGCTCGAGGATCTCGTGCGCCGCGAGGTTGCGCTCGAGGCCCGCGCGACCGGACGCGCAGAACGGACAGCCGACGGGGCAGCCGACCTGGGTGGAGACGCACAGCGTCGCTCCCTTGTCCGCGCGCGTCGACGGCATGTGGACCGTCTCCACGGTCGCGCCGTCGGCGAGCTCGAGCAGCAGCTTCGTCGTGCGATCGGGCGCGGTGGTGCGATGCGTCTCGCGCGAGGAGAGGAGAGGGAGCTCGCGTTCGAGCCGGTCGCGCAGGTTCTGCGAGAGCGAGGTCATGTCCGCGTACGCGAGCACCCCGCGCTCGAACACCTCGCGCCGTACGACGTCGGCGTGGAAGGGGCGACCGCCGAACTCGATCACGCGCTCGCGCGCGGCCTCCGGAGCGAGCGAGAAGAACGTCTCACGTTCCATTCCGAATCGCTAGCCCGGGTTCTTCATGAGGCTTTGCGGAGCTCGACGCAGATGCGCGCCGGATCAGCGCCTAGCAGGCTGTGGCGAAAGTGCTTCGCCCGCAGAGCGTCGGCATCCGCTCCGGGTTGGTCTCCGGAAACGTAGGCGAATCGGTGGATTCGGCGTGGCTTTCGGGGGCCAAGCCGGAGTGGAGGACGGCGTTCTGCGGGTGAATGACTTTTGCCACAGTCTGCTAGCGGCCGAAGCGCGTGGAGGCGACCTGGACGGGTCGTCGACCCCGGTGAGGTCGGGAAGCGCTGATGGGACGCGTAGCTGCGTCGATCTCGGTGGAGCGTCATGAGGGATCCGAGCTAGATCTCGGCGAGCGCGCGGCGCAGCGTCTCCGCGACCTCGCCGGCGATGCGGCGCGCGTCGGCGAGCGACTTGGCGTTCGCGCCTCCGACGGCCCGGTGTCCGCCGCCGCCGTAGGTCTCCATGACCTCGCCGATGTGCGCGACGTTCTCGGGCGGGCGGTTCCACGGGTTGCGTCCGGCGGTGACGTGGAAGCCGGCGCGGGTGGGGATCACGCCGACCGAGAAGAAGGTCTGCGCGTGGTGGAAGAACGCCGCGAAGCGCTCGCGGCGGATCTTGTTCGAGGAGGCGTCGTAGAGCACGACGCTGCCGTCGGTGGATTGAACCGTCGGCGGGAACTGACGCAGCGCCTTGTCGCGGTTGCGTACCGCGCGCTGCCACGACTTCTCGACGTCCGGGCGGTTCGCGACCTCGTCGAGCGAGTGATCGATCATCGCTTCGACCAGCGTGTCGGTCCAATCGGCATCCGGCGCCGCGGCGAGCGCGCGCGAGATGCGCAGCGCCGCGTCGTCGCCGAAGAGCGCCTGGTCGACGTCGACGAACTCGGCCGCGTCGATGATGTTCGACCAGCGCGCCATCTCTTCGAAGCGCTCCGGGATCTCGAAGCCCCAGTGCTCCTTCGCGTGGGCGAGGATGATCGGCGGGCAGGACGGCGACGTCTCGTCCCAGTACCAAAACTCCGACGGCGCATACTGGGTGCGGTACTCGGGCTTCAGGAACGTCGTCGGGTGGTGGTCGAACCAGTACTCGGCGCGCGGGTGGAAGTGGAAGTCCACGATGGCGAAGCGCCGTCCGCGCTCGAAGTCGTCCCAGTTCGTGCGCTGGTCGTAGTTCACGCTCGACCACTTCACCGTGTCGCCACGCACGTCGCGCAGGACGTTCGCGAGTACGGCGCCCGCGACCATGCCGTCGAAGTCGCGGTGGTAGTGGATCGTGATCGGGTGCAGCGAAGCCATGCGAGCCAAGGGCGCGGGGGATGCGCGCCGTTCGGGCCTGGAAGCTATCGCCGTCGTCCACGCGCGGCGAGACAATTCGAGCCGTAGCGCGAGCGCAGCTCGACCGCGCGCGTTGCTACGCGCTCTCGCGCGTTTCCGGTCGGACGTCGTCCTCGACCAACTCGGGTTCCTCCGGCGCGACCTGCTCGGGTACGTCGGCGGGGGTCAGTCCGATGGCGAGCGCGCGCTTGCCGGCGACGACGTCCGCATCGACGACGAACGAGCGTTCGTCCTCGCGGTTCGGCAGTTCGAAGAGCACGTCGTTCAGGATCTTCTCGAGGATCGAGCGCAGCGCGCGGACGCCGGTCTCGCGCGAGATCGCGAGGTCGGCGATCGCGGCCAAGCCGTCGGTGCTGAACGCGAGCTTTGCGCCTTCCATTGCGAAGAGCGCCTCGTACTGACGCGTCAGCGCGTTCTTCGGCTCGGTGAGAATGCGCACCAGGTCGGCCTGGCTGAGGTGCTTGAGCGTGACCATCACGGGCAGGCGTCCGACGAACTCGGGGATCATCCCGAACTCGATCAGGTCCTTCGGCGTGACGTGGCTGAGGATCTCGTCCTTGGCCGCGACGCTGTCGAGGTGCGTCCAGCTCTTGAGCTCTTGCTCCTTCTCGTCCTCGCGTCCCTGCCCGAAGCCGATCGTGTCGTGGCCGATGCGCTTCGCGACGATCTCGTCGATGTCGCTGAAGGTTCCTCCGCAAACGAAGAGGATGTTCGCGGTGTCGACCTGGATGTACGCCTGCTCCGGATGCTTGCGGCCGCCCTGCGGCGGCACGTTCGCGACCGAGCCTTCGAGGATCTTGAGCAGCGCCTGCTGCACGCCTTCACCGGACACGTCGCGGGTGATCGACACGTTCGAGGTCGTGCGGCCGATCTTGTCGATCTCGTCGACGTAGATGATGCCCTGCTCCGCGCGATCCTTGTCGAAGTCGGCGGCCTGGAGCAGCTTGAGGAGGATGTTCTCGACGTCTTCGCCGACGTATCCAGCCTCGGTCAGCGTGGTCGCGTCCGCGATCGCGAACGGAACGTCGAGCATGCGCGCGAGCGTCCGTGCGAGCAGCGTCTTGCCGGACCCGGTGGGGCCGACGAGCAGGACGTTGGACTTCTCGATCTCGACGTCGTCGGCCGTGACGCGCGCCTTCCGTCCGAGCCGCTTGTAGTGGTTGTACACCGCCACGGAGAGGACCTTCTTCGCCTGCTCCTGACCGATGACGTACTCGTCCAATCGACGGACGATCTCGATCGGGGTGGGCAGGCGACCGGCCGACTTCACGTCGGCCGTCGCCGGCTCTTTCGCCGCGCGACCCTTCGCGTCGGCGGTCCCCGCCGTGCCGCCACGACGCTGTTCCTCCTGCAGGATCGAGTTGCAGATCTCGATGCACTCGTTACAGATGTAAACGCCGGGCGGACCCGCGATGAGCGAGTCGACGTGGTGACGCATCTTCTCGCAGAACGTGCAGCGTTCTACGTGGCGGCCGCGGCCGGAGGAACGTGTCATGGAGCGGATCGGTGGGGGCAGGAGGGACGGAGACGCCCTTATTCTACCCCTTCGTGTCCTCGTTCACGCTCGAGACGATGTGATCGATGAGACCGAAGTCCTTGGCCTCCGTCGGACTGAGGAAATTATCTCGGTCGGTGGCCTTCGCGACGTCCTTGGCGCTCTTGCCGCTGTGGTGACCGATGATCTCCTCGAGCCGCTTCTTCATCTTCAGGATCTCCTCGACCTGGATCTCCATGTCCCGCGCGGTGCCCTGCGTGCCGCCCCAGGGCTGGTGAATCATCACGCGCGAGTTGGGGAGCGCGAAACGCTTTCCCTTCGTGCCGCCGGCGAGGAGCACGGCGCCCATCGACGCCGCTTGACCGAGGCAATACGTCGCGATCTCCGGCTTCACGAACTGCATCGTGTCGTAAATCGCGAGCCCCGCGGTGACCGAGCCGCCCGGCGAGTTGATGTAGATGTTGATGTCCTGCGTCCTGTTGTTCTTGTCCAAGAACAACAGCTGCGCCATCACCGCGTTCGCGACGCCGTCGTCGATCTGTGTCCCGATGAAGATGATGCGCTCCTCGAGGAGGCGCGAGTAGATGTCCATCGAGCGCTCGCCGCGGCCGGTGCGTTCGATGACGTAGGGGATGATCTGGTTCTGGCTCATGCCTTGGGGCTGGGTGGTGGACAGGGCGAAGTTCGACGCGCGACGAAGACGAGGCCCGCGCCGCGGAGGCACCGACATCGAGTCGCTGAGAGGCGTTGTTCCTAATCGATGGATCGCGTCGGATCAATCCGACGAACCGACCTCTCGGATATCGGCCGATTCGCGCAGGAAGCTGCGTACCTTGCGCTCGAGGAGCTCGAGGCCGAGCTGCTGAAGCAGCTTTTCCTCCTGGTAGTATTTTCGCACCTGGTCCGGTTCGACGCCGTTGCGCGCCGCGATCGACGCGAACTCGGTCTCGACATCCTTCTGGTCGACGAGCAGCTCCTGCTTGCGCGCGATCTCCTCGATCAGATAGACGGCGCGCATGCCGCGCTCGGCCGCGGTCGCCGCGTTCTTGGTCTCCTCGGCGAGACGCGCTTCGAGCGCCTCGCCCTCGAGCCCCTGGGACTGGAGCTCGCCGGTGACCTGCTGGACCTTGTGGTCGACCTGCTCCTGGACGAGCGGCGCCGGGAGCTCCATCGGATGCGCGTCGAGCAGGCGCTCGAGGAGCGCGGCTTCGATGCGCTGATCCTCTTGCTCGCGCTTGGCGGTGAGGACGCGGTCGCGCACGGCTTCCGCCAAAGCGGCTTCGTCCTCGACCTTGAACTCCTCGAAGACCCGCGCGTCGTCCGGCGGGACGATCTTGAAGGCCTGCGTCACGTCGACGGTGCACTGCCCCTTCTTGCCGCGGGACTCCTCGTCGGGGAAGTCGTCCGGGAACTCGATCTCGAAGGTCTTGGTCTCGCCTTCTTTCGCGCCGGTCATCTCGCGCGTGAAGGCTTCCTCGTCGATCCCGCGCAGGGTCGACTTCGGGCTGAGCCGCAACCCGTCGCGCTCCATGACAGGCTCGTCCTTGCCCTCGCGCGTGAAGGTGATCTTGCAGACCGCCATGCCGTCTTCGGTCAGCCCCTCGTCGCCCGCCGGTTCGGGCACCGACATCTCGCGCCGGATGTTCTGGATGGTCGCCTCGAGCTCTTCGTCGCCGCACTCGATCGGTTGCGACTCGATCGAGAGGCCCTCGAGCTGGCCGAGCTCGACGGTGGGGCGCAGGAGCACGTCGAATTCGTGCGCCCAGTCTTCGTTCCCCGCGACTTCGATCGAGTCGAGGTCGACGTTCGGCGTCGCCGCGGGCCGGAGCTCGTGATCCTTGATCGCGTGCTCGTACGCGTGCTGGACGAAGTGCTCGATGACGGCGCGGTCGACCTCCTTCCCGAACTGCTTCTCGAGCACTTGGGTCGGCACCTTGCCCGGACGGAAGCCCTTCATGCGCGTCTGGCTCCCGTAGTTCTTCAGCCCGCGCATGCGCATCTCCCGATGCTCGCTCGCGCTGACTTGGAAGCGCACCTTCGCGACGCAGGGAGCGGTGTGTTCGACCTCGACATGGAAGCCGTCGTGGTCGTGATCGTGGTCGTGGGCCATGGGGCGGGAACCCCGTGGGGGGTCCGATCGGGTTCGATTCGTCGGCGGGTTCGGAGGGGTCGGAGCGACCCGTTCGCGCGCGTTTGCGGCGAACGCAAACGAGCCGAGTACCCTAGCCCGTGCGGCCCCCGGTCGTCCAGCCTGGCATCGCCTACGGATGGCGCTTCGCGTCGCGCCCGACGAGTCTGCGTCGGAGCCGGAGTCCTGCCGCTCCGGGCGAGAGCTGAAGCGGGGTTAGTGATAGGTTGGGCCGCCGTTGCGCACACCGCGCGTTCCCGTTCGCCGCCCGCCTCGCCCCCGATCCTCCGCTTTCCGCGGCCCAGCGCCCGGCCATGAACCGCACGCTACAGAGTTCCCTCGCGATCGCCGGAGTTCTCACGGTCGGCCTCGGCCTCTGGTATGGAGTCGTGGCGATCGAAGTCGCGCCACCGCCGGCGCCGCCGCGCCACGTCGGGCCGGTTCCAGTGGACACGGCCGTCGTCGAACCGCGCGAACTCGTGCTGTCGATCGACACGTTCGGCAACCTCGAATCGCGCCGGCGTGTGACGCTGTCGTCCGAGGTGGCGGGTCGCATCGAGTTCGTGCACGCCGGATGGCGGCCGGGCGCGATCGTCGAGGCGGGCGAGGTGCTCGTACGACTCCAGTCGCGCTTGTTCGAGCTCGACGTCGAAGCGGCCGAGGCGGCGGTCGCCGAGGCGGATGCGGCGATCGAGTCGGCCGAGGTCGACGGACGCCGTGCGGAGCGCGCGCTCGCGAGCGCGCGCGAACTGCTCGCCGTCGCGAAGCGTGAGCACGAGCGCTTGGTCGAACTCGGTGGCGTGGCGAGTGACAGCGCGCGCGACGCTGCGTTGCGCGCCAAGCTCGACGCCGAGCGCGCGGAGGACGTCGCGAGCGGCGCCGTCGAGACGGCGGCCGCCGCGCGGCGCACGGCCGAGGCGATGCGCGCGAGCCGCGCCGTCACGCTCGCGCGCGCGAAGGAGAACCTCGCGCGCGCCGAGGTCCGGGCGCCGTTTCGCGGGCGCCTGCGCGGACAGGCGCCGGGGATCGGGACGGTCGCCGGTCCCGGGATCGCGCTCGGCGAGCTGATCGATCCGAGCGACGTCGTGCTGACCGCCCACGTGCCCGAGCGCGACCTCTTGATCCTGCGCGTCGGGATGCCCGCGCGCCTCACGTTCCCGTCCAATCCCGAAACCGATGACGGGGCCGTCTACTCGGCCACGGTCGTCGCCGTCGACGCGACGTCCGATCCGCGCACGCGGCGCGGCATCGTCGAGCTCGCGCTCGACGACGCGCGCGTGCTCGCCGGTCCGTCGCGCAGCGGCGGGACCGAACCGAGCGATGGAACCAACGGCGGCGTCGAAGCCTTCGTGCCAGCGGGGCTCTTCGCGGCGGCGACGATCGAGGTCGAGCGCATCGAGCGCGCGAAGTGGATCGACCGTCGGCACTTCGTCTGGGAAGACGGCGTGCCGGTCGCCTACGTCCTGGGTTCGGCGACGAGCGGTGGCGAGTCCGCCGTCGCCGCGCGCCGGCCGCTCACGCTGCTCCGCGAGCACGGCGAGGGCTTTCTCGTCGGCGACGGCTTCGAGTTCGGCGACCGGCTCATCGTCGCGCCGCTCGACCGCGTGAGCGACGGCGTGCAGGTGCGCACTCTCGAGGCGGACGAACGATGATCGCTTGGCTCGCGCGCTTCTCGGTCCAGAACACGGTCGCGGTCAACCTCGCGACGATCGCGGTGATCGTCGCCGGCGCCGCGGCCTACTTCCGCATGCCGCGCGAAGTCTTCCCCGAGTTCGCGGTCGGCACGGTCACGGTCACGTCGGTCTACCCGGGCGCCGCGCCCGAGGACGTCGAGCGGCTCGTGACGCTCCCGCTCGAGGAACACCTCGAGGGCATCGACGGCAAGCGCACGATGTCCTCGGTCTCGCAGGAGGGGTATTCGCTCGTGACGCTCACGGTTCAGAGCGGCACCGACATGAGTCGCTTCGTCGACGACGTGCGCGCGGCGGTGCAGAGCGGTGATCTCGAGCTGCCCGACGACGTCGAGGATCCGATCGTCAAGGAGATCAAGACCGAGTTCCCCGCGATCGGCGTGTTCGTCTACGGCCAGGCGTCGGACGACGACCTGCGCGTCATCGCCGAGGAGCACAAGCGCCAACTCGAGCGCATCACGGGCGTCTCGCGCGTCATTCTCCAGGGCGTGCGCGAACCGCGCATCTGGATCGAGGTCGATCCGATCTCGCTCCAGCGCTTCGGGCTGACGCTCGCGAACGTCGGGGAAGCAGTGCGCGGGCGCGCTGTGGATTCGCCGCTCGGCAGCCTCGAGTCCAGGTCCGGTGACTATCTGCTGCGCGTCGAGTCCGACGTGTTGCGGGCCGAGGACCTGCGCGACCTCTTCGTCGTGCACCACGCCGACGGGTCGGGCGTGCGCCTGTCCGAGGTTGCGCGCGTGACGGATGCGTTCGAACGCCGCACGACCCGCGCGCGCTTCAACGGCCAGCCGTGCGTCTACATGCGCGTTAACAAGGAAGCGCGCGGCGACGCGATCCAGATCTCGCGCGACGTCTACGCGTACCTCGACGAAATTCGCGACGCGTTCCCGCCCGGCACGGCGGTCGGCACGAACTCGGACCTGTCGATCTACGTGCGCAACCGGCTGAACGTGATGCGCGACTCGGCCATCGTCGGCGGCGTGCTCGTGCTCGTGTCGCTGATCCTGTTCCTGAACCTGCGCATCGCGTTCATGACGGCGCTCGGGATTCCGATCTCGTTCCTCGGGGGGCTGCTGGTCGCGTACTCGCTCGGCATCTCGATGAACATGCTGACGATGTTCTCGCTCATCGTCGTGCTCGGGATGATCGTCGATGACGCCATCGTCGTCGGCGAGAACGCGTACCGTTTGATGGAGGAGGGGATGGCGCCGCTCGAGGCGGCGATCCAGGGCACGGCCGAGGTCGGCAAGCCGGTCATGGCGACGATCATGACGACCATCGCGGCGTTCCTCCCGACGCTGATGATCGGCGGGACGATGGGCGAGTTCATGAAGCCGCTCCCGTACATCGTCACGTTCTGCTTGGTCGCGTCGCTGATCGAAGCGCTGCTCGTCCTGCCGGCGCACCTCGCGCACTGGACCGGGCACGTGCGTCCGCCCGGTGAGGAGGGCAAGAGCGAGCGCCGTTGGTACGACGGCATGCGCGACCTCTACGTGCGCGTGCTCGAGCGGGCGGTGCGCTGGCGCTATGTGACGCTCGCGCTCGCCGCGACCAGCATCTTCCTGCTCGTCGGAATCGCGGCGTACCGCGTCCCGTTCGTCCTGTTCGACGACTTCGAGTCCAAGGTGTTCTCGATCGATCTGCGGATGGTGCCCGGTACGTCGATCCAGGAGACGGACCGCGTCGTGGTCGAGCTCGAGAAGAGCGTCGCGGAGCTGCCACCGTCCGAGCTCGAGAGCACGAACTCGATCGCCGGCGTGTCGTACACCGACGCGTCCCGCTTCGAGGTCGGGCAGAACCTGGCGCAGGTGTGGGTCGAGCTGCGCGAGGACGTCGAGGACCGTCGCGCGACATCGATGATCATGGAGGAGCTCCGCGAGCGCTTCGGTCGCGAGTTGCCGCCTGGTGTCGAGAGCATCGATCTGCAGCAGCCGCAGGCCGGCCCGACCGGACGCGCGATCGACATCTCGATTCGCGGTCCCGACCTCGAACGGCTGGGCGAGATCTCCGCCGAGTTGCAGGCCATGGTCGCCGGCTTCCGCGGCACGCGCGACGTCCACGACAACTCGCAGCCGGGCAAGCGTGAAGTGTGCTTCCGCGTGACCGAGGCGGGGCGCCTGATGGGCTTCGACGAGGCGGCGCTGGCGAACGAACTGCGCGCGTCCTTCGAGGGCACGCGCTTCGCGCGCGTGCGGCGCGGGCGGGACGACGTCGAGGTAGTCGTGAAGCTGCCCGAGGAGCTCCGGATGCGACGCGGCGAGCTCGAACGCCTTCCGATCGGTCGACCGCCGAACGCGGAGGGTGCGACCGCTCCGGTTCCGCTGGGCATGATCGCCGAGACGATCGAGCGCGTCGGACCCGCGGTCGTCACGCGCGACGATGGCGAGCGCTCCGTGCGCGTGCTCGCCGACGTGAACAAGTCCGAGGGCAACGCGAACGACATCACCGCCGCGATCCAGGAACACTTCGCGCAGCCGGACGTGCTGCCCGCGGGCTACTCGGTCGAGTTCAAGGGCGAGGCCGAGGACGCGAGCGACTCGTTCGCGGGCATCGAGGTCGCGTTGCTCGCCTCGTTGCTCCTGATCTACCTGATCCTCGGCAGCCTGTTCCGCTCGTTCGCACAGCCGTTCGTCATCATGGCGGCGATCCCGTTCGGCGCGCTCGGCATGATCACGGGGCACGTTCTGATGGGGCGCCCGCTGTCGTTCATGTCGCTCATCGGACTCGTCGCGCTGACCGGCATCGTGGTCAACGATTCGCTCATCCTGCAGGACTTCATCAATCGCCTGCGCGCGAGCGGGATGCAGCTCGAGGACGCGCTCCTCAAGGCCGGGCGGCAGCGTTTTCGGCCGATCCTGCTCACGTCGATCACGACCATGCTCGGGCTGTCGCCGCTGACGTTCTTCGCGTCGGGGCAAGCGCGCTTCCTTCAACCGATGGCGATCACGATCTTCTTCGGTCTGCTCTTCTCGACGTTCCTCATCCTGGTCGTGACGCCGTGTCTGTACGGAGCGCTCGAGGACTTCCTCGCGTTCGTGCGCGGTCCGCGCTCGCTCGCGAAGCGGTTGCTGAGGAACGAGCCCGTCCACGACCTCCCCGCGAGTGAAGCGTCATGAACCTGCGACTCGAAACGATCGACGATCCCGCACGGGCCGCCGAGCTCTCCGAACTCCTCGAGCGCGCCGCGTGTGAAACCGGCGTGGCCGTGTTCGGCGACTCGATCGACGCCGGCGCGGGCCAGCACTTCCTCGACGCGCACTTCGCGTCGCCCTACGCCGTGCTGGTTGTCGCCGAGGCGGAGGACGGCGTACTCGGGCTCGCCGCGACGGCGCCGTTCATCGATCCGCTCACCGGTGCGACGCTGCCGATGCTGACGATGCTCTACGTCGATCCGTCGATCCGTCAACGCGGGGTGGCGCGCGCGCTCGTGGCCGAGGTGCGCCGCCGGCTGCGCGACCGCGGGCGCGCCGAGGTCGTCGCTCGCGCCGGACACAACGACGACGCGCTGATTTCGATGGGCGAGCGCTGGGGACTCGTTCGCGCGTGGGAACTCATGTCGAGCGAGTAGGGGCGACGCGTGCAGGTCGTGGTCTTGACCGGCGCCGGGGTTTCGGCGGACAGCGGCGTCGCGACCTTCCGCGACGCGGGCGGGTTGTGGGAGGGGCATCGTCCGGAGGACGTCGCGACACCCGAAGCGTGGGCCGCCGATCCAGCGCTCGTTTGGCGCTTCTACCAGGCGCGCCGTGCCGCGCTCGCCGTCGTCGAACCGAACGCTGCGCATCTTGCGCTCGCGGCATTCGAGCGTCGGGCCGCGGCGCGCGGCCACGGCTTCACGCTCATCACACAGAACGTCGACGACCTGCACGCGCGCGCCGGATCGTCCGCGCCGATCCACATGCATGGCGAGTTGGCCCGGCTGCGTTGCGAGCGCTGCGGCGCCGTGCGGCGCGATACGACCAGCGTCGATCCCGAGCGCTTCGTGACCTGCGGCGCGCCTGGCTGCGGCGCTGGGGCGTTGCGGCCCGACGTCGTCTGGTTCGGCGAGGTCCCGTACCGCCTGGACGAGATCGCCCGCGCGCTCGCCGACTGCACGCACTTCCTCGCCGTCGGGACGAGCGGCGCGGTCTATCCCGCCGCGGGCTTCCTGGCCGAGGTGCGCCGGCGCGGCGCGCGGACGTGGATCCAGGCGCTCGAGCCGCCCGACAACCTCGACGCGTCGGACCGTTTCGTGCCCGGACGTGCGGCGGAGATCCTGCCTGAGCTGCTCGACGAGCTTTGTCGCTGAGGGAACGCGCGCGCGGCGGAAGGAAGGGCGTGATCGCCGCAAGACGCGCTCGCGCGGATCCCGATAAGGAAGGGCCCGTCCCATGGCTCGCCTCGATCTCCCCAAACACCCGGCCCACGTACGGCATCGCCAGGTCGCCAGTGCGCTGCTCATGCTGCTGATCGTCGTCGCGATCGGCACCGTCGGCTTCGTCGCGGTCGAGGGGTGGGACGTGTGGCGCGCCCTCTACTTCACGCTGATCACGATCACGACGGTCGGCTACGGAGACGAGGGGATTTCGGATGAAGGCAAGCTGTTCGCAGCGCTCCTGCTCGTCGGCGGAATCGCGGTGGCGTCCTACGCGCTGACGTTGACGATGCAGACGGCGGTGGCATCCCAGTTCGCGTGGAGAAGGCGTATGCAGAAAGACATCGATCGTCTGTCCGGTCACACCATCCTGTGCGGGTTCGACCGCATGGGGCGCACCGTCGCGCGCGAGCTGACGTCGAAGGGCGTGCCGATCGTGATCGTCGAGGAGGACGAGGCGCTGTTCGAGGAGATCTGCGAGCTGGGATTCTTCGCGGTCAACGGTGCGGCGAGCGCGGACGAGATCCTGCATCGCGCCGGGATCGACGCGGCCGACCACATCGTGTGCGTGCTCGCGCGCGAGCCGGACGCGATCGTCGTCGCGCTCAGCGCGCGCGAACTGCGTCGCGACATCGCGATCATCGCGCGCGCCGAGACCGAGGAGGGCGCGCGCAAACTGCGCCTCGCCGGCGCGGATCGAATCGTGTCGCTGTACCAGAGCGGCGGCCGCGAGATCTGCAGCTCGATCACACAACCGGCGATCGCGGACTTTCTCGCGCACACGTCCTTGGTCGACTTCGACGTCGCGCTGACCGAAGTGCTCGTCGAAGAGGGCGCACCGCTCGTCGGCAAGACGCTCGGCGTCTACGGCTCGAACGAGGGCTCGCGGCTCGCGTTCGTCGCGTTGCAGCGCGGCGACGAGCGCGTGCGGATGCGGCCCGGCGCGAGCGTGCGTCTGCGCCCCGGTGATCTCATCGTGGTCGCCGGCGACCCGGAGCAGGTGACGCGCATGTGCTTGCTCGCGCGTCCGCGGCGTCGCGCGGCGTGAGCTAGCCCGATCTATTCACGAGGCTGCACTGCAGAAGCCACAACCGAGCAGCTGCGCTGCTCTCTCGGCCCCTCCCGGCACTTTGCGAACGCCGTCGTCCTCGACGACCCGATCAGGGTCGCCTGCGGGGCCGTCGCACGC
>JAJDEV010000293.1 GCA_029259605.1 Planctomycetota bacterium | reverse complement strand
CTCCGAGTATCCACGAATACGCGTCGTCGGCGCGCCTTGTCAGCGCGGATCCATCACCCTCCGAGGACGCCGTGAGTTTAGCCACGGCCTGCTAGCACCGATCCCGCTGCGCGGAGTGCGCGCGTCGCTACCGGTTCGCTTACGCCTAGCGGTGCACACCCGACGCCGCGACCCTCCTCCGCGCGAGCGAGACACCGGTGACCCTGGGCCCCTTCGAGATGGTCCGCAAGATCGGCGCGGGGGGATGGGCGAGGTGTTCCTCGCGCGCGACCCGCGCCTCGGTCGCGAGGTGGCGGTCAAGGTGCTCCCGCCCGACCTGACGCGGGACCCCGACCGGCGCACGCGCTTCCTGCGCGAGGCGCGCGCCGCCGCGTCGTTGAACCACCCGAACATCACCACGATCCACGAGATCGGCGAGGCGGACGGGCGCGACTAGATCGCGTTCGAGTTGGTGGACGGGAAGACGCTGCAGGAGTTGTTGGACGAGCGGCGCCTGCCGCTGACGGAGCTCGTCGACCTCGCGCTGCCGCTCGCCGATGCGCTGACCTACGCGCACGAGCAGGGCGTCGTCCACCGCGACCTCAAGGCCGCCAACGTCATGGTGACGTCGCGCGGGTTGCCGAAGCTGCTCGACTTCGGGCTGGCGAAGATCCAGGAGGAAGGCTCACGCTCGCCCGACGCGAAGTCGACCACGCTCACGATGACCGGCGCGGTCTTCGGCACGCCGAACGCGATGTTGCCGGAGCAGGCGCTCGGCCGGCCGGTGGACGCGCGCAGCGACCTGCCGTCCGAGTTCGTGGCGATCGTGCAGAAGGCGATGCGCAAAGAGCCGGGCGAGCGCTGCCAACACATGGCCGACGTCGCGGCGGACCTGCGGCACTTCAAGCGCGCGACCGAGAGCGGGCTCGTGCCGCCGGGGCAGAGCGCGAGCGCGTCCTCGCGCCGGCTGCTGCTCGTCGCAGGCGTCGTCACGGCGGTCGTGGTCGCGGCCGTGCTGCGCCAGTTCGTCGGTGGCGATGCGTCCGGCGACACCGCTGTACCGGCGATCGGGGCAACCCCCGAACGCGCCGCACGGCCTTCGGTCGCCGTGCTCCCCTTCACCACGCTCGGCGCCGCGGACGATCGCGTCTTCGTCTTCGGCATGCACGACGACGTCCTGACGCAGGTCGCGAAGATCGGCGCGCTCGAGGTGATCTCGCGCACGTCGATGATGGAGTACGTCGACACGACGAAGGGCATCGCCGAGATCCGCGCCGAGCTGGGCGTCGGCGCGGTGCTCGAGGGCAGCGTGCAGCGCGCGGGCGATGCGGTGCGCGTCAACCTCAAGCTCATCGACGCGGCGACGGAGGAGAACCTCTGGTCGGAGAGCTACGACAGGGAGCTGACCGCAGAGAACGTCTTCGCCATCCAGGCCGAGATCGCCCTCGAGATCGCGCGCGCGCTCGAGGCGACGCTCTCGCCGGAGGAGGAGCAGCGGCTCGCCAAGCGACCGACGACGAACATGGAGGCCTACGACGCTCGATCTGGACCCCGATCTCCCCGAGGCACATCAATCTCTGGGGAAGCTCTACTATGTGAAGCGCGATTACGCGCGCGCGGAGCAGGAGTACGCGATCGTGGCGGGCGCGAATCCCAACGACGCAGTCATCCAGTTCGCCCGCTCCTCGCTCATGCGTCGGACCGGCCACTGGGACGAGGCTCTCGAACAGATCGAGGCGGCGATCTCGCTCGATCCCTTGAACTCCGAGCTGTACTGGGAAGCCGGCATCACGCACGCGTTCATGGGGCACGGTGAGGAAGCGCGTCAGATGATCGAGCGCTCCCTCACACTGAACCCCGACGCGGCGTCCGCCCAGGTCTTCCGCGGGCTCATCGCGCTCCGCGCGAAGACGTCGCCGTCCGAGCTGAATCGCATCGCGCGCGAGTTGTCCGCCATCGAAACGGGCGCCGCGATCTCCGTGGTCTGGACGTTCCACGCGCTGTTGCAGTCGCGCGACTATCCGCTCGTCCTGAAGTACCTCGCCGACCACCCGGGACGCCACATCTCGCAGTGGTCCGACTGCCCCGTCGAGCTACTGCGCGCGATCACGCTGCAGCTCGCTGGACGCGACGACGAGGCGCGCGCCGAGTACGAACGCGCGCGCGAGATCCTCGAGGCGAGCGAGGCGCCGGACATGCGTACGCACGGCGGGCTCGCGCTCGTCTACGCCGGTCTCGGCCGCAAGGACGACGCGTTGCGCGAGGGGCTGCGCTCGCTCGAGCTGATGCCGTACGAGAAGGACAGCATCGTGCACCAGGCGCTGCGCTTGGACCATGCGGTCGCGCTCGTGCAGATCGGCGAGCTCGAGCGCGCCGCGGAAGAGCTGCGGCTCTACCTGTCGCGCCCCGCGCTTCGACCCGCTGCACGACGTCGCGGCGTTCCGCGAGCTCGTCGAGGCCGAGCGCGCGGAGTGAGCGGTCACCTGGTCGACTGAGAAAGGGCGAGGAGCGTGAACCGGTTCCGGCGAGCGCGGGCTCGACTAGGGTGGGAGCCCATTGATCGTGACCTCCGACCCTCTTCAGCTCGAGCGCCACACCGCGTTCGCGGCGCGTCTGGCGCGCGGCCTCGTCGTCGACGAGAACGCTGCCGACGATCTGGTTCAGGAGACGTGGCTCGCGGTGCTGCGCACGCCGCCGCGTGACGCGAGCGCGGTGCGCAGCTACATCGCGACGACGCTGCGCCGTTTCGCGACCCGCTCGAAGCGCAGCGAATCGCGGCGTGCGGAGCGTGAACGCGACACCGCGCGCGGCGAGTCGCTGCCCTCGAGCGAGGCGCTCGCCGCGGCCATGGAGCAACACCAGCGCGTCGTCGCGGCGCTGCTCGAGTTGAACGACGCCACCCGCACGTCGATCCTGCTCCGCTACCTCGAGGACCTCCCGCCGCGGGACATCGCGGCGCGCAGCGGCGAGCCCGTCGAGACGGTGCGCACGCGCATCAAGCGCGGGCTCGCGTCGTTGCGCGAGCGGCTCGATGAGCGCGAGGGCGGGCGCGGAGTGTGGGCGGCGGTGCTCGCTCCGCTTTCGGGTGCGGCGACGAGCGCCGTGCCGACTTCATCCGCGCCGCTGTCTTCGGCGACGGCGACCGGTGCGACCGGAGCCAGCTCCACGATCGGGATCACTGTCATGACCCTTCCGACCAAGTTGTCGATCGGGATCGCGTGCGCGATCGCCGCCGGTCTCGTCTGGCAAGCGTTGGGACCGCGCGCGGAAACCGGGGACGAGCCGGGCGCGCCGGCTGCGCTGTCGCGCGTCGATGCGCGCGCGATCGAGGAGGCGCATCCGAGTTCCGTCGATGACGTCGAAGCCGAGCCGCGCGTCGCGGTCGCCTTGTCGGAAGCGCCGGCCGAAGCTCCCGCCGCCCCGGCCGCCCCGACGCTGACCGGTTCGATCCGCGTCGTCGACGCCGACGGGGTCGAACACCGGGCGGAGGAGGGGTCGCTCACGATCAAGGGAAGCGCGGTCGAGGTCGAGGTCGCGGTCGTGGCGGGGCGCTTCGTGCTGGCGCGCCCCGAGGCCGAATCCGTGCGCGTCGGTTTCGTCGAGCTGGGCGGTCGCCCCGCGTTCCTCGCGTCGAACGAGTTCACGCTCCCCGCGCTCGCGTCGGGCAAAGCCGAGGAGACGACGCTCGACCTCGTTGCCACGTGGGCGCCGCCGTCGGTGTTGCGCGTCGTCGACGCACGAACCGGCACGGATCTACACGACCTGACGATCCTGCGCGGCGTCCAGCATGCGCGCGCCGCCGTCCACCCCGGCTGGACCGGAGACGCGAGCGTCGTCTTCGCGCGCGAAGCGGCCTCTCCGCTCGAGCTGTCCGCGTTCTCCGGGACCGAGAGCTGGTGGGTCCACGCCCCCGGCTACGTCTGGGGTTGGGTGCGCGTGGACCATCGAACCGGCGGCGAGCGCCAGGTGGCGCTCGAGCCGGGCGGCGCGAGGCTGACCGTGCGCCTCGACGGGTTCCAACCGGACCTGAACCTGCGCCTGCATGTCTTCCCGGCCGGGTGGGAGCGCAGCTTCGAAAGCCTGGCGACCGTGCGGTATCCGACCGAACCGGTGATCGTGTTCGACGGCGTGCCGCCGGGCGCGGTGCAGGTGCGCGCCGAACTCGGCATCTGGCACGACGGCCCGCACGAACTGGCGCGCGAAGAGCTCGAGCTGGTGGGGGGAGTGGCGAGCGAAGTCGTGCTGGACCTGCAGCAGAACGGCGGGGTGCCGGCGGCGGTTCCGTTGGCTGGGCGCATCGTGCTGCCGGCCAGTCACCCGGACCTCGACTTCTCGTTCGAGCTGTTGCCGCTCGACGGTGCGGCGCGTCGGCGCGGCGATCGGATCTACAGCGGGCAGATCGAGCTGGAGCGCGTGGACGGGCAGCCACGGGTCCGGCGGTTCGACGGAGGGGTCGTGACGCCGGGGCGGTACCTCTTCGTGTCGAGTCCGTTGCAGGTTTGGAGCGAGCTCGACATCGGACCCGGCGGAGCGCCGGATGTGGAGATCGCGCTCCCCGAGTTGGGCGAGGTGCGCGTGCGCGTGGTCGACGAAGTCACGGGCGCGCGCTTGGCGCCGGAGAAGATCGTGTGGTCCGCGTCGGGTAGGCCGGAGGAGCTGTTGTCTTGGACCCTGGCGAGCGTGGACCCGGATCCGGAGACGCTCGAGTACGTGTTCGTCGCACCGCTGCGGAGGATCTCCCTGGATGTGGGGTGGGACGAGTACGCGGATGCGGGGCGCGCGGTGGACGTGGTCGACGGCGCGGACGTCGAAGTGCGCGTACGGCGGTTGCCCGGCGTGTGGCTGCGGCTCGTCGATGGCGACGCGACGGTGCCGTTCGAGTGGAGCTGGGGCGCGACGTTCGAGTACGCCGGTGGCTCGCGCCAGGCGACGGCGCGCATCACGCGCATCGAAGACGGACGCGCGTGGGTCGCTGGAAGCGAAGTGGGGACGTATGTGATGGAGCTGCCGAGGATCGAGGGCTTCCGGCCGGTTGCGCCGCCGACGTTGGAGCTCGGGTGGGACGCGGCCGAACGGCGGATCGAACTGGAGCGCCTCTGAGCGCGAGCGTCCGCACTTGAAGAACGCGGCGCCGGTTTGCACCCTGCGCGCGTGAACGCGACAACGACTCCGAAGGCGCGCGGCAAGTGGTTGCCGCTGCGCATCGCGCTGCTGCTCCTCGGCACCGTCGGGCCGATCGTCGGCGTGTGGTACGGCTACTACGCCCCGTCGAACGACATCGCGTGGGCGGCGGACTTCGAGACGGCCAAGCTCGCAGCAGCGGAGACCGGCAAGCCGATGCTGCTCTACTTCACCTCCGAGTGGTGAGCATCGTGTCGCATCATGCGCCGCCAGGTCTTGGCGGACGAAGAAGTCGAAGCGCTCGTCAATGACGCGTTCGTCGCGGTGGCGATCGACGTGAAGGACCCCGACGCGGCCGACCCCGTGCTCGAGCAGTACCCGATCGGCGCGTGGCCTTCGACGTACGTCACGGATTCGAATGGCGGGGTGCTCGGCTACGCGGCGGGGCGGCTGAGCAAGGCGGAGTTCCTCGAGCTGTTGGACACGGCGAGCGCTGCGCGCTGAGGACTCGCCGCCGGCAACGACGGTGACGGGCACTTCCGCTCCGACTCGCGCTCGCTCAGCACGCCGGCAAAGTTCGTCGCGGCCGTTCGCGTCCGTCGAGCGCGATCGCGAGGGAACACGTATCCTCTGTCGCTCCATCCCCGGCGTCCCAGGAGCTTCCATGACCTCGATCTTCCGTGCGGTGACTCTGTCCGTTCTCTTTCTCGGTGCTTCGTCCATCTCGGCCCAGTCGCAGTCCGGCGCGGGTGCGCGGCGCCAGCAGGCGCTACGCAGCCGCGTGATCCAGCCGCCCGCGCCCCGAGCCGAGACCGCGAACACGCGGTCGCTGTCGCCCGTCGCGCCGAGCGTGGACCCGTCACCCGAGACCGAGGCGCCTGTCGAAGCGGACGGCGGATTGAGCTCGACGCGTCGAGCCGTGAAGCCCGTGACGCTTTGCGCGGAAACGCTTCGCGATCAGGCCCAGCCCAACACGTGCGTGCAGGCTTCCTCCGTGCCGACCCTGGGGACGTTGCTCCCGCTCGGACCCGAGTTCAACGTGAACCCGGCCGGTCACGTCGGCATCGGCACGCTCACACCCCAGCACGCGCTCGACGTCGTCGGAGACCTGCGCGTCGCCGACCGGCTGGCCGTCGGGAACGACGCCACCGTCGGTCAGCAGGGCATCTACAAGGGCATGTTCGACCTGTCCGCGTACATGGACGACTTCTCGCTCTCCTCGTCTTGGACGCCCCTGCGCTCCTACATCACGCTCGATCCGCCCTTTGCCCTGACCGGTGGGAACTCGACCAGCATCTACAGTCATGACGTGGAGGTCTTGACGGAGGCGACCAACCCCTACGACTTCGATTTCATCCACGGCCCGTTCATCCGCGCCGGCCACTACGGCACCGGCTCGGTGGCGACCATGATCGGCGCGACGATCGGCGCCACATCGTCCGCGGGCCACGTGGACTACCTGAACGGCGCGCTGGTGTTCGGTGTGGCCGGGGGATCCTCGACGGTGGACGAGTGCTCCGCGCTCGAGGTGGCCAGCGGCGCCCAGAACGGTACCGTCGTCAACGACTACTCGATCTACGTCTACACGCCGTACGCCTCGGGCACGATGCAGACCCACTACGGGCTGTACCTCGAGGATCAGGTGGTCGCGACGACCACGAACTACGCGATCTACTCCGACGGCGGGCAGGTCTACTTCAAGGACAACGTCGGCATCGGCACGGACACGCCGGCCTACGCCCTGCAGGTCGGCGCGCCCGGAGACGGAACCGAGGCGCGCGCCAACGCGTGGAACGTGCTCAGCTCGCGCGAGTACAAGCGCGACATCGAAAAGCTCGAGCCCGAGCAGTACGCGGACATCCTCGCCAAGATCGAGGCCACCGACGTGGTGCACTACCGCTATGCCGACGACGACCACACGCACCTCGGCGTGATCGCCGAGGAGAGCCCGACCGAGATCCTGGCGCGCGACGGCACGGCCGTCAGCTTGGCCGACTACTCGGCCTTCCTGCTCGCCGGCCTCAAGGCCCAACAGCAGGAGATCGACGAGCTGCGCGCCGAACTCCAAGAGCTGCGCGAGGCCGTGCGCTAGCCCGGGTGATTCATGAGGCTTTGCCGAGATCGACGCAGATGCGCGCCAGGGCTAGCAGTCCGTGGTGGAACTCACGATGTCTTCGGAGTGTGATGCATGCGCGCTGTCGCGGCGCGCTGACGACGCGTATTCGCTGGAACCTCGGAGGAAGCGGAACGCGGACAGCGCGGATCCAGCGCGCTCCGATGAGGTCGTGAGTTTCGCCACGGTCTGCTAGCAGGCTGTGGCGAAAGTGCTTCGCCCGCAGAGCGTCGGCATCCGCTCCGGGTTGGTCTCCGGAAACGTAGGCGAATCGGTGGATTCGGCGAGGCTTTCGGGGGCCAAGCCGGAGTGGAGGACGGCGTTCTGCGGG
>JAJDEV010000292.1 GCA_029259605.1 Planctomycetota bacterium | reverse complement strand
AATGATCCGGGCTAGCTCGGATCATTCATGAGGCTTCACCGAGATCGTCGCAGATGCGCGCCCGATCAGCTGCGCCAGAAGCGCGGCACGAACAGGACGACGACCGCGTAGAACTCGAGGCGGCCGAGGATCATGAAGAAGCTCAGGAGCAGCTTCGCGGCGTCCGGCATGAAGCCGAAGCTCTGCGTCGGACCGACGCCGGCCAGTCCGGGGCCGATGTTGTTCAGCGCGGCGAGGACCGCCGTCCCACAGGTCAAGAGGACCTGATCCTCGTGCGGGCTCGGCGGATGGATGTTGGTTGCCGCGAGCATCAGCGTCCCGAGCATGAACACGAGGAACCACAGCCCGCAGTAGGCGCCGATCATCCCCACCATCGAGTCGCCGATCGCGCGTCCGTCCATGCGCACGTTGTGGATCGCGCGCGGCCGTGCGAAGCGCTGCATGCTCTGCATCGCGGCCTTCCAGATGATGAGCACGCGCACGACCTTGATGCCCCCACCGGTCGACCCCGCGCACGCACCCGACACGCACAGGAGCATGAGCAGCATGCGGCACACGTCGGGCCACTGGTCGAAGTCGGCCGTTCCGAAGCCGGTGCTGGTCACGAGGCTGACCACGGCGAACACCGAGTCGCGCAGCGACAGCAAGATGCTCGAGTACTCGGGCAACGGACTGTTCGGATCCCCGTTGGCGCCGCCCCAGAACCACAGCACGAGCGCGATGAAGATCGTCGACCCCGCGACGAGCCCGGCGTACGTGCGGATCTCGCTCGAACCGATCGCCATGCGCCACGCCGACTTCGTGCCCTTGCGCAGGAACGTGTCGTAGAGCGCGAAGTTGATCCCCGCCATGAACATGAAGGCGACGAGGACGAGCTCGACCTTCCACGACTGGTAGAAGGCGACGCTGGACGGGTGATTCGAGAACCCACCGGTCGCGATGGTTCCGAACGAGTGGATCGCGGCGTCGTACAGGCGATCGAACCCGGTGATCGCGCCCGCCGGCCCGGTCGTCGGCGCGAGCACCCAGAGCAGCACGACCTCGAACGCGGTCAACCCGACATAGACGCGCACGAGTCCGAGCGCGCTGTCGCGCACGCGCTGTTGGACGGCCTCGCGGCTGACGCCTGGAACCTCGGACCGGAACAGACTGCGCCCGCCCGAGGGAAACAGCACGACGAACACGAGCACGATCCCGATTCCGCCGAGCCAGTGCGTGAACGAGCGCCAGAAGGCGATGCCCTTCGACATCTCGGCGATCGCCTCGCCCGACAGGATCGTCGCGCCCGTCGTCGTGAAGCCGGAGACCGACTCGAAGAACGCGTCGACCGGCGACGACATCGTGTGCGAGAAGAGGAAGGGCAGCGCGCCGACGATGCCGCTCGTCAGCCACGCGAGCCCGACGACCGCGAGCCCCTCGCGCCGGAAGTAGTCGACGCGCCCCTCCTTGGTCATCGTCGAGCCACGGCACACGAACGTCGTCAGTCCGCCGCAGGCCGCCGTCAGGAGCGCCGACAGCAAGCATCCCTCGACGGCCTTCTCCTCGCCGTAGCCGGCGGCCACGATCGCGGGCACGAGCATGAATCCCGCGAGCAGGAGGAGCACGCATCCAATCAGCCAACCGACGGCGCGTAGGTTCACGGTCGTTGCTCGCGGGTCACGATTGGTAGCCCTTCGGTCGGAACGTCTCTTCGATGGAAGAGAGGTTCTCCGGGAGCGTGAAGAGGATCACGTGGTCGCCGTTGCGCACGACCGTGTCGCCGCTCGGGATGATCACGTCGTTCGAGCGCACGACGGCGCCGAGCACCGTGCCGCGCGGCAGCCCGAGGTTCTTGACTTTGCGCTCCTGCTTGCCGTCCTTGTGGTGCACTTCGAGCTCGAGCACTTCGGCGCGGCCGTCGGCGATGACGGCGATCGACGACACCGAGCGCGAACGCACGAAGCGCAGGATGTGGTTCGCGCAGAGCACGCGCGGCGAGATGGCGCGGTCGACGCCGAGCAGGTCGTAGATCTGCCGGTACGACGCCTTGTTCACCATCGCGACCGTGCGCTCGACGCCGAGCGAGCGCGCGAGCTGGCACGCCACCATGTTGCGCTCGTCGTCCGACGTGGTCGCGATGAACACGTTCGCCTCGCCGATGCGCTCTTCCATCAACAGGTCGAGGTCGGTCGAGTCGCCGACGAGCACCATGACCGAGTTCGAGAAGTTGGACGAGATCGCGCGCGCGCGTTTGGCCGACTTCTCCATGAGCCGCACGGAGATGCCGGGCATCGTGTCGAGGCGCCGCGCGATTCGCACCCCCACTCCGCCGCCGCCCATGATGACCACGCTGCGGCGACCGATCTTCGGCGCACCGGCGAGCAGCTCGAACTGGTCGAGGTCCGGACCGCGGCCGATCAGGTAGACCTGGTCGTCGACCTCGAGCCGATCGTTGCCGCCGGGCACGAAGAACTGGTCGCGGCGCGAGACCGCGACGACGAGCAGGCCCGAGGGCAGCTTGAGCCCGGCGAGCGTGTCCGCGGTGAGGTCGCCCTCCTCGCGAATCCGCAGGCGCCGCAGCTGAACGCGGCCGTCGGCGAACGACTCGACCTCGAGCGCGCGGTGCTGGCGCACGGTGCCGACGATCTCCTCGGCGGCCAGCTCGTCGGTCGAAAGGACGACGTCGAAGCCGAGCGTCTGCTTGTAGAAGTAGCGGTACGACTCGAGGCGCGAGATGTCCTTGAGGCGCATGATGATGCGCTTCGCCCCGAGCTTGTTCGCGAGCGTGCAGACCAGCATGTTGACGTGGTCGTTCTCCGTGACCGCGACCACGATGTCCGCCTTCGATGCACCCGCCTGCGTCAGGATCTCGGCGCGCGTTCCGTCGCCTTCGAGCACCTGGACGTCGAGCGCCTCCATGATGCGCCGCACCTGCGCGGGATCCGGATCGACGACGCTGACGCGATGCTCTTCGCGGGACAGAATGTCCCCGAGGTGATAGCCCACCTCGCCGGCCCCGACGATCACGATGTCCATGGGGCAGAACCATAGAGAGGCGACGGCTCCGGGTCCAAGCCCTTGCACCCCCGCCGGGAGCCGGTTCTCTTGGCGCGGTGATTCTCGTGCTCGACAACCGCGATTCCTTCACGTTCAACCTCGTCCAGGCGTTGCAAGCGCTGGGCGAAGTCGTCGAGATCCACCGGGCGCGCAACGACGACCGGGCGGAGGTCGACGCGATCCTCGCGCGGCACCCCGAACGCATCCTGATCGGTCCCGGTCCGGGGCACCCGCGCGACGCGCGCGTCAGCATCGAGCTGGTCCGTCGCGAGCACGACGTTCCGATCCTCGGCGTTTGCCTCGGGCATCAGGCGATCGGCCTCGCGTTCGGCGGCGCGATCGTGCGCGCGCCCGAGCTCGTGCACGGTCGGGCGGTGGCGGTCGAGCACGATGGGAAGGGCGTGTTTCGCGGCGTTCGCAGCCCGGCCGCGTTCACGCGTTACAACTCCCTGTCGCTCGAGCACGCTGCGCTCCCGTCCGTCCTCGAGGTCACGGCGCGAACCGCGGACGGCGACGTGATGGGCGTGCGTCATCGGACGCGTCCGATCGAGGGCGTCCAGTTCCATCCCGAGTCGATCCTGTCGGAAGCGGGCGCGGCGCTCGCGCTCAACTTCGTCCGCGGTCCGGAGGCGCCTCGCCCCTGCTGACGAGCGCGCCGACCGGCGGCGTCCACGTCGGCCAGGGTCCGACCGACGGGCGGCGCGGCTCGCCGTCCTCGAGCGCGAAGACGCGCCGCGTCACGACGTTGTAGACCGGCTTCCCGCAGCGCATCCACGCGGCGGCGAGCAGCGAGCGCCGCTTCGGGAGTCGCAGGCCGACGGCGTCGCGATCGCGACCGGTGCCGAGCGCGTACCGGCGGCGGTGCTTGGCCACATGGCGCAGGTCCTCGGCCACGCGCACGCGATACCGCCGTCCGAATCCCGGGTGCAGGCTCGACAGCTGGAAGTCGAGCAACGCGGGCCGACCGTCGGGGGCGACGAGTACGTTCGGCTCCTTGTGCAGGTCGTTGTGGCAGACGCCGCGCGTGTGCAGGTCGCGCACCAGGTCCTCGAGTCGCTCGAAGAAGTCCTCGGGCAGCTCCATCGCGGCGTAGAGCGGCACGCCCTCGAGCCACGAGCGCAGCAGCACGTCGCGCGCGCGCGGGGTCGCGCCGTCCAGCGACGGAGCGGCCGCGTACGCGTCGCTGTCGATGACGCGCGCCACACCCTCGATCCCTTCGAGGGCGCGCAACGCCCGTCGCTCGTGGGCGAGGAACACGCGTGCGAGGGCGTGCGAACCGGGAGCGCGCCCGCCGCACGCCACGCGGCGCACGAGCCGACCGCGCGGCCCTTCCAGCAACTCGACGCGGCCGAAGGCGTCGCGCTTGAGTTCTCGCACGACTTGCGGCGCTTCCATGGCCCCCCTATTCTCCGCGCTGATGGATATGAATCCAGGGGCGATCGACGAGGAAGGTCCGGCTCCGGGTTTGATCGACGCCGCGGACGCGATCCGACGCGGCGGACGCATCGGCAAGCTGAGGCGCGGCCTCGTGGCGTCGATCCTCACGCTCGGCGGCCTGACGGCGCTCGTCGAAGTCTCGCTGCGCGTCACCGGCTTCCGTCAGAACTACTTCGAGTCGACGGTCAACAAGACCAACCAGCGCTGGGTCGACCTGACGACGGCCCGCATCTTCGAAGAACGCGACGACAACCGGCGGCCCTACGGCATGCGCGCCGGATCGAGCTGCGAAATCGACGGCTGGTCGTTCGAGATCACCAGCCACAAGTCGCGCGGCGCCGACTTCCCGCTCGAGAAGGCGCCGAACGAGAAGCGCATCGTCTGCATCGGCGACTCGTTCTCCTTCGGATTGTGGTGCGACGACGACGAGACCCTGGTCGGGCACCTCGCGCGCATGGCGAACGAAGCCGAGCCCGGCCCGACGGAGTGGCGCGCGATCGACCTCGGTGTGCCCGGCTACCACGCCGGCCAGCAGGCGCTCTCGCTCGAAGAGGAAGGGCTCCCGCTCTCGCCCGACCTCGTGGTCTGGTACTTCAACACGAACGACATCGAGCAGGACGGCTTCTTCTACGACGAGGAGCTGGGCGTCCTGCGGCGCGACTTCATTCCGCTGCCGACCGGCCTGCGACGCGCGCTCTGGTCGAGCCATCTCTATGGATGGATCGCGACGCGCCACCGCCAGGCGGTCGAGGCGGCCGAGCCGGGTGAACCGCCGCCGCACCTCAACCCGCGCGTGCCGTACGCCTTCGTGCGCGAGGACAACCAGGCGGCGACGAGGGCGGCCATGGAGCGTGTCGCCGAACTCTGCGCCGAGCGGAACATTCCGCTCTTCTTCGTGCATCAACCGCACCTCACCTGGCAGGGCGAGATCCAGAACCCCGACTGGCCGATGCTCGAGCTCGTGCAATGGGTCGAGGACGTGCGCGCCGAACTCGGGATCGAAGGCACCAACTTGCTCGGACTGTTTCGCGGCTACCTCGACGGCGTCGATCGCCTCGGCGAGGGCGCGCCGTCCGAGTTCCTGCTCGACACGTACGTCGCCGACGAGCGCATCCAGGCGGCCGTCGCGTGGATGCGCGCGCGCGCGAACGAGAGCGGCCAGGACTGGAACACGCTCGACGTGCCCGCGCGCCTCGCGCTGCTCGCGGGGTATCCCGGAACGATGCCCGCGACGCCGGACTTCCATCTGACGGGCGAGGGCTACGGCTATCTCGCGCGGGTCGCGTACGCCGCGATGCGAGACGCGGACATGCTGCCGTGAGCGACGGACGCGGCGTCGTTCGCGCGCACGGACTCACGCGGCGCTTCGGCGAGGTGACCGCGGTGCATCCGTTCGAGCTCGAGATCGGACCCGGCGGGATCACCGGGCTCCTCGGTCCGAACGGCGCGGGAAAGAGCACGCTCTTGCGCATGCTGATCGGCCTCGTGCCAGCGCACGGGGGTACGTGCGAGGTCGATGGGCAAGCGCTCACCGGCGACGGCCTCCTCATCCGCGAGCGCACCACCTACGCCCCCGGCGAGATCGCGACCTACGGCGAGCTCACCGCCGAGCAGCACTTGCGCTGGATGCTGCGCGGACGCGACGCGGGTGCATTCGACCGCGCGCGCGCCCTCGCCGCCGGTTTCTCGCTGCCGCTCGACCGCCGCGTGCGCGGCTTCAGCCACGGCATGAAGCGCCAGCTGCTCGTCGCCGCGGCGATGGCTCCGGACGTTCGCGTGCGCATCCTCGACGAGCCCACCGAGGGGCTCGACCCGACGCGGCGCCACCAGGTGCTCGACCTGCTCGCGCGCGATGCCGAGTCCGGCACGACCGTGCTCCTGTCGTCGCACCACCTGGGCGAAGTCGACCGGATCTGCGACCGGCTCGTCTTCCTGCGCGACGGCCGCGTGCTCGACGAAGAGCACACGACCGAGCTGCATCGGCGCCTGCGCCGCGCGGTGCGCATCGCGTGGGAGCACGAGGTCGAGCGCGACACCGTCGAGCGCGCGCTCGCCGCCTTCGACAACGTGCGCGTCGACTCGAAGCGCGCCGTGATCTACCTCGACGAGGACGATCCGCGCGAGTGCATCCGGCGCGTCGCGGTGCTCGACCTTCCTCCGCCTTCGTCGCTCACCTACGGCGAGCTCACGCTGCAGGACCTGTACCGCGAGCTCTACGGCAAGGAGGGCATCTGATGCGACGCGTCAGCGGTGTGCTCGTCTTCGGCGGGATCGGCTACTTCTTGATCGTCGAGCTGTCGCTCGTGGCGACCATCCTCTACTGGCCGGACTTCGTGAACAGCATCGGCGGTCTGATCGACCTCGCGCGCCCGCTCCCCGTCGTGGGCGAGATGCTGGAGCAGATCAACGACCTCGGCTTCTACGCCTACGTGTCCGGCCAACACTACTTCAAGGGCTGCAACCTCCTGGGCTCGGTCGCCGCCGTCATGTTTGCCGTCGGGACCGTGGCCGGCGAGGCGCATCGCGGCACGCTCGAGATCCTCCTCGCGCGCCCGCTCTCGCGCCGGCGCATCCTCACGGAACGATACTTCGCCGGATTCGTCGCGTTCGCGCTGCCGACGCTCGTCGCGACGCTGACGATTCCGTGGCTCGCGGGATTCGTGGACGAATACGTCGACCTCTCGACGGTGCTGATGGGCGCCACGCACGAGATCCTGTTCCTGACGATGGTCTACAGCGCGACCGTGCTGCTCTCCGCGCTCGCGTCGAACCCGACCAAGATCGCGCTCGGCGTGCTGTTGCCGATCGGGTTCGCGTACTCGCTCTACTTCGTCAAGCGCCTCACGCACTATTCGCCGTTGCGCCTCGCCGATATGTACGACTTCGTCGCGATCGAGGAGACGCAGGCCTTGGACTGGGCGACGTGCGGGCCGATGCTCGCCGCGTCGGTCGCGCTCTTCGTCGCGGCGCAGTTCGCGTTCGCGCGGCGCGTCCCCTGAGGCGCGCGCCTCAGAGCAGACTCGCGATCCGCGCGCGCAGCGCCCACAGCCCCGTGCTCTTCTTCTGATAGCGCGCGGCCTGCGCGACGAGCATCGGCACCTCGCGATAGGCCTCGCGCGCGGCGTCCTTCTCCCCCAGCCCGCGGTGCGCCTCGCCGCGCCGGAACGCGGACTCCGGGCTCGGACCGTGGTTGCGCTCGAACGTCGCGAGCGCGAGCAACGCGTCCTGGAGCTGTCCCGTGCGCGCGAGCGCTTCGGCGAGCCGCATCTGCGCCGCGCCGTACGCGTACTCCTCATCGAGCGTCACACAGTCCCGCAGCGCCTCGAGCGCCGCGTCCCGATCTCCGACGGCGAGCCGCGCGCAGCCGAGCCGGTAGTTCCATTCGGCGACGTCGGGCTCGCCCTCGGCCGCCTTCTCGAGGTACGGGAGCGACTTGCGCACGCGGCCTTGCGCGAGGAGCAGCGATCCGATCTTCCCGTTCGAGTGCGGCGTTTCGACGGCGCCGAGCTGTCGGATCTGGGCGGCGTCGCGCCGCGCGCGCAACGCGCGATCGCCGTACTTCGACAGCATCCACGACAGCAGCATCGCGCAGACCCAGAGCCCGATGAAGCTCCCGCCCAGGAACGGTCCAACGATCGGCAGGTACCCCAGCACGCGGCTGAGGATGAACACCATGACGAAGAATCCGAGGAGGCGCAGCACGGCGTGATCTTAGCGGCTTGCGCGGCGGACCTCGAAACGTGTGGAATGTTCCGGCCCGACACCCCGTGATCGAAACCGAACGCCAACTGGGTCCCGCTCCCGCGGGAGCCGTACGTCGCGAACTTGTCCGGGCCATCGGCGGCGCGGCGGGTTTCCCTTTCCGTTTGGCGGCTTTTCTCTGTCGGCATCGCTCGATCGCGCGTGCCGTGCGCGCCGACCTCCAGCACGCGCGCGCACCCGAGGCGGCCCCGCTCGTTCCGCTGCCCGAGCGGCCCCTGCGGATCTTCGTCTCGTGCGCGGAAGCGTCGGGCGAGGCGCACGCGGTCGAGCTCGGCGAGGCGCTGCGCTCCGTCGCCGCCGAGCGCGGCGCGCCCGCGCCCGAATTCGTAGGCCTCGGCGGCGCCCGCCTCGCCGCGGCGGGCGTGCGCATCGTCGGCGATCCCGTCGCGCGCGCGGTGATGGGCACCGATGTGCTGCGCTCGCTGTCGTTCTTTCAAGGCCTGCTCGCCGACGCCGCCGCGTGCCTGCGCACCGAGCGCTTCGACTGCGTTTTGCCCGTCGACTCGCCCGCGCTGCACGTACCGCTCGCTCACATCGCCAAGCGCTACGGGCTGCCGGTCGTGCACTACGTGACGCCGCAGTACTGGGCCTGGGCGCCGTGGCGCGTGCGCGGGTACCGGCGCGCCGTGGACCTCGCGTTGACAATCCTCCCGTTCGAGCCGGCGTGGTTCGAGCGCCACGGGGTCCGCACCGCGCACGTCGGACATCCCCAGGCGGACCTCCTGTCCGGCGTGCCGACCGGCGCCGCGGCGGATGCGCGTTCGCTCGTGCTCCTCCCGGGCAGCCGGCTCAGCGTCATCCGCCGCAATCTGCCGTGGATGCTCGAGGTCGTGCGGCGCGTACGCCTCGCGGTTCCCGAGCTCGAAGTCGTGCTACCCCACAGCCACACCGAGTTTCGATCCGAGTTCGAGGCCATCGTCGCCGCGACGCCTGCGGCCGGCGCGGTGCGCATCGTGGCGGGCGACCTGCACGCCGAACTCGCACACGCGCGCACCGCGCTCAGCGTCTCGGGCACGGTGCTGCTCGACCTGCTCCACCACCGCATCCCCACCGCGGTCGTCTACCGCATCGAGAGCCGCTGGATCGCGCGCTTCCAGGACACGCTGCTCACGGTGCCTTGGTTCTCGTCCGTCAACCTGCTCGCGGGCAAGGACGTGCTGCCCGAGTTCGCCTTCGCCGAGTCCGACGAGAGCGCGGCGGGTCGGGTCGCGGACGAGGTGATCCGACTCCACACCGATGACCGCGTCCGCGCCGAGGTGAAGCGCGAGCTGGACGCCGCAGCCGAACGACTGGGCGAACCCGGGGCAGCCCTGCGCGCTGCCGGACACGTCCTGGCGTATGCTTCCGAGTGCTCGAGCGAGGCGCGCGCGTGAAGGACGAAAAAGATCAGGGTCGAGTGACTGCGCCGGGGCGCGCGGAGTACGCCGACCCCGTGGAAGCCCTGACCACCCAGTGGATGACCGCCACCAAGCATGGCGATCGAGACGCCTTCGACCGGTTGACCGAGACCGTTCGAGGGCGTGCTTTTCGTGTGGCGTCGTCCCTCGTCGGCTCCCGCGACGACGCGCTCGAGCTGACCCAAGAGGCCTTCCTCAAGACCTACCGTGCGCGCGCGACCTATCGCGACGGCGAGCCGTTCCTGCCTTGGTTCCACCGCATCCTGCGCAACACCTGCTTCACGTTCCTGCGCCGGCACAATCGCATCAAGCGTCAGTCGCTCGTCGGCGAGAAGGACGGCGAGGAGACCGAGTGGGAGCTCGTCGACGAGGGTCCGGCCCCGAGCCAGGGCGCCGAGAACTCCGAGGTCACCGACGCGTTCTGGTCCGCTTTCCGCCGCCTCTCCGCGCGCGACCGCGAGATTCTCTCGCTGCGCCACTTCGACGAACTCTCCTACCGCGAGATCGCCCACGCCCTCGAGATCCCCGAAGGCACCGTCATGTCACGTCTCTTCCACGCCCGCCGAAGGCTTCGCGAAGTCCTCGCACCGCACCTCGAAAGCGCGCTCCAGGACTACGCCTTCGCGGAGTCCCCGCAAGACCAGGAGTCCAAGCGATGAGCGCGCGCGAACCGACCCGCGACCAGCTGCTCGCCATGGCCTACGCCGACGGAGAGCTCGACGGCAACGAGCGCGTGGAGTTCGAGCAGCGTTTGTCGAGCGAGCCCGCGCTGCTCGCCGAGGTCACCGAGCTGAAACGGCTCGGCGTCCTCGCACGCCGCATGACGCCGGTCGAACCCAAGGACTTCGAGTGGCAGCGGCTGAACGCCGAAGCGCTCCACAGCGGAGGCACGTCCCTCGGGCTCGCGCTGTCCGCGATCGGCGCGCTCGGCGTGCTCGGTTGGCTGTGTTACAGCTTGCTCGCTTCCGATCTGGGCGTGGTGCCCAAGGCCTTCTTCTGCGCGCTGCTCGGCGGGCTCACGCTCGTGTTCCTGCTCGTCTTCCGCGCCCGGCTCCGCACGCTGCCCTACGACCCGTACACCGAGGTGGACCGATGATCGTTGTGACGAGTGACGACATCCCTGGCAAGTCGATCGCGACCACGCTCGGCATCGTGCGCGGCAGCTCGGTGCGCGCGCGCCACGTGGGCAGGGACATCCTCGCCTTCTGCAAGAACCTCGTCGGCGGCGAGGTCGAGGAGTACACCAAGCTGCTCGCCGAGAGTCGCGAGCAAGCGCTCGACCGCATGGTCGCGCAGGCGGAGCTCTTGGGCGCGAACGCGATCACGGCCGTGCGCTTCGCGTCGAGCGAGGTGGCCGCGGGCGCGGCGGAGATCCTGGTGTACGGCACGGCGGTGCGGATCGCGGAGTAGGGCGGGCGTGGGTGTGCCGCCTCGCCGCGACGCACGCGGGCGAAGCCCCGCTCCTACTCCCCCACCCGAACCCGAATCTCGTCGAGCCCCTTCTTCCCGATGTCCGGCACGCGGCAGTCCGCCGCCGGATACCCGATCGGCAAGAGCACGTACGGCTTCTCGTTCGCCGGGCGCCCGAGCACTTTGCCCAGGAAGCCCATCGGGCTCGGCGTGTGGGTGAGCGTCGCGAGCCCCGCGCGATGCAGCGCGACGAGGAAGAAACCCAGCGCGATGCCGACCGACTCCTGGGTGTAGTAGTTCGTCTTCTTCTCGCCTTCCTCGATGTCGTAGACGTGGCGGAAGAGCACGACGATCGCGGGCACGGTCTCGAGAAACGGTTTCTCCCAGGTCGTCCCGAGCGGCTCGAGTGCCTCGCGCCACTCGTCGCTGATGCGGCGCTCGTAGAGTTCCTTCTCCTCGGCCTCGGCGGCGATGCGGATCTCGCGCTTGATCGCCGGGTCCGTCACGACGACGAACGACCACGGCTGGCGGTTGGCGCCCGAGGGCGCGAGGCCGGCGGCGCGGATGCACTCGTCGAGCACGCCGTCCGGGAGCGCATCGGCCGAGAAGTCGCGGATGCTGCGGCGCGACTCGAGCGACTCGCGGAAGGCGCGCGCGCGTTCGAGCATCTCGGCGGGGCCGCGGCGCTCGAACGCGTAGGGGACGAAGGAGTACGACTCGGTCATGGCGCGGGCGACGGGTCCAGGGGACGGGGAGGCGCGTCAGGGTAGCAGCCCGCGCCGAAACGCACGATGTACGGGGCCCGCGCTGAACCCGACGGGCGCGCGCACGTTAGGCTGTTCCGCCGCTCCATCCCCGGAGATCGCGCCCGCCACGTCCCCAGCCCCCGTCCGCTTCCGATGCTCAGCCTCGTTCTCGCGCTCACGCTGCCCCTCTTCGCTTCGCCCCAGGAAACCACGACCGTCGAGCCGACGCGCGCCGAGATCGACTCCGCGATCGACACGGCACTGCGCTGGGTGCGTTCGCAACAGGACGTCGAGTCGGGGTCCTACGGCAGCGTGTCGAGCACGGTGCTCGCGCTCGACGCGCTGACCTCGAGTCCGCGACGCTATCGCCCCTCCGACGGACCGTTCGTCGCCAAGGCGATCGATTTCGTCCTTGCGCGCCAAGCCGATGATGGCGGCTTCGGCGAGGAGCAGCCGTCGACCAAGACCACACGCCACATGGCGGATGTGCTCGAGCGCTTCGACGGCTACGCCGTCGCACGAGAGCGCGCACTTCGGTTCTTGAGCGCGCATGAGCATCCGGAACGCATCCATCGTTCCCTCTCGCCGGCGCGCGCCGCCGAGCTCCTCGCCGCGCGCAACGCGGACGGCGCATGGGGTCGCGGGAGTTCCGGCGTGGCCGTGACGGCCGCGAACGTGGTCGAGCTCAGTGCGGTATCCGCCGAGCTCGCGGCGCGCGCGAAACAGGCCGCGGGTCCGGGCGCGCCCAAGGCGGCCACGGCACTGCCGCAGTTCGACGCCGGCGATCGCGCGCGCGCGACGAAGGGCCTCGTGCGCGGCAGCGCGTTCCTCCTCGAGCAACAGGTCGAACCCGGAAAGTGGGGCTTCAGCGGCCAAGCGGATCCCGGCATCACGGCCATGGTCGTCGGCGGGTTGCTCGCGGCCCCCGGATCGCCCTCCGACGCGGTCGACGCCGCGGTCGACCGCGCGCTCGACTGGCTCGTCTCGCTCCAAAAGGAAGACGGCTCGATCCACGCCGGCCAGCTCGCGAACTACGTGACCTCGGCATCGATCATGGCGCTCGTTCGCGCCGGCCGTGCACAGGACGAGCCCGTCGTCGCGCGCGCGCGCGCGTTCCTGCAGGCGCTGCAGGCGGACGAGGGCGAGGGCTACTCCGAGTCCGATCGCTTCTACGGCGGTGTGGGTTATGGCGGCGACGAACGCCCCGACCTCTCGAACATGCAGATGGCGCTCGAAGCCCTCAACGCCTCCGGCGTCGAAGCGGGCGACGCGACCTTCAAGAAGGCGATCGCGTTCCTCGAGCGCTGCCAGAACCGTTCCGAGTCGAACACGCTCGAGATCGTCGAAGGCGGCTCGACGACGGTCAGCGGCAACGACGGCGGCGCGGGCTATGCGCCCGGCGACTCGAAGGCGGGGTTCGTCGAGCTGCGCGACGGCAAGCGCGTGCCGCGCTCCTACGGCTCGATGACGTACGCGCTCCTGAAGGGGTACCTCTTCGCCGGACTCGCCAAGGACGACGCGCGCGTGCAGGCGGCCTGGGATTGGCTCGCGAAGAATTACACGCTCGACGTGAACCCGGGCTTCGAGGCCAGCGCGGATCCGACGGCCGCGTACCAGGGTCTCTTCTACTACTTCACGACGATGGCGAAGGCGCTCGACCTCTACGGCGACGAGCGCATCGTCGACGCGAGCGGCGTCGAGCACAACTGGCGCGCCGAGCTCTCCGGTCGCCTGCTCGCGATGCAACGCCAGGACGGCTCGTGGATCAACGACAACGCGCCGCGCTGGTTCGAGGGCAACCCGGTGCTCGCGACGGCGTACGCGCTCGTCACGATCGGCACGGCCCTGCCCGAGTAGCGACTAGATCGGGTACGAGATCGACTTCGGCACGGTGAACTGCCGCGCGCCGTCGATGCCGCCGAGATAGCCGAAGCCCGATTGGCGCGCGCCGACCCACGGCGCCTTCGACGTCGCGGCGAGGTAGCGGTTCACGCCGACCTGCCCCGAGCGGATCGAGCGCGCCACACGGCGCCCGCGCTCGAGGTCGCGCGTGTACACGTTCGCGCCGAGGCCGTACGGCGTATCGTTCGCGAGCCGCACGGCCTCGCCCTCGTCGCCGCCGAAGCGGTTCAGCGCGATCACGGGGCCGAACGTCTCGTCGCGAGAGAGCGCCGCGCGGTCGGGCGCGTCGGCGAGCACCGTCGCCGGATAGAAGTAGCCCTCCCCCGCGGGGGTCTGGCCGCCCATCAGCAGTCGCGCGCCGCACGCGACCGCGTCCGCCACCTGGGCCTCGACCTTCGCGCGCTGCTCGCCGCTGACCATCGGCCCCATGCGCACGCCGTCGGTGAAGCCGTTGCCGTGGCTCCACTGCTTGGCGCGTTCGAGCACGAGCCCCTCGAACTCGGCGGCCACCGAGTCGGCGACGAAGACGCGCTCGACACTGCAGCACACCTGGCCCGTGTTGCGCAGCGCGTGGGTCACGACGCAGTCCGCCGCGGCGGCGAGGTCGGCGTCGTCGAAGACGATGAGCGGGTCCTTGCCGCCGAGCTCGAGTACGAGCCGCTTCAGCCCGCCGCTCGCGCTCTCCATGATGCGCTTGCCCGTCGCGCGGCTGCCGACGAAGCCGATCATGTCGACGTCGGCGGCGACCAGGTCGGCCCCGGTCGCGCCGGCGCCGAGCACGGTCATGAAGACGCCTGCGGGCAGCGCGTCCGCGAAGCAACCCGCGAGCGCCTTGCCGGTGAGCGGCACGTGCTCGGACGGTTTGAAGACGACCGCGTTCCCCGCGCCGAGCGCGGGCAGGAAGAGTTCGATCGGCATCAGGACCGGGAAGTTCCAGGGCGTGATCGCGGCGACGACGCCGAGCGGGTGGCGCTCGACGCGCGTCTCGTTCCCGTCTTCCTGGATCACCTCCGTCTCGAGCGCGCGGCCGATCTCGGCCAGCGCCTCGTTCGCGCCGTCGACACAGCCCGCCACCTCGCGCCGCGCATCGCCGATCGGCTTACCCATCTCGCGCGTGACGAGTTCGGCGAGCTCCTCGCTGCGCGTGCGCACGTTCTCGATGGCGGCGCGCAACGCGGCGGCGCGCGCGTCGAATGTCGCCGCGCCCCAGCTCGCCTGCGCGGCCTGGGCCTTCGCGACCGCGTCGCGTACTTCGTTCGCATCGGCGATGGGAATCTCGGCGATCGTCTCGCCCGTCGCCGGGTCGATGTCGAGGAACGTCGAGCGCGTGAGTTCGGTCATCGTCATAGCATCCATCCTCCGGTCACGAGCAGGTCGGTGCCCGTTGTGTACGCCGCCGCGCTCGACGTCAGGAAGTCGACGGCGCGCGCGATGTCGGCGGGTGCGCCCGGTCGTCCCATCGGGATCTTCTCCAGGCGCGCGCGATCCAGCGTATCGGGGTGAGCGTCGGGGTGCGGCACGTGTCCCGGCGAAACGAGGTTCACGCGCACGCCGTGCGGTGCCTCCTCCTGGGCCCAGGAGCGAACGAGCACGAAGAGCGCGCTCTTCGCGGCCGCATACGCGGCGGTCTCGCGCCGCGCGCGAAACCCGGCCAGCCCACTGCATCCGAAGAAGACCGCCGCGCCGCGCGACGCGCGCAGGGCCGGGCGCGCGGCGCCGAACAGCGCGAACGACGACTCGACGTTGCTTCGCAGCATGCGCCGCAGCTCGTCGGGCGTCGCGTCCGCGAGCGGACCGGAGACGTACTCCCCCACCGCGTGCACGACGTGGTCGATGCCGCCGTCGCGCTCGAGGACCGCATCGACGAGCGCCTGGGTTTCGTCGACGCGCGTCAGGTCGGCGCGATGCGCGCGCGCGCCGAACGCCTCGCGTAGCGAGCTCGCCGCGTCACCGTCCGAGCGCCAGACGACGTGCACCCGATCGCCGCGCGCGGCGAGGTGTTGCGCAACCGCTAAGCCGAGGCCGCGCGCGCTCCCCGTGACGAGCGAGACCGGTCCGGTACGCTCGACCTGTGATTCGCTCGGCGGCATCGCGCCGAGAGCCTAGCGGATTCGGATCGGGCGCGCCTCAGCGTACCCAGCCCGCGCGCGTGATCGGCCAGAGGCGCAGATCGACGCGGCCGCGAACGAACTCGATCGGAACGAGCCCGAACTCGCGGCTGTCCGACGAGCGCGGCCGGTTGTCCCCCAGCACGAAGTAGTGCCCCTCGTCGATCACGGTCGAGAGGTACGACGAGCGATCCACGTCGTCGACGTACGGCTCCGACAGCAACTCGCCGTTCACCCAGACGTAACCGTCGGCGAGCGTTACGCGATCGCCGGGCAACCCGATCACGCGTTTGATGTAGTCGACGCTCGGATCGAGCGGGTAACGCAGCACGATCACGTCGCCGCGGTCCGCCTCGCCGAGCATGTAGCTCCACGGCTCGACCAAGATGCGATCGCCGTCCTCGATGCCAGGCGACATCGAGCTGCCCCGTACCACGGACAGGTGGAAGAAGACGGTGTAGAAGACGAGCGAGCCGGCAATCCAGCGCAGCGCACCGAAGACGTGCGAGACGCGCTCCGAGAGCGTCGGCGGCGTGGCTCCGTCCGCGAGGTCGGCTGCGTCGCGGTCGAGGTCGTCGGTCCCGGCTTGCATCCTTCCCTTCTCGGCGGACACCGCCCTGTGCCTTGAGCCCACCGCCACGCCGTTCGCGCTGGGCGCCGCCTCGCGTTTCCTGCACAATCCCGCGGCCATGAAGCAGGAGCCCTCGCCGAGACCGCCGCGCGGCGGATCCGTCCGTACCCCGTGGCTGCTGGGCGCTCTCGGCCTCGCGCTCGCCACCGCTTGCCACTCCGCGCCGGAGCGCGCCGCGTTCGTCCCGTGGTCCGACCTCGATCGGGACGTCCGGCCGACGCTCGAGGAGGTCTTCCTCGAGCCGCCGCTCTTCGGAACGCCACCGACGGTGGACGGCCTGTCCGCCGACGGGCGCTGGCTGCTCGTGGACTGGGATCCGCCCGGGCCCCAGCTGCGCGCCGGCGCCGACGCGCCCGACTCCGCGCCGGCGACGCTGCGCGTCCTCGGGGTCGAGCACGACCGGCCGGCGGCGAGCGGCGCGGCTGGGGTGCCACTCGCCGACCGGCTCGGCCTCGTCCCCGAGCGCTCTTTGGCGGACGAATCCGGCGACGACGACGAGGAGCACGAGCCCGACCGGATCCGCGCGACGACGTGGAGCCACCGCGGCGCGCGCCTCGCGTTCACCTTCGGACCCGACGTGTATCTCTGGGATGCGAACGCGAACGCGTTGGCGCACGTCGCCTACGCACGCGCCATCCCGGAGGAACCGGCCGACGAGCAGGAGGACGGCGCGGACGACGACGAGGCGAGCGAAGCGCCGCCGGAGCCGCCGAAGATCGCGCGCCTCGCATTCGCACGCGCCGACGACGCGCTGCGTCTCTGGGTGGGCGACGAGCTCTACGTCCTCGACCTCGTGACGCTACCGAGCGCGCCGCTCGCGATCGACACGCTCGAGAACCCGACCGCGAACCTCACCGCCGCCGCGCGCCAGCTGCGCTTCAGCGACGACCTCCGCGTCGCGTTCGGGCACTCGCCGACCCCGCGCGCGACGAAGGACGTGGAAGCCGCGCTCGAGCTCGACGAGGGCGACCAGGCCGAGAGCCTCACCCAGGTCGACGAAGAGAACGAGGACGAAGCGCAATCCGATGCGGCCGTCGTGCAGGTCGTGCACCTCGCCGACGACCGCGGCGTCACGCTCGAGGGCATGGCCGACGCGCAGGCGATCGAGCGCGTGAGCCTCTCCCCCGACGGACGCTTCGTGTTCGCCGCCGACTACGATCGCGAGACCGAACCCGCGCCGACGCTCGTCCCCGACTACCTGACCGAGCGCGTGACCGCGTCCCAGGGGCGGCGCCTGCTGGCCGAAGACGGACCGTCGCCGTTCCGCCTCTGGATGTGGGAAACGGACGCCGGCACGCGCAGCGAACTGCTGGCGGAGGAGATCGCGGAGAACGCCGCGGACTCCGACGCGAGCGCGGACGACGATGCGCGCCGCGAGGGGCCGTGGTGGCTGCGCACGATCGGCTGGGCGCCGCAGGAGACACCGGACGCGCCGGCGCGCTTCGCCTTCGAGCGCAACGCCTGGGACTACCACGAGCGCGAAGTGTGGGTGTGGAGCGAAGCGGGCACACGGCGCGTCTGGAGCGAGCACGACGACGCGTGGGTCGGCGGTCCGGCCGCCTACTCGACGTGGAGCGCGGACGGAACGCGGCTGCTCATCGGGTCGGAGTCGACGACGGCCGAGACAACCACGCCCGGTCGGTGTCAGCTCTTCTCCGTCGATGTCGCGACGGGCGACACCGTGCAGCTCACCGAGGTCGGCGGTGAGGTGGCGCGCTTCCGGTCGTTGCCGGACGGCGCGGTCCTCGTCGAAGCGCGCGACGCCGACCGCGCGCGGCGCTCGCTCTTCCTGCTCTCGAGCGACATGGTCGCCGGGCGCGTCGCACCGAACGCACGGCGCTTCCCCACTCCGCCCGGAACGAGCAGCGATGCGCGCGCGTCGCGCGACGGCGCGCGCGTCGTCTTCTCGTTCGAGTCGCTCTTCGCCCCGGCCGAACTCTGGACGGCCGACGCGCACAGCGCCGCGCCGCTCACCGCGACGACACCCGACGCCTACGACAGCGTCGATTGGATCGAGCCCGTGCGCGTATCGACGCAGTCCGTCGACGGGCGGACGATCTTCGCGCACGTCTTCCTCCCGCCGGGCACCTCGCTCGACGCGCCCGGTCCGCCGCGCGCGACGATCGTCTTCGTCCACGGTGCCGGGTACCTGCAGAACGTCACGGACTCGATGACGCGGTACCCGCTCAACCTGATGTTCCACTCGCGCCTCGCGCGGCTGGGCTATCCCGTCGTCGACGTCGACTACCGCGGCAGCGCCGGCTACGGGCGCGACTTCCGCACGGACGTGCAGTACCACCTCGGCGGCAAGGACCTGGACGACATCCATAGCGTGCTCGACCTGTTGATCGAGCGCGGCGTCGTCGACCGCGAACGCGTCGGCGTGTACGGCGGATCCTACGGCGGGTTCATGACGCTCATGGCGCTCTTCACCGCGCCCGAGCGCTGGGCGGTCGGCGCCGCGCTGCGCTCGGTCACCGACTGGCGCACCTACCACCCGACGTACACCCAACCGCGCCTCGGCCGGCCGTCGACGCATCCGGACGCGTACGCACGCTCGTCGCCGCTCGACCTCGTCGCGGGCGCCGCCGACCCCGTGCTGATCCTGCACGGCATGGTCGACTCGAACGTGTTCGCCCAGGACTCGATCCGTCTGATCGAGGCGCTGATCGACCAGGGCAGCGAGTTCGACGCCATGCTCTACCCGAGCCAGGGACACGGCTTCGAGGACGGGCCGCACTGGCTCGACGAGTATCGACGCATCGAACGCTACTTGCTCGGACACCTCGGCCCGCCGATCACCCGATGACGAACGAACCCACGCGCTTCTCCGACTTCGACCTCCTGACCGACCGCCGCGGCGACTTCGCGCCGATCTCGGCCGACGAGAAGCGCACGCGCGTCGCGCGCCTCGCCGCGCTCCTCGCCGAGGACGGCGTGGATGCGTTCCTCGTCGAGCCGACGGCGACGATGCGCTACCTGACGGACCTCACCTGGGGCATGTCCGAGCGCCTCTTCGCGCTCGTCGTTCTCGCCGACGGGTCGAGCTTCTGGATCGCGCCGTCGTTCGAAGAGACGAGTCTGCGCGCGCGCCTCGCCAGGCCCGCGGGCGAGGAGCCGGACCTCGTCCTTTGGGAGGAGCACGAGTACGCGTGGCGCCCGCTCGCCGCGGCGCTCGAGGCGCGCGGGGTCACGCGCATCGCGATCGATCCGCGCGCGCGCGCGTTCGTGGTCCACGGGCTCGCGGCCGAGCTCGGCGTCGAGCGAGTCGTCGCCGGCCAACCGATCGTGCGCCGCCTGCGCGGCGCGAAGTCGGACGCCGAGCTCGCGCTCCTGCGCGCCGCGAACGAGATCACGAAGTCCGCCATCGAGACCGTCGCCGACAGCCTGCGTCCCGGCATGACGGACCACGAGATCGGCGCGCGCATGCACGACGCGCAGTCGCGCCTCGGGCTCACCGGAACGTGGGTGCTCCCGCTGATCGGCGACGCGGCCGCCTATCCGCACGGCTCGCCGAACGGCACCGCGCTGGCGAACGGCGACGTGCTGCTCATCGACACCGGCGGCGCGCTGCACGGTTACCAGAGCGACATCACGCGCACCTGGGTCTTCGGCGGGCGCGCGGGGGGCGAGTTCCTCGACGGATGGAACGCGTGCCGTGACGCCCAGCGGCGCGCGTTCGACGCGATCCGTCCGGGTGTGCCCTGCGGGGACATCGATCGCGCCGCGCGCGCGGCGATCGGCGACGCGGGGTTCGGCGCCGGCTACGAGGGCTTCGCGCATCGCCTGGGGCACGGCATCGGGACCGAGGGGCACGAGGAGCCCAACTTCGATGGCGGCGCGGACACACCGCTCGCGCCCGGCATGACGTTCAGCAACGAGCCCGGCATCTATTTGCCCGGTCGCTTCGGCGTGCGCGTCGAGGACATCGTCGTCGTCACGGCGTCGGGCGCCGACGTGTTCGGACGCTGGCAGGAGAGCCCGAACTCACCCGCGTCGCTCGCCACGGCATGACGCGCGCCGCGTTCGACGCCGGGGTTCGCCCCGGAGTGCGCGCGACCGCGCTGCTGGTCGCGAAGAAGGAGCTGCGTTCCGCGCTGCGCGATCGGCAGACGCTGCTCTACACCGTCGCGCTGCCGCTGCTGCTCTATCCGGTCCTGTTCTGGATCCTGATCCAGGGGCTCACCGTGCTGCGCGGACAGGACGCGGCGACGACGGTGCACGCCACCGTCTCGTGCGACGACGCGCAGTACGAACGCCTGCGCCCGGTGCTCGCGATCCAGGGAGGAACGGGCGAGACCGCGGCGCCGGGAGCGGAACGCGTGGAGTGGACGCGCGCCGCCGAACGGCTCGACGCGAGCGCGGCGCAAGCGTTGCTCTTCGGCGACCATGCACCCGACGCCGTGCTCTGGTTCGACGCGGACGAGCACCCCGTGCTCGCGTACGAGAGCACGAAGAGTCGCTCGGTGCTGGCCGTCGAGCGCATCCGCAAGCGCTGGGCGTCCTTCACGGAGGAGCTGCGCGAGAAGGCGCTCGACGCCTCGGGAACGTCCGTCGCCGCGCTCACACCGTTCGAGCTCGTGCGCGCGAACCTCGCGAGTGAGGAGGACCTGTCCGGCTTCTTCTTCTCGTTCATCCTGCCCATGACGTTCGTCCTCATGGCGGTGATGGGCGCGTTCTATCCGGCGGTCGACTGCACGGCGGGCGAGAAGGAGCGCGGCACCGCGGAGACGACGCTGCTCCTTCCGCCGTCGCGCGTCGGCGTGCAACTCGGGCGCATCCTCGCCGTCGCGGTCGCAGCGCTCGTCGCAACGGTGCTGAACCTGGCGGGACTCACGCTCGCGGCCGAGCCGCTGCTCGCCGCAGCGGGCAAGGACCTCGCGATCACGATTCCGTGGGGCGCCTTCGCGCTGGCGATCCCGATGTGCGCGGGGTTCCTCGTCGTGGCGAGCGCGATCCTGGTGGCGCTCGCGTCGTTCACGAACACGTTCAAGCAGGGCCAGGCGCTGTTGGGTGTGGTCCAGGTCGCGTTCCTCGTTCCCGCGGTGCTCGGCGCGATGCCCGGTGTCGAGCTGACGACGGGGCTGGCCTTCGTTCCCGTGCTGCAGACCGTGCTCGCGTTCAAGGCCATCCTGTCCGGCTTCGGCGCCGAGCACGGGCCGGGAGCGGCGCAGCTCGTCATCGTCTTCGTCACACAGCTCGTGTACGCCGCGCTCGCGACCCTGGCGGCGGTGCGCATCTCGTCCCGCGAATCGCTTCTGCTCGGAGGCGTGTCGATCCGGCGCGCGCTCGCACTCTGGCGCACGGAGGGGGCGCCACGATGAACCTGACGAACAACTCGGAAAACGGCGCCGCGGTCCGCGCGAGCGGACTCTGCAAGACGTACCGCGGACCGACCGGCGAGGACTTCGAAGCCGTGCGCGGCCTCGAGTTCGAGGCGACCTACGGCGAGATCCACGGGCTGCTCGGGCCGAACGGCGCGGGCAAGACGACGACGCTGCGCATGCTCGCCAGCATCCTCGCACCGACGGCCGGCACCGCCATCGTCGCCGGCGCCGACGTTGTGCGCGAGCCGCTCGAGGTGCGCCGCCGGATCGGCTTCCTGTCGGCGTCGACCGGCCTGTACGCACGGCTCACCGGACGCGAGATCCTGACCTACTTCGGCGAGCTGCACGGCATCCCGCGCGAGGCCCTGCGCGCGCGCATCGAGGAGCTGATCGACGCGTTCGAACTCGCGCGCTTCGTCGACCAGCGCACCGAGGGGCTTTCCAGCGGCCAACGCCAGCGCGTCTCGATCGCGCGCGCCGTGCTCCACGATCCGCCGGTCCTGATCCTCGACGAGCCCACGACCGGCCTCGACATCCTCGCCACGAGCGACATGATCGACTTCGTCGCATCGCGCCGGTCGGCGGGGCGCTGCGTACTGCTCAGCACGCACGTCCTGTCCGAGGCCGAGCGCCTGTGCGATCGCATCGGTGTGATCCACCACGGCCGCATGCTCGCCGACGGGACGCTCGACGAACTGCGCGCGGAGACGGGGCGCGAGTTCCTCGACGAGGTCTTCCGCGAGCTCGTCGCGCGGGCGGAGCCGCCCTCGGCGTGAAGCGCTCGTTGCTCGGATTCGCACGCCTGGTGACGCGGTCGGAGGTGCGCACGCTCGTGCGCGATCGGCGCGCGTTCTTCCTGGCCGTGCTGCTCCCGATGCTCGCCTTCCCGCTCGGCATGGGCGGCATGGAGTGGCTCGAGAGCTCGTCCGCCGCGTCGCTGTCCGAGTCCGACGTCGTCGCAGCGTACGACCTGTCGGCGTTGCCCGACGCGCTCGCCGCTTCGATCGTCGCGGAGCTCGGCGCCGACGAGCTCCGCCTGACCCTGGAGCCGATCGAGCTCCCCCACCCATCGGCCGCGGACGACGCGGCGACGCGATCCGCCGCGCGGGCGACGCTCACCGGGGAGCGGCGCCTCGTGCTTCTTGCCGACGCGACCGCGGAACGGCCGCGCGTCGTCCTGTACTTCGACGGCGCCGAGACGCTCGGCAACGAGGGCGCCCGGCGCGTGGGCGCCGCGTTGACGTCCCTGATCGACGCGGCGCGCGCGGTCGAGATCACGGCGCGCGTCGGCGTCGATCCCGCGGCGGCGTTCGCGCTCGACGTGCGCGACGTAGCGCCGCCGGAGAACAGCTTCGGGCATCGGCTCGGCAAGCTGCTGCCGCTGGTGCTCGTGCTGATGATGATCTCCGCCGGTTCGTTCGCGGCACTCGGCGCATTCGCCGGTGAGCGTGAGGAGGGAACGATCGAGACGCTGCTCGTGCAGCCGGTACCGGCGCTCGCACTCGCGCTCGGCAAGCTTCTGACCGTGCTCGCGACCGTCGTCGTCGCCGCCGTCGGGAACGCGCTCAGCTTCGCGGCGGTCACGGCCTTCGGCATGGGAGCGAGCGCTGACGCCGCGCTCTCGAGCGGATGGAGCGCGTCCACAGGCATCTGGGTCGGGCGGCTCGCGCTCGCGCTCGTCGCCTTCGCGCCGACCGCGGTGCTGCTCAGCGCGGCGCTCTCGCTCGTCTCGGCGCGCGCGCGCAGTTTTCGCGAGGGGCAGCACTACATCCTGCCGCTCGTTCTGATCGGCACGCTGCTCGCCGCCCCGGCGACGCAGGATCGCGTTTCGCTCTCCTACCTGCTCGCGCTCCTCCCGGTGACCGGACCGACGCTCGCGCTGCGCGACACGCTCGCCGGATCGATCGCGGTCGGCCCGCTCGTCGTCGCCGTGCTCTCGTCGCTCGCGTGGTCGTTCGCGGCGCTGCGCGGACTCGCGGCGACACTCGACGCCGAGCGGCTCTTCCGCACGCGCGCGACCGGCGCCGAGCTCGGTGCGCGCGGCGTGCAGAGCCGCACGGCGATCGGGTTCGGCATCCTGTCGGTTGCGATGATCCTGCTCGTCGGCGGCCGGCTGCAGAGCATGGACCTGATCGGCGGACTCGTCGTCACGCTCTGGGGGCTCGTGCCGTTGCTCGCGTGGCTCTCGGCGCGGGGCACCGCGCGTCGCGCGGGCGAGGGCGTGCGCGAGACGCTCGGGCTCCGGCGCCCGCGTGGTCTGCATCTCGTCGGCGCGCTCTGCATCGCGCCCGCACTGGCCATGCTCGTCGCCGCGCTCCTGCGCTGGCAGACCGCGCACTTCCCGATGCCGACGGATGCGGGGGGCTTGGTCGAGTTGCAGCGTCAGCTCGAGGCGCTGCCGGTCTGGGCGCTCGTCCTGCTCGTGGGCATCTCGCCGGGGATCACCGAGGAACTGCTCTTCCGCGGCGCGCTCCTGTCCGGAATGCGGCGCGACCTCTCACCGGTGAAGGTCGTGCTGTGGCAGGCGCTCCTGTTCGCCGCGGCCCACGGCTCGGTGCATCGCGCCCTGCCGACCGCGCTGCTCGGCGCGCTGTTCGCGCTCGTCACGCTGCGCACGCGCAGCCTGTTCCCGGCGGTCGTGCTCCACGCGGTCTACAACTCGATCGTGGTGCTCGAGCTTCAGGACGCGGCGTGGCTCACGTCCTACGGACACGCGGGTCCGGTGGGGTTGGGCGTCCTCGGCGTCGTCTGCCTCGGCGCGCGTGCGCGGGCAGACTAGCCGCGCTTGCCCTTCTTGACGGTCTTCTTGGCCTGGGCGACGGACTTGCCGGACCCCATGCCGATCTTCTTGACGCGCTTGCGGCCGCGGGTGGGGCCGCCTGCTTTGATCTGAAACTGTGCCATGGTTTTCCTCGTGAATTCGAGCGCAAGGTTGTATCGGGTCGCGTCGGCCCAGACAAGCGCTGCGGCAGGTTTCCCCCTCGACCGGGCCCCGGGGCGCCCGTCCTACTCGCCCGTGTACCCCAGCGCTTCGAGCCCGTCGGCGGCGCCGGCGAGCACCGACGTGCTGTCCCACACGCCCTCCTCGCGGTCGAGCGCGTCGCGCCGTTCGGCCAGCGCGAGCTTCAGCTCCGCGAACACGTCGGGATGCGCGGCGGAGACGTCGCCGCCCTCGAACTCGCCCACGCGCAAGTCGTAGAGCGCGTAGCGCGCTTCGTCGCCGAGCCCCCAGCGGCGCAGCTTCCACGGTCCGCGGTAGAGCGCGATGCGCACGTCGCGCGGATCCAGGTGGTCGCGATCCTCGACGAAGACAAGCCGCTCGGGGTCCGTCGGACCGAGCAGGCTGCGCCCCTCGATCACGACGCTGTCGTCGTCCACGGGCAGCGGAAGCCCGGCGAGCTCGAGCAGCGTCGGCGCCACATCGACGCCGGAGACGCGGGCGCCGACGCGCCGCCCGGTGGGCGCCGGCTCGGGCAGGCGCAGGATCATCGGGATGCGGACCTCGGGCTCGGACGGATCCTCGTGGCTCCAATGGCCGGCCTCGCCGAACGCCTCGCCGTGGTCGGACGTGAGCAACACGGCCGTGCCGCCGCGCTCGAGGTCGAGCGTGTCGAAGAAGCGATCGACGACCTGGTCGAGCTCCACCAGCTCGCCATCGTAGAGCTCGGACACGTGACGCACGTCGTTCGGCTGCATCTCGTACCCCGGCGACCAGCGATCGCTGCGGAAGAGGTAGCCGTCGAGCGGGCCGGTGTACTCCTCGACGAGCGCGAGTCCGTCCGCCGTCGGCACGTACGGCCAGTGCACGTCGTACAGGTTCACGAAGCAGAACCACGGCCGCGGGTCGTCCGCCTCGATCCACGCCTGCGCCGCGTCGAGGACCTGCGACGCCGGACGCTGGAACGTCTGGAACCAGTGCGGACGTCCGTTGCCGCGCAGCGCGGGCACGAAGCGCGCGCCGACCGCCTGCAGGTCGTGCACGAGCTTCCACGCGAACGTATCGCACACCGACGGGTCGACGCGGTCGTCGTACACGTCGAAGCCCGCCCGCAGCCCGGTGCGGCCCGAGAGCACGTCCGTGCCGACGAACGCGCCCGTGCGATAGCCGGCGGCGCGCAGCGGAGTCGCGATGCCTTGCGCGCGTCGCGGGTCGAAGCGCGTGGACAGCAGGCGCGCGCCGTGGGTCGACGGGTAGACCCCGGTCAGCATCGTGAGGTGCGAGGTGAACGTGAACGTCGCGGTCGACACCGCGCTCTCGAACACGATCGCCGAATCCGCGAACTCGGCCAGATGCGGGGTCGTTCCGCGGTCGTAGCCGTAGGGCGTGAGCCGATCCGGGCGGCACGTGTCCCAGACGATGAACAGCAGGTTCGGGCGCTCGGCCGTGTCGACGCTCGGCTCGCTGCCACGCACGCTCGACGCGCCGGGAGCGTCGGGGCCGAGCGGTAGGAACGCGCCGACGCCGCACGCGGCGACGAGCAGGAGCGCGGTCAGCGAGCGACGCCAGAAGCGTTGCGCGTAGAACACGAGCGCGACCGCCGTCGCGACGGCGAGCACCGCGATGAGCACGTCCAACCACGCGCGCACCTCGCGCAGCCCCGAGAGATCGCTCGCCATGCCGACGTGTTCGTCGAGCGCGTGATGCGCGGCGACCGGCAGGACCATCCACGCGCTCAGGCAGGCGGTGCGCGCGAAGGGAGCGCGCGCGTCGTCGTCCGCGAGCCGCCGCAGCTTCGGCACGATCCGCAGCGTCAGCGCGGCCGGCACGAGCGCGAGCAAGCCGAAGACGAACCAGAGCAGCGCCGCCTGAAGGAAGAGCTCGGCGCCGATGTCGCGCCACGGGAGCCGGAGTCGCGAGGAGACGGACTCGATCGCGGCGAGCACGACGACGATCGCGGGCAGGACTCGGAGGAGCGCGAGCATGCGGGGCACTATCGGCTGTCGGCGCCGACGAATCACGCTCGATTCGGGAGTGTTCGCGGAGCCGCGCGTCAGGGGGCCGCGATGCGGAACTCGATCGTCGCGCCCTCGATGTCACGCGCCAGCGCGGCCGGCATGCCCTCGAGCAAGTGCGTCGCGACGGTCGTCAGGCGTGCGGCGGGGTCCGGAACGTCGGCGGCGCTCGAGTACACCGGAACGTACGACGTGAACTGACCGTCGCGCGGGATGCGACCGAGCGCGTAGGGCGCGGGCAGATCCACGAAAACGGTCATGCCCTCGACCGTCGACACGCCGTGCGGAATCGACTCGCAATCGATCCCCCACAGCTCGAGCTGGCCCTCACCGACATCGAGCGCGTGCGTGACGAGCCACGGGCGCTCCTCCGAGAAGCGCCCCACGACCGACAGTCGGTGGTGGATGTTCGGCTCGCCGTAGACGTGATACGCCGCGAGTCGCCCGGCCGCGGTCTTCGGCGCCGCGGCGAGCTTCTCGTCGAGCGCCTTCTTCAGGCGCGGCGCCTTGTAGTGGAAGTACGCGGCGCCGGACGTGACCCCGATGACGACGATTCCGACCAGAACGAGCAGGCCCGGAATGCCCGTGCGCGGCCGCGTTGCGATGAGGCTCGACATGCGCGTCAGTCTGCGCCGACACGCGCGGCCTGTCCACGCTTCGTCGACCGTGCTCGCGCGGCTATCCTCTCCCGCCGTGACGCGGCGCATCTTCATCGGCGACATTCAAGGGTGTCGCGAGGAACTCGAGCGCCTGCTCGAACGCCTGCGGTTCGATCCGGCCCGCGACGCGCTGCATCCCGTCGGCGACCTCGTGAACCGCGGGCCCGATTCGCTCGGCTGCCTGCGCCTGCTGCGTTCGCTCGGCGCCGGCGGCGTGCTCGGCAACCACGACCTGCACCTCCTGCGCGTCGCCGACGGCGATCGCGCGCTGCGCGAGGGGGACACGCTGCGGGACGTGCTCACCGCTCCCGATCGCGACGAACTCCTCGCCTGGCTCGCCGAGCGACCATTCGTGCGCGGCTTCGACGACGTGGTCGTCGTGCACGCCGGGCTCGCGCCGCATTGGGAGGATCCGGTCGGTGCGCTCGAGCGCGGCGATCCGCACGCGCCGGACGACGCGGCGCGCTTCGCCGTACGCGTGCGGCGCTGCGACGCGCGCGGCGAGATGCCGGGCCGTGACGACACGGACCACGCGCGCTTCCGTCCGTGGCACGCGCTCTTCGACCGCGCGCGCATCGGCGGCCGCACCGTCGTCTACGGGCACTGGGCGTCCCAGGGACTGCACGTCGCGGACGGCTTCCGTGGGCTCGACTCGGGTTGCGTCTGGGGCAAGGCGCTGACGGCGTGGATCCCCGAGGACGAGCGGCTCGTCTGGGTCGCCGCGCGCCGCGCGTACGCGCGGATCCGTTAGCGCCCGGACCGTCGAGTCACGCGCGGCGACTGCTCGTACTCGGCCACGTCGTGGATCGCGGCCTCGAGCGAGACGCGCGGCGTGAAGCCGATGCACGCGTGCAGGCGCGCGACGTCGGGCACGCGGCGCGGGAGGTCCGTGATCGACATCCCGTACGCCTCTCGGTACGGCATGCGCACGATGGGCGACGCGCTGCCGAGCTCGGAGCGTACGAGCGCAGCCAGGTCGCCGATCGCAACCTCGCGCGTCGCGCCGACGTTGAACACGCGGCCTCGCGCGCGCGGCTCCTCGGACAGCCGCACGACCGCGTCGACGGCGTCGCCGACGTGCAGGAAGCAACGCGTCTGCTGGCCGTCGCCGAAGACCGTGATCGGCTCGTCCGCCAGCGCCTGGCGGACGAAGTTCGGCAGCACCATGCCGTAGCGCCCACGCTGCCGCTGACCGACGATGTTGAAGAAGCGCACGATCCGCACGTCGAGCCCGTCGGCGCGCGCGTGCGCGAACGCGAGCCACTCGCCGAAGGCCTTCGAACACGCGTAGGACCAGCGCGGCTCGCTCGTCGCACCGAGCACAACGGCCGCGTCCTCTTGGAACGGAAGCTCATCGCTGCGTCCGTAGACCTCGGAGCTGGACGCGAAGAGCGCGCGCACACCGTGACGCGCCGCCGCTCCGAGGACGGCACGCGTCCCTTCGACGTTGGTCTCGAGCGTCCGCACGGGTTCGTCGAGGATCAGGCGCACCCCGACTGCGGCGGCCAGGTGGAACACGCGATCGCTCGCCGCGACCAGCTCGTCCACCAGCTCTGTATCGAGCACGGAGCCTTCGACGAACGACAGGTTCGCCGCGTCGATCTCCGCCAGATTCTCGCGCTTGCCAGTCGAGAGATCGTCGAGCACGACCACCTCGTCACCCCGCTCGAGCAGCCGCGCGCACAGATGCGAACCGATGAACCCGGCGCCGCCGGTGACGAGGACTCGGGAGCTGGGTCGGGCTTCGGGCATCTCTCGCCGACGCGCGGCCGGCATGGATCTTCCGCGATTCTCGTCGCGGCGTCGGACTCAGGGGCGTCGGATGAAGACCGCCCGTGATCCGTCACGCGTGACCTTTCGATACCCGAAGAGGTGCAGCATCTCCAGCGAGTTCCGGCCCAGGCGCTCGACGTCCGCGCAAAAGGCACGCACTTGCGTGGCGTGGCGCTCGATTCCGGGGAGCAGGCCGAGCACCCACTCGAGTCGCATGCGGCGCAGCCAGGCCCCGAGCCGCAAGCGCGACGGTCCGACCTCGTCCCCCACGAAGAACGCGTCGTCGCCCAACCCTTGGTAGCGCGGCATGAAGAGCCAGCCGTCGAGCGGCGTCACGAGCGTCTTCAACGCGTCCCCCTCACCGAGCACGGCGAGCGGCTCGCCCTGCTTCACGCGATGGAAATTCGCGAAGCCCGGGTTCATCGAGAAGAACGTCCCGGGCGGAATCGGCTCGCGGTGTCGAATCTCGAAGACCTGCGGCAAGCCGAAGGTGACGTTGCGCAGTCCCTCGGCGTGCTCGTCGTAGTTGACGACATCCTCGCGCGCGAGCAGGCCGGCGGCGACGAGCGTGAGCCAGATCGCGGCCTCATGATGATCGACCGTCGAGGTGAGATCGTTCTGCCCACCCTCGACGCAGATCGCCGTGTGCCCGCGTTCCGAGAAGTACGAGGAGAGCGTCCCGGGCAGTCCCTCTTCCAGTCCGAGCATGATCGGGATGTGCAGCGCGAACGCGATGTCCCGGTTGCGCAGCGTGTCCGCCATGATGATGAACGGCGATCCGTCGGCGGACGTCGAGTGCAGATCGAGCAGGACGACGCGCTCCCAGCCCGCGTCGATCGCCTCTTCGATGTCGCGCAGCATCTCGACCTGCTCGCGCGTCTCGGCGTCGCCGTCTCCGTCCGGGAGCGTGCGCACGCGCGCGATCTCCTCCTCGGTCCACAGCCGGTTCAAGTCGTGCTCGACGTAGCGCTGGCCGCGCTCGAGCGCGCCGATGTTGCCCGCGAGCGCGAGCACGCGACCGTGCATGAGCGGCGTCGTGCGCTCGAGCTCCGCGAAGACGCGCCGCGCGGCGAGCACGCCGGCGGGCTCGTTGCCGTGGAGGCCGCAGGCGATGACGATCAGCGTCCCGTGTCCGCGCCCGTTCGCCTGCCCCGCCTCCCGCCGCGGATACTCTCCGAGGCGCCGCTCTCCGATGCTCAGCTCTTTCGCAACCACTCGTCGAGAAGTTTGGCGGAGACTTCCACGAAGTCGGACTCGGTCACGATCCCAACCAGCTTCCCGTCTTCGACGACGGGCAAACAGCCGCACTTCTCGCGGCGCATGATCGCGATCGCTTCGGTCGTCGGCGTTTCGGGGCCGACGGTCACGGGGTTCGCGCGCATGATCTCGCGCACGGAGCTCGTCGACCGCGAACCGCCGCCGCGCCCCATCATGCGCAGCAGACTGCGGTAGGTGACGAGGCCGACGAGCTTGCCGTCCTGGTCCTCCACCGGCACGTGCCGCAGGTGCTCCCAGTCCATCACGCTCGCGGCGAGGTCGACGAGGTCTTCCGGGTGCACCGTGAAGAGGTCGGTCGTCATCAGCTGGCCGACCGTGCGGTAGCTGTCGCGGATCTCCTCGGTGCCCTCGACGCGCGCGAGCTCCCACTCGTGCACGGGATTGCCGTCGCGCTGGTGCGAGCAGATGGCCGCGGTGAGCGCGCGATAGCACTCGTCGGGCCGCGCGCCGTTCATGGATTCGAGCGAGTCGAGCATCCACTGCGAGCCGGTGCGCCCCGACTTCACGCGCTCGCGCAGAACGTCGAAGTAGCGATCGATGTCGGCGACGTCGAGGTTCTTGTTCACCAGCCCCTGGCGCGCGACGGGCAGCAGCTCCTGCACCAGGTCCTCGGCGTTCCACGTCTTGCCGCCGAGCCACTTCAGCCGGGCGCCCAAGCCGTAGCGGGCGGACGCGAGGAAGTTCTCCTTCACGTCGGTGAACGGGATCGTCTTGCGCACGTCCTCGTACTCGTCGGCAACGGCGCACATCAACCCGAAGAAGAACGCCGCGTTCGCGATCTCGTCGATCACCGTCGGGCCCGCGGGGAGGACGCGGTTCTCGATGCGCAGGTGCGGACGCCCCTCGGAGATGCCGTAGCACGGGCGGTTCCAGCGGTAGATCGTGCCGTTGTGCAGGCGCAGCGCCTTGAGCTCGGGGATGCGCCCGTTCTCGAGCGCGACCAGCGGCGACTCGCCGAGCTCGGACGCGATCAGCACGCGGAAGCGCGCGATGTCGTCGCGGAAGATCTCGAGCACGCCGTCGTGGATCCACTCGTCGCCGAAGCTGACGCGCGCGCGCCCGCTGCGGTTCGCCTGGGCCTCGGAGCGCGTGTCGACCGACTGCTGGAAGAGCGCGACGCGCGTCTCGTGCCACAGCCGGTGGCGCAGCAGCACGGGCGAGTTCACGGCGGCGGCGAGCACCGGCGCGGTCACGACCTGCGCCACGTTGTACAGGTTCGTGAACTCCTCGGGCGCGACCTGGAAGTGCACCTGGAAGCTCGTGTTGCACGCCTCGAGCATCACGTTGTCGTGCGTCGTCTGGAGCTCGTCGAGCCCCTTGATCAGCGTGCGGAACTCGCCGCCGCGCAGATCGCGCATGACCTGGTTCAGCTGGTAGTAGCGCGGAATCGGCGTCATCGACTCCATCCCGAGGTCGCCCTTCTCGAGCGTCGGCAGGATCCCGGTGAGCACGACGCGCGCGTTGTGCGCGGCCGCCGCCACGTCCGCCTGCTCGAGCAGATCGCGCAGCTGGTTCTCCATCGCCGACAGGCACTTGCCGTCGAGCACCTGCGGGCTGAGGTTCGCCTCGAGGTTGAACTGCCCGAGCTCGGTCGTGAAGAACTCGCGCGGCAGCGTCTCGAGGCACTCGAGCGCGCGATTCACGGGGTGCAGTCCGCGGTCGACGAGGAACATCTCCTGCTCGGCCCCGATGCGACGCACATCGCGCTCGAACAGGCCCTCGGTGTTCATCATCGTCTCGAGCGCACGCACGTCCTCGAGCAGCGTGCGCATGAACGCGCGCATGCCCTCGTTGTCCGTCTCGGTGCGGATGTCGGTCTCGCCCATGCGAATGCGGATCGGTGCGGGGAAGAAGGGGAGGGAACCGGGAACGCCGCTGCGTTCGGCGCGCCGCGGCGCCGTGGGCGGTGCAGGTTAGCAGGACTCGATAGGCAACGCTCCACGCGCCCGTCTTTCGCCCCCGACAAGCCACGGCGTACACTCCCCCCCGTGGACTCCAGCTCCCGAACACCGGCGCCGCGACCCGACCCCGAACAAGGACGTAGCGCGGGTCACGACGACGGCGAGCGCTTGGCGGCGCTCGAAGGTCGCCTGCGGCTCTTGCTCTCCTATCTCGCGGGCAGGGCCATCCGCGCGCGCGTCGAGCTCGACGACCTGATCCAGGAGGTGTACGTGCGCGCGCTGACCGCCCCGTCGGGGCTCCCCCCGCACGAGGAGAACGACCCGGCGTTGTGGCGTTTCCTGATCCGCATCGCGAAGAACTCGGTCGTCGATGCGGCGCGCTCGATCCGCGCCGCGAAGCGCAGCGGGAACACGCTGCCGCTCGCGCACTCCGATTGGAGCAGCGCCGGTCCGCGCGCGAGTCAGATCCTCGCCACGACCGCCGGTCCCTCCACGCGCGCCGCGTGCGCCGAGACGTCGCGCCACCTGCGCGAGCGCTTCGAAGCGCTGCTCCCCGAGCACCGTCGCGTCATCGGGTTGCGGCAGTTCGAAGGGCTCAGCGCGCGCGAGGCGGCGGCGCGCATGGGACGCTCCGAGACGGCCGTGCACTCACTCTACCGGCGCGCTATCGCGGCCTGGGCGCCGGGCGCGGGCGAGGATTCGACGGATTGAGCGGCGAATGGGACGCGGACCGACGCCCGCTCCTTCGACATGAACGACAGACACTCGGAATCCAGGGCGAACGACCTCTCGGGCGGCGCGCTCGACGATCTGCTCGACGCGATCGTCGGCGAGTACGCCGATCAACAGGCGTCCGGTTCGACGCCCAAGCACCGCACGTTCCTCGAGCGCGTTCCGGCCGAGGCGCGCCCCGGTCTCGAGCGCTGCCTCAAGATGATCGACGCCGGGATGGCGAACGCGCCGGGCGCATCGACACCGCTCGCCGCGGGCGCGACGTTCGGGCGCTATCGCCTGATGCGCGAGGTCGGACGCGGCGGCATGGCGATCGTCTGGCTCGCGCGGGACACGGAGCTGGAGCGTGCGGTCGCGCTCAAGATCCTGCGGCCCGGGCTCGCTCTCGAGAAGCGCCACGTCGACCGCTTCCGTCGCGAGGCGCTCGCGATCGCGAAGCTGCAGCACCCGCACATCGTTCGCATCTACGACGTCGGTTCGGAGCGCGGCTACCACTTCCTCGCGATGGAGTACGTCGAGGGACCGTCGCTCGCGCACGTCCTCGATGCGCTGCCGGAGAAGCATGACTGGACCGCGGACACGCTCGCGCGCGCCACCGGGATCCCGGCCGTCGCGCGGCCGCGCGAGACGTACGAAGCGGCGATCGCGCGCCTGCTCGCACCGGTCGCAGACGCGCTTTCGGCGGCACACGCGCACGGCCTCGTGCACCGCGACGTCAAGCCGTCGAACATCCTGATGCGCTCCGACGGCACGGCCGTCGTGGCCGACTTCGGGCTCGCCAAGGGCGACGACGATCCGGCGCTGTCGATGACCGGCGACACGCTCGGAACGCCCTACTACATGTCGCCCGAGCAGGCCTGGCTCTCCGCGATCGAGGTCGATCACCGCACCGACGTCTACAGCCTCGGCGTGACGCTGTTCGAGGCGCTCACCGGCGAGCGTCCGTTCGACGGCGGCAGCGTGCTCGAGGTCTTCGAGAAGATCAAGACGACGCTCGCGCCGTCCGTGCGCAGTCGCGAGGCGCGCGCGAGCCGCGATGCGGCGGCGGTCGCTTCGAAGGCCATGGCGCGGCTGCCCGAGGATCGGTACGAGTCCGCCGCCGCGTTCGAAGCGGACCTCGTGGCACTCGCCGAGTCACGCACGACGCGCGCGCGTCAGGATCGCGGCAACGTGTTGCAGCGCGCGTGGACGCAGCTGCGCTTCTTCTGCTCCGGCCAGCCGTTCGAGTACCGCTCGAAGGCGAAGCTGTTCGGTCTGCCGCTCGTCCACCTCGTGGCGGGCCGACGCTATCCCGGACAGCCCATGCGCGTCGCGAAGGGGTGGTTCGCGATGGGCGACGTCGCGGTCGGCGTCGTCGCCATGGGCGGACTCGCCGCGGGCGGCATCGTCATGGGCGGGATGTGCGCGGGCGCCGTGACCATGGGCGGCATCTCGCTCGCGCTGCTCCTGTCGTTCGGCGGGATCGCGGTCGGCGGACTCGCTTCCTTCGGCGGGATCTCGACCGCGTACCTCGCCTGCGGCGGGTTGGCCTTCGGGTACGCCGCCATCGGCGGGTACGCGCGCGGCGTCTGGGCCACCGGGGGCAACGTCGGCGGAACGCACACGTGGACCGACGAGAACCCGGGCGGGCTCACCGAGCAGGAGTTCTGGGACGCGCTCGTCACGGACGTCGCGTCGAAGCTCGGCTTCTAGCCCGGATCATTCATGAGCCTTCACCGAGGTCGACGCAGCTACGCGCCATATCAGCGCTTCCCTCCCTCACCGGGTTCGACGACCCGTCAAGGTCGCCTCCACGCGCTTCGGTCGCGAAGCGCTGATCTGACGCACATCCGGGTCGATCTCGGCAAAACCTCATGAATCACCCGGGCTAGCCCGGGGGGACGCGGTGCGCTGCTAGCGACTGCGCCGCAGCGCGACCGCCAGCTCGACCTCGCCGACTCCCCCGCGCTGCACGTGCTCCCAGTCGGCGTCGGTGACGTCGCCGCACTCGAGCTCGACCGCGAGCACCTGCTCGCGCACGTAGTCGTGGTGCGTGGCCACCGCGGCGGCGATCGCGGCGGCGCACTCGAGCTGGACCTCGACCGAATCCGAGACGTCGAGGCCGGCCTCCTTCCGCGCCATCTGGATGAGCCGCACGACGTCGCGCGCGACGCCCTCGCGTTCGAGCTCGGGCGTCATCGCGACGTCGAGGGCGACGACCGCGTCGTTCGACGGTAGCGCTTGCACCGCGACGTCCGCGAGGTCGTCCTTCGATTCGAGCACGAGGTCGTAGTCGCCCGCTTCGAGCCGACGTCCCTCGAGCTCGACGCCGCCGTCCGCCGTCAGGTTCCAACGCCCCTCGCGCATCGCGGCGAGCATGGTCTTCATCGCGCCGCCGACCTTCGGACCGAGGACGCGCGCGTTGAGCTTGAGCACGAAGCGCCCGAACTCCTCGATGCGTTCGGCCGTCCGCACTTGCTTCACGTTGACCTCGCTCGCGATCAGGTCGAAGTACGGCTCGAGGCGCGCGACCCCCTCGCCCGCCACGGTCAGCGCAGCGAGCGGGAGGCGTGTGCGCAGGCGCCGATCGTCGCGCAGCGCGAGCGCGGTCGAGCACACCTGGCGCACACGGTCCATGTCTTCGACCAGCTCGGGATCCGACGGCAGCGCGCTGACGTCCGGCCAATCGACGAGGTGCACGCTGCGCTCGCCCGTCAGGTTGCGATAGATCTCCTCCGTCAGAAGCGGCAGGAGCGGCGCCGTCGCGCGGCACAGCGTGACGAGCACGGTGTAGAGCGTGTCGTACGCGTCCTTCTTGTCCGCGTCCTGCTCCTGCTTCCAGAAGCGCGGGCGGCTGCGGCGCACGTACCAGTTGTTGAGCGCGTCGAGGAAGCCGCGCACTTCGGTGCACGCACCGGGGATGTCGTACGCGTCGAGCGACGCCTCGACGTGCTCGACCAGGCGCCGCGTCTTCGCGAGCGCGTAGCGGTCGAGCAATCCCCCTTGGTCGGCGCGAAACTCACCCCGGACGCCGTCCGCGTTCGCGTACAGCGTGAAGAAGTGGTACGCGTTCCAGATCGGGTTGAGCACGAGGCGCACGACCTCGGCCACGCCCTTGCCGTCGATGTCCATCTGCAAGTCGCCGGCGCGCATGAGCACGGACGACGAGCAGAAGAACCAGCGCGCCGCGTCCGAGCCCTGCGTATCGAACAACGCGTCGGGCTCGGGATAGTTGCGCAGGCGCTTCGACAGCTTGCGCCCGGTCACGTCGGTGACGACGCCGTGGCAGATGCAGTTCTGGAACGGCGGGCGATCGAACAGCGCCGTCGACAGCACCATCATCGTGTAGAACCAGCCGCGCGTCTGCGCGACGTACTCGACGATGAAGTCGGCCGGGAAGTGCTCCTCGAACCACTGCTGGTTCTCGAACGGGTAGTGCACCTGGGCGTACGGCATCGAGCCCGACTCGAACCAGCCGTCGAGCACGTCCTCGACGCGGCGCATCGTGCTCTTGCCCGTCGGGTCATCCGGGTTCGGCCGCGTCAGCTCGTCGATCGCCGGCCGGTGCAGGTCCGTCGGGCGCACGCCGAAGTCGCGCTCGAGCTCGTCCAGGCTCCCGTACACGTCGATGCGCGGATAGTCGGGATCGTCGCTCTTCCACACCGGGATCGGCGAGCCCCAGAAGCGGTTGCGGCTGATCGACCAGTCGCGCGCGCCCTCGAGCCACTTGCCGAACTGCCCGTCGCGGATGTTGTCCGGGATCCAGTCGATCGACTGGTTGAGCTCGACCATCCGATCGCGGAAGTCGGTGACCTTCACGTACCACGACGACACGGCGCGATAGATCAGCGGCTCGTCCGTGCGCCAGCAGTGCGGGTAGTTGTGCACGTAGGTCTCGTGCCGGAGCACGACGCCGCGCTCTTTGAGCGCCTTCGCGATCGGCTTGTTCGCGGCGAGCACGTTCTGCCCCTCCCAGTCCGGGACCTCGGACGTGAAGTTGCCCGACCCGTCGACCGGGCACACGACGTCGATCCCGTTCTCCGCGCACACGCGCTGGTCGTCCTCGCCGAAGCCGGGCGCCATGTGCACGCCGCCCGAGCCCTCCTCGGTGTCGACGAAGTCGCCGGCCACGACGCGGAACGCGTTCGGTTGGTCCTTGAAGTACGGGAAGAGCGGCGCGTAGCGGCGGCCGACGAGCGCACTGCCCTTGACCGTATCGACCTGCGCCCAACCCTCGAGCTCCTTGGCGTACTTCGCCACCGCGCCCGCGCCGAAGACGAGCCTCTCGCCGTCCTTCTCGAGCACCGCGTAGTCGATATCCGGTCCGACCGCGACGGCGAGGTTCGACGGCAGCGTCCACGGCGTCGTGGTCCAGATCACGATGTCGACGGGCAGCGAGCCGAGCGGATCGTCGTCGATCGGAACGAGGCGCAAGCGCACGGTCAGCGCCGGGTCCTGGCGCTCGCGGTAGGAGTCGTCGAGTCGCGTCTCGAAGTTCGACATGGGCGTCTCGGCCGCCCACGAGTACGGCATGACGCGGTAGCTCTCGTACAGCAGCCCCTTCTCGTGCAGCTGCTTGAAGGCCCACATGACGCTCTCCATGTAGGAGAGGTCCATGGTCTTGTAGTCGTTCTTGAAGTCGACCCAGCGCGCCTGGCGTTCGACGTAGCGCTCCCACTCCGACGAGTAGCGCATCACCGTCTCGCGGCAGTAGTCGTTGAACTTCCCGATGCCGTACTCGGTGATCTTGCGACGGCCCGAGATCCCGAGCTCCTTCTCCGCGCCCATCTCGGCCGGCAGCCCGTGGCAGTCCCATCCGAAGCGGCGCTCGACGCGCTTGCCCTTCATCGTCTGGTAGCGCGGGACGATGTCCTTCACGTAGCCCGTGAGCAGGTGCCCGTAGTGCGGCAGTCCGTTCGCGAAGGGCGGCCCGTCGTAGAACACGAACTCGTCCGCCCCATCGCGCTGCGCGATCGACGCCTCGAAGACGCCCTCTTCCTTCCAATAGGCGAGCACGCGCTCCTCGAGCGCGGGGAACCCCGGCTGGGCCGGGACGTCGGGGTAGGGCGAGCGGGGATCCGGTTGGCTCTTCATGGGCATCGTGCGCGCGGGCGTTGGGCGAGAATCTAAGAGGCTGGCCACCCGTCCGAGGCCAAAAAAGGGGCGCAACCCGCGCGAATCGGTCGCAAGCGGCTACGCGCTTCGAACGACGCGCTCGCCGTCGCGCGCGAGACGACCGGTACGCTCGCGGGTACGATGGCAAGAACTGCTCATCCGGGCTCGGGCCCGAGTCGAAGAAAGCACCCATGCAGAACCATCGAATGCGGCGCCGCGGCGTCGCCCTGATCCTCGCGGCCGGCCTCGGCCTCGGCAGCTGCGCGACCGAAGGCGCCGGCACGACCGACCTCTCCGCCTCCGTCATCAAGCCGGACGCCCCCGTCACGCCGGACGTCGTCGACCTCGCCGGCCTCCAGGCGCGCCTCACCCCGTCCTCCGGCGAGAAGGCCCTGCTCGTCAACTTCTGGGCCAGCTGGTGAGGCTCCTGCATCGCTGAGATGCCGGAGCTGGTTCAGCTCCACGCGGATTGGAAAGACAAGGGTGTGCGCGTTCAAACCGTCGCGCTCGACCTGGCGACGCACGGCAAGGAGTCCGCCGAAGCACTCGGCACGTTCGCGTTCAAGCGCGAGATGTTCCTCCCCGTGCTCGCCTACACGGGCGCCGTCGAGGACCTCGCGACGTTCGGTCTGACGGGCTCGATCCCGTTCACGTTCGTCGTGAACGCCGACGGGAAAGTCGTCGACAAGATCCTCGGATCGGCGGACAAGGAACGCTTCGAGCAAGCGATCCACAAGGCGATCGACGGGTGAAGGCGCGGGGTGAGCGGCGGCCCGCCACGCCGCCGCTCCACGCCCCCCTCACAGGAGCGCCGTGTCGAGCCCCCCGTCGTAGGCGAGCGCCACGCCGCTCAGGTACGAGCACCGCGTCGAGCACAGGAAGGCGACCAAGTCGCCGAACTCCCGCGGGTCGCCGAGGCGACGCACGGGCACGCGCGCGGTTGCTAGCGCCTCTTCCTCTTGCACACTCGTCCCGTTCGCGCGCGCGCGGCTCTCGAACAACCCGGCGAGACGCTCGGTCGAGAAGAAGCCCGTGCACACCGAGTTGACGAGCACGCCGTCGCCAGCCACGTCGCCGGCGAGCGTCTTGAGCCACGCGGTCAACCCCGCGCGCATCACGTTCGAGTAGGCCAGGGTCGCGATCGGTTGGCGCACGGAGATCGACGTCAACGCGACGACGCGCCCCCACCCCGCGGCGCGCATGTCGGGCAGCACGGCCTGGGTCGCGTGAATGGCGGAGCGCAGCGTGAGGTCGAAGGCGCGGTCGAGGCCGGCGTCGTCGACGTCGAGCGCGCCGGCGGGCGGCGGACCGCCGGCATTCGTCACGAGGATCTGCACCGCGCCAAAGCGCTCCCTCACGCGCTCGAGCGAGCCGACGAGCGCGGCGGCGTCGGTCACGTCCACGCGCTCGGCGTGCACGCGGTCCGCGCCGGCCACCGACGCGAGCTCCGTGGTCGCCCACGCCAAGCGCGCTGCGTCGCGCCCCGAGATCGCCACGCGCGCGCCCTCCTCGAGCAGCGTGCGCGCGACGGCGAGCCCGAGTCCCGACGTCGATCCGAGGACGACCGCGACCCTGTTCTTCAATCCTAGATCCATGCGCTTCCGCGACCGTGCCCGGTCGTCGACGAGTGATGCGAATTGCCGCCGCGACCGCTTTCGTGGCGCGCAACCGGCCTGTATCGTGGTCGCCCCGAAACCGGGGCACGCCCCCCAAGTCCATCCATCGAGACGAACCCAATGACCGAGAACACGAACCTCCAGGTCGGCTGCGACGTGCCCGACTTCGAGTTGACGACGTACGAACCGAAGTCGAAGGACTTCGGCAGGTACAGCCTGGCGAAGACGAAGGAAGAGGGAAAGTGGACCGTCCTCTTCTTCTATCCCGCCGACTTCACCTTCGTGTGAGCAACGGAGTTCGCTGCTCTGGCAGAGCAGCAAGACCGTTTCGCGCGCCTCGGCGCCCGCGTCCTCACCGTCAGCACCGACACGCAGTTCGTCCACCTCGCGTGGCAGCGTGACGAGAAAGAGCTCGCCAAGGTCGAGTACTCGATGGGCGCCGATCCGACCGGCAAGGTCTCGCGCCTGTTCGGCGTCTACCTCGACGACGCGGGGCTCGCGCTGCGCGGGACGTTCCTGATCTCGCCCGAGGGCAAGCTCATGAACTCCGAGGTCAACTTCCTGAACATGGGGCGCAACATCGACGAGCTGTATCGGAAGTTCAAAGCCAACATCTATCTGGCGAAGAACCCGAAGGAAGGCTGCCCGTCGAAGTGGAAGGACGACGGCGACAAGACGCTCACGCCCGGCCCCGAGATGGTCGGCCGCGTGCACGAAGCGCTGAACGGCTAACTCCCCCCCATCCCGCACGAGCCCGGGCACGGCGCAGGATGCGCGGTGTCCGGGCTTCTTCGTGCGCCGAGCGGGGAACCGGCCGCCGCGTTTTCTTGTTGGGAGGGACGGTCCGATCGAGTGCAATTCGCCGGTCATGATCGGCCCCAGGCGGAATCGCCCCAACTCCCCGCTGCGTTTCCTGCTCAGGAACTTCCTGCGCGGTCTCCTCTTCGTGGTCCCGCTCGCGGCGACGCTCTGGATCGTCACCGCCGTCTTCCTCTGGGTCGACGGTTTGGTCAAGCCGCTCGGCGATGGGACCTGGACGATCCCCGGGACGGACGTCGAGATGCGCCACGGCGTCGGCTTCCTCTTCACGCTCGCGATCATCACGCTCATCGGAGTGCTGACGTCGACCGTGCTCGCGCGCTGGCTCGTCAAGGCGATCGACGACCTCTTCACGCACCTGCCCGTGGTGAAGCTCATCTACACGGCGATCAAGGACATGGTCGACGCGTTCGTGAGCGACAACAAGAAGTTCGACAAGCCCGTGCTGCTCTCGTTCGCGAAGACACCCGAGGTCGAGGTCATCGGCTTCGTCACGCGCGAAGACCTGACCGAGTTCGGCCGCGCCGACAAGGTCGCGGTCTACGTCCCCCAGTCCTACAACTTCGCCGCCAACCTGATCCTGGTCCCCGCTAGCCGCATCACGCCGATCGACCTGCCGGCCAGCGACGTAATGGCCTTCGTCGTCTCGGGCGGCGTGTCCGAGGGCACGCGCGACGGCGGCGCGGAGTTCGGCAGCTAGTCGACGAAATCTGCGGATTCGTCGGAGGGATCGCAGCGCGGGAGGCAACCTGGAGATCGGTATGAACGCCGATCCGAATTCGGGCGCCGGGGTGGAGTTGCTCCTCGCGCATGAGGCCTGGGTGCGCCAGCTCGCGCAGCGCATGGCGGGCGATCCGCATCGCGCCGACGACCTGGCGCAGAACACGTGGCTCGCCGTGTTGGGCGCGAGGTGGCGGCGGACGAGTTCGCCGCGTGCGTTCCTCGCTGGCGTGCTGCGGCGGCGCGATCGGTTCGAGCGCCGCACGCACGGGCGGCGGCGCGAGCACGAGGCGCAGGTCGCGCCGAAGGGCGACGTGCCGTCCGCCGTGGACGCGCTCGAGCGCGCGGAGATGGCGCGCGAGCTCTCGCGCCTGCTCGTCGAGCTCGAGGAGCCGTTCCGCAGCGTCGTGTTGCTCAAGATCCAGACGGAACGCTCCGCCGCTTCGATCGCCGCGGAGCTCGGGATCTCGGTCAAGACGGTCGAGTCCCGGCTCGCGCGCGGGCTCGCGCGTCTGCGCGAGCGCTGGCGTCGGCGCCATCCGCATGACGCGTTCGCGTGCCTCGCGCTTCTCGGCGGACATGCGCGCGTTCCGCTCGCGACCTCCGCCTCCACGGCATCGACCGCCCTCTCCTCAGGAGCACTGATCGTGAACACCAAACTCGTTCTCGCGTCGCTCGCGATCGCCGGCGGCGGCGGACTGGCCTACCTCGCGCTCGCCTCGCCATCGGAGCCGACGCACGGCGCCGCGCCCGAGCTCGCGAACACGAGCGTCGACGAGGCCGCGCGTGCGCACGATCCGGTGTTGCCGGTCGACGAGGTGCGCGCGGCGCGCGTCGCCGAAGCGGCGCCGACGACCGCGGTCCCCGCGACGCCGCCCGACGTCGAACCCGACGCTGCCGCGGCGTTGCGCACGTTGCGTGGCCGCGTCGTCGATCCGGAGGGTCGCAGCCTCGCAGCCATGCCGGTCACGTTCCGTACGCATGACGGCGAGACCACGCGCGGGCTCAGCGATGCGCGCGGCGTGTTCGAGCTGTCCGCTCCGCGCGCGGCCGGCCGCGTGCGCACGGACGACCCGCTCTTCGAGGATCTCTTCGAGCTGGCCCTGCGCGCGAAGGACGGCGCGGAGCGCGAGGACGAGCTCCTGCTCGTCGCCGCACGTCACCGTGCGCTCGCCGGCGTTGTCGTCGACGAGTTCGGCGCGCCGATGCGCGGTGTCGGAGTCGCGCTCGAGCTCCCGCCCGGATTCAGCGCGCGCTTCGACGCGGTGTTCGATACCGCGGACGACGGCGAGTGGCGCGCGGAGACGGACGAGGACGGCCGCTTCGAGCTCGACCGCGTGCCGGCGGTGCTCGACGCGGCCGTCGTGGCGCGGCTCGACGGCTATGCGCCCGGCTCGGTAATGCCTCCGCTCGGTCCCGCGCTCGATCTCGAGCTCGTCCTGCGCCGGCCGGGATCGAACGCGGCGACGGTCGAGGGACGCGTCGTCGATGCCGCGCGCGTTCCGGTCGAGGGCGCGCTCGTCTCGCTCGGTGCGCTCGCGACGACGACGGCCGCCGACGGCACGTTCGTGCTCGATCGCGCGAAAGCGTTCGATTCGTTCGAGCTCGTCGCCGGATGCGCCGGACACCTGCCCGCGCGGATGCGCGCGTGGCCGGACGCGAGCGGCGACCCGGTGTGGCCCGACCGCGTCGAGCTCGTGCTCGGCGACACGCCGCTCGAACTCTCCGGGCGCGTGGTCGACGCGAGCGGCGCGCCGCTGGCCGGCCTGCACGTGTGGATCGACGACCCGACGTCGTTCGGGATCATCGGCGACGACCTCACGGTGCAGCTCGAAAACCTCGTCGCGCCGGCCGAGTCGACCTACGACGATTCGTCCGACGACTACTTTCGCTGGACGCCGACCGACGCGCGCGGGCGCTTCCGCTTGCAGGGTCTGCTCGACCGTGAGTACACGCTCGGCATTCTCGATCCGGACGGCGCGTCGATCACGCGCCACGGACCATTCGCGGCCGGGCGCGCGGACCTCGCGATCGAACGCACCACGCGCGAGCCGCGACGCATCGCGGGCCGGATCGTCTCGCCAGCCGGCGCGCCGCTCGAGGGCGTGCACGTCAAGCTGCACTGCCCGATGTTCGGCGGCGTGCACCACCCCCACAGCACGGCCCTGACCGACGCGGACGGCCGCTTCGCGTTCGAGGACATCACGGGCGATCGGCTCACGCTCTGGATCCGCGGCGAGTTCGTCCTCCCGACGCTGGAGAACATCGTGGATGACGAGGTCGAGCTCGTCGTCGAGGCGCTGTGCCACGTGAAGGTGCACCTCACGTCGGACCCGCACCTCGCGGACGCGTTCGAGCTCCACGACGCGAACGGCGAGCGCCTGCCGTTGTCCGACATCGGTCCCCGCAGCTACCGGACGAACACGCGCTGGCCCCTGATCGACGGGCGCTCGGTCGCGCTAGGCGTGTCCGACCGGGCGCGCGAACTGGTGCTCCTCCGAGGCGGGATCGAGGTCGACCGCGTCACGATCTCGCTGCGCCCCGGAAGGCTGGAGATCGTGACGCGCTGAAGGGCTACGCGCCCGCGAGCAGCCCCGCGTTCTTGAGCGCCTGCTCCATCGTCTTGCCGATCGTGGCCGGGCTCGTCGTCATGCTGACGCCCGCGGCGGTGAGCGCGGAGATCTTGTCCGCGGCCGTGCCCTTGCCGCCCGAGATGATCGCGCCGGCGTGGCCCATGCGGCGTCCAGGAGGCGCGGTCACGCCCGCGATGAAGCCGACGACCGGCTTCTTCACGTTGGCTTGGATGAAGTCCGCCGCCTGCTCCTCGGCCGTGCCGCCGATCTCGCCGATCATCACGATCGCGTCGGTGTCCGGGTCGTCGTTGAACGCGGTGAGGCAGTCGATGAAGTTCGTGCCGTTGACCGGGTCGCCGCCGATGCCGATGCAGGTCGACTGGCCGATGCCGCGCGACGTGAGCTGCCACACGGCTTCATAGGTGAGCGTGCCCGAGCGGGACACGACGCCGACGCGGCCGGGCTTGTGGATGTAGCCGGGCATGATGCCGATCTTGCACTCGTCGGGCGTGATGATGCCCGGGCAGTTCGGTCCGATGAGGCGCGAGTCCGAGTCGCGGACGCGCTCCATCACGCGGACCATGTCCATCACCGGGATGCCCTCGGTGATCGTGATGACGAGCTCGATGCCCGCGTCCACCGCCTCCAGGATCGCGGCGGCCGCGAACTTCGGCGGCACGTAGACGACCGACGCGTTCGCGCCCGTCGCCTCGCGCGCGTCCTGCACGGTGTCGAAGACCGGGAGGCCGAGGTGCTCGGTGCCGCCCTTCTTCGGCGTCACGCCGCCGACCATCTTCGTGCCGTAGGCGATCGCCTGCTCGGAGTGGAAGGTGCCGGTCTTGCCGGTGAACCCCTGCGTGATGACTTTCGTGTTCGAATCGACCCAAACGCTCATGATGTTTCTCGCTACGCCTCGACGGCTCGACAGATCTTCTCGGCGGCGTCGTCCAGATCGCTCGCGGTGATGAGCGGGAGCCCCGATTGCTCGAGGATCTCGCGGCCCTTCTCGACGTTCGTGCCCTCGAGGCGCACGACCAGCGGAACGTTCAGCTCGACCTCTTTCACCGCGGCGCAAACGCCCTCGGCGATGACGTCGCAGCGCATGATCCCGCCGAAGATGTTGACGAGCACGCCCTTCACCTTCGGGTCCGACAGCACGATCTTGAACGCCGCCGTGACGGTCTCCTTCGAGGCGCCGCCGCCGACGTCGAGGAAGTTCGCCGGCGCGCTGCCGTGCAGCTGGATGACGTCCATGGTCGACATCGCGAGGCCCGCGCCGTTGACCATGCAGCCGATGTTGCCGTCGAGCGCGATGTACGAGAGGCCGTGCTTGCTGGCCTCGATCTCCTTCGGGTCCTCTTCGTCGAGGTCGCGCAGCTCGACGATGTCCGGGTGACGGAAGAGCGCGTTCGAGTCGAAGTTGATCTTCGCGTCGAGCGCGACCACCTCGCCCTCCTTGGTCGTGACGAGCGGGTTGATCTCGGCCAGCGAGCAGTCGAGCTCGCAGAAGGCCTTCGCGAGCGCCTGCATGAACGCGACGCCCTTGTCGGCGAGTCCGCCCGTCAGGCCGATGCCTTCGGCGAGCCGCCGCGCTTCCGTCGCGTCGAGTCCGGTCTCCGGCGAGAACGCCGCCTTCAGGATCTTCTCGGGCGTGTTCGCGGCGACCTCTTCGATGTCCATGCCGCCCTCGCGCGACGCCATCATCACGGGCAACTGCTGCTCGCGATCCAGCGCGACGCCGACGTAGAGCTCGGACTCGATGTTCGAGCCCTCCTCGACCCAAACGCGGCGCACGAGCTGCCCCTCGGGACCCGTCTGGTGCGTGACGAGCTGCATGCCGAGGATCTTCTCGGCCGCGTCGCGCGCGTCGTCAGCGCTCTTGACGACCTTGACGCCGCCGCCCTTGCCGCGCCCGCCGGCGTGGATCTGTGCCTTGACGACGGTGACCGGTGTGCCGAGCTCGGTATGGGCCTTGGCGGCCTCGTCCGGCGTCGTGCATTCGTGTCCGCGCGGGACCTTGACGCCGAAGCGCTGGAGCAGGGCTTTGGCTTGGAATTCGTGGATCTTCATGGAGGAAGGAGGGTGCCTTTCGAGTGGAAGGGCAAAAAGTGTAGCGGCGCCATCCGGGGGCGGAAAGATCGCACCGCGGCAAGTCGTGCGGCGCGCGCGAATCCATGCCGCGCGGGGGCTGCTAGACTCCCGCGCGCTCCGCCGCGTCCCTCCTTCCTCGCCCCCATGCCCGAACGCACGCACGCGCCCGCCCCGACGCGAACCTCCGCCTCCGCGCCCCCCACCACGAACGGCATCCTGGTCGACGTCGAGCTCGAGCGCCTGCTCGGAACCGCGATCCGCGCGGCGGACGGCGCGCCCGCACCGACCGCCGCCCAGGTCCAGCCGGCGAGCGTCGACCTGCGCCTCGGAAGAGCGGCCTACCGCATTCGCTCCGGCTTCCTGCCCGAGCGCGTGCCCGTGGACGAACGCCTGCGCCAGCTGTCCACGTCGCAAGTCTCGCTCGAGGGCGAGGGCGCGGTGCTCGAACGCGGACTCGTCTACCTCATCCCGCTCGAAGAGGAGCTCGACCTGCCCGGCGACCTCGTCGCGCGCTTCAACCCGCGCAGCTCGACGGGACGCTGCGACCTCTTCACGCGCGTGCTCGTCCCCGAGCACCCGCGCTTCGACGAGGCGCCCGCCGGCTTCCGCGGACGGTTGTGGATCGAGGTCGCGCCGCTGTCCTTCCCGGTGCGCCTGAAGCGCGGCGATCGACTCTGCCAGCTGCGCTTGCAGCGCGGCGTCGCAGCGCTCACGCGCGACGAGTTGATCGAGGCGCACGCGCGCACGCCGCTGTGCTACGACGGCGACGAGCCGGTCGCGGCGAGCAAGCTGCGGTTCGACCACGACGGCGCCGTGGCGATGCGCGTCGGCCTCGCGACGCGCAACCCGTGCGGCTGGCGCGCGGCGCGCAACACCGAGGTGCTGCAGTTCGCCGCCCACGGCGTGCACGACGCCGCCGACTTCTGGGAGCCGCTGCACGCACGCGACGGGCGCTGCGTGCTCGAGCCCGAGTGCTTCTACATCCTGGCGAGCAAGGAGCGCATCGTCGTGCCCCCCACGCTCGCCGCCGAGATGCTGCCGATCGACGTCGGCATCGGCGAGCTGCGCAACAACTACGCGGGGTTCTTCGATCCCGGCTTCGGGTGGGACGCGAACGCCGCGTCGCGCGCGCAGTCCGCCACGCCGGCCGTGCTCGAAGTGCGCGCGCACGACGTGCCGTTCCTGGTCGAGGACGGGCAGATCTTCTTCCGACTGCGGTACTTCCGCACGGCGAGCGCGGCGCGCGCGCTGTACGGAGAGGGGCGCAGCGGGCCGTCGTACCGCGGGCAGGACCTCACGCTCGCGCGACCGTTTCGGAGTGCGTGACGATCGTTCCGAAGCAAACCGCAACCGGCCGGGAGCCGTGGGCTACGGCTCTCGTGATACCGCCCCGTACATCCGTGTGCACCGCGATCCTGGCGTTCTCGCTCGCCGCCTCGTGCGTGTCGAGCAAGGAGCCCGTGAAGCGACTCCAACCCGCCTCCGAATCGGTTGGCCTGCCCACGTGCGGCACGACCTGGCCCGGCAACCCACTCATCCCCGTGATCGACGGACGCGTCGCCGAAGTCCGTGACTCGGTCCTTCGGATCAAGACGCCGAGCGGATGCCCACGCCTATGGCGTGAGCCGAGCAGCGACGACGATCGCCGACCCCTGTCGTTCCACATTGATCTGGGCCGTCAGTACAAGGGCAAGGCGGTCGTCGAGAGCTGGGACGGGAGGTACGCGCTTTGCCGCATCACAGGTGTCATCGAAGGTCAGGCGATCGAAGTCGGCGACAGCGCGGCGACGGCTCTGTAGTGCAGGCTTCGGCGCTGGGCTGAGTGCATCGAGCGCGTAGCGCGCGGCACCTCCGCGGGAGATTCGCGCGACGAACGGGTAGTGCCTGGGGTGTGTGGTCCCTCGCTGTCGTGTTTGCCGCAATCCGCTCGGACGTGGACTCTCGAGTGCGCGGCACCGTGCGCGTGGCTCCCGAACCACACGCGGGCTTCGCCCGGCGTGGGTGCTCCCTCGCGTTCGTGCCTCCCGCACTACGCGCGGGCGTGGGCGCCCGCGCGCTCGCTCCCATGGCGGGATGCTCCCGCACCACGCGCCAGGCTTCGCCTGAGCGCGCGCGCTCCCGCATGAGATGGTCGCTGGCGCAACGGCATGTGTAGGTCTCCGGCCGGTCCAGCGGGGACGACGTTTCGGTTCGGGGACTCGGGCACGTCACCACCGTTTGACGCGCGGCGCCAACGCGCCGCTGCGGGACAGGCTCGCTGCGCTCGCGTCCCGCCGGCCGCAGGCGCCCGGTTCACGCGCGGCGCGAGGCGCACCGCTGCAACACAGGCTCGCTACGCTCGCGTGTTGCGAGCCGCGGGCGCCCGTTGGACGCGTGGCGCTTCGCGCCACTGCACGGCATACGCCGCTTCGCGGCGTGCCGTGCGGAGACTGCGGGCAACCAGCCGGCCGCACTCCGGTTGCAAGTCCCCGAACGTCTCATCGGCCGTTCCGGAAACCGTAGAGCTGCCGTGTAAACCCCTGTTCCGTTGCGTACCGCGGCACGCGAGCGAAGCGAGCCTGTGCCGCAGCAGCGCGAAGCGCTGCGCGTGAATCGATAGCGAACGCCAGCAAGTCCCCGTCCCGTCGAGACGCCCCGACGAGCAGAGCGAGCGAAGCGAGCTCTGCGAGGCGAAAGAGGACCGCGACAAGTCCCGGAACCTCGGACATCCCATACACGCGAGCAAAGCTCGCCGTGTCCCCCTAACCGCAGGTATCCAACTCCAAGCTCGGACTCCCCTTGCCCTTCCCTTTCCCATCCGCGCGCTTGCGCGCCGCGGCTGCCGCTTGCTTCGCCAAATGCCGAAACCGCGGCAGCAGATCCTCACGCCCCGCCTTCACCAGCGCATCCTCCACAACCTCGCGCGACTCCGGCGCCTTCCACCTCACGAGCGCCTTCTGCTGCTTGCGCTCCTTCTCACCGCGCGGGACGTAGAACTCCTCGAGCGTGATCGGGTCCTTGCCCGTCACGTACTGCACGCACGCGCGCGTCATCGGCAGCGGCAGGAACTCCTGCACCTGCTCCGGCGAGTAATTCCGGTCGAGCAGCTTCTCGAAGAGGATCACCGCGTCGGCCAGGGTCGTGCCCGGGTGACCGACGATGAAGTAGTTGACCAGGTGTTGGTCGCGCCCGAGCTCCGCGCACTCCTTCTTGTAGTCGCGCTCGTAGTCCTCGTAGACGTCGAAGGTCGGCTTGTTCATCGCGCGGAGCGTGTCCGGCGACGCGTGCTCCGGCGCGAGCTTCAGACGGCCCGGGACGTGGTGCTCGACGAGGTCGTGGTGCAGCGGGAGCAGCTCGCCCTTCTTGTCGCGCAGCATGTCGTAGCGGATGCCCGAGCTGACGTGCGTGTGCTTGACGCCGGGCGTTTGGCGCACGAGCGACAGCAGGCGGCGATAGCCCTCGGACTCCTTGTCGATGCGCAACGCGGGACACGGGTCCGGGGTCAGGCAATCGCGGCCGAGGCACGGGTCGCCCTTCTCGAGCAGCTTGCATCCGAGGCCGTACATGTTCGCGGTCGGCCCGCCGACGTCCGTGATCGTGCCGCGGAAGTCGTGGTGCGCGGAGAGCGCGTGCGCTTCCTTGAGAACCGACTCCTCGCTACGGCCCTGGATCGTGCGTCCCTGGTGGAACGTGATCGAGCAAAACGTGCAGTCGGCCATGCAGCCGCGGTGCGTGTTGATGCTCCAGCGCACGGGCTCGAGCGCCGGCACGCCGCCCGCGGCGGTGTGGTCCGGATGCCAGTCGCGCTCGAACGGCAGGTCGTAGTACGAGTCGACCTCGTCCTGCGACGTGGGCGAGAGCGGACCGTGCTGCAGGACGAAACGCTTGCCGTGGCCCTGGGCCAGCGGCTTCGCGCCCGGGTGGTTCTCCTCGCGCAGCGCGTGGAAGAGCTCGATCAGATGATCGCTGTCCTTCTCGATCTCCTCGAACGACGGCACGACGCGCGCGTTCTCCGGCAGGTCGTCGGCGGAGCGCATCTCGCACGTGCCGCCGAGGTCGCGCAGCGACTCACCGTTCGCGAGGCGACGCGCGATCTCGAGCGTCTGGCGCTCGCCCATGCCCCACACCAAGAGGTCCGCCTTCGAGTCCGCGAGGATCGAGCGCCGGATCGAGTCCTGCCAATAGTCGTAGTAGGCGAGGCGTCGCGGGCCCGCCTCGAGCCCGCCGATCACGACCGGCACGCCGGGGTACCAGTGGCGCGCGGCGGCGGTGTAGGCGATCGTCGCACGGTTCGGGCGACCGACCGCGCCGCCCGGACGGTAGACGTCGACGCGGCGCTTGCGCTTCGACGCCGTGTAGTTCGTCACCATCGAGTCGATCGTCCCGGCCGAGACCCCGACGAAGAGGCGCGGCGCGGGCAGTCGCTCCCAACCCTCGTCGAGCTCCGGGATGTCGAGGATGCCAGTCCGATAGCCCTTGGCTTCGAGCAGGCGTCCGATGGCCGCGATCCCGAAGGACGGGTGGTCGACGTAGGCGTCGCCGGTGACGAGCAGCACATCGAGCTCGTCCCAGCCGCGCTGGGCCATCTCGCTACGGGTGCGCGGGAGGAAGGTCCCGGCGGGAGGGGTCGCGGCGTTCGAGGCGGACTTCATGATAGGGATCGAGGGCAGTCCTCGACCGTCGCCCGAGCGTCGGGGGTTCGCGAAGCTTCGAAGTGCCGTGAGGTCGGTCGGACGAGCGCCCTAGAACGACCCGTGGCGGGCGCGTTGGCGCTTGTTGACCTTCCTGCCTCCGGCCGACTTCTGTCGCGTCCGGTAGCCTTGCTTCTTAGCCCGTTTCGTCTTGCTGTTGCGGATCTTGAGCTTCATGGGGTCGCCCGACGCACAGCTTCGGCGGCGAGAGCGGCCGAAGAGTCTAGCCAGCGCGACGGGTATGGGAAGGAAAACCCCGTTCCCCATCGGGACTCTCGGGATAGGAGCAGGCATTCGGGGACCCATGCGACGGCCCTAGAGCACCCTCCTCGCCAAACCCGACCCGAGGTTGCCCCCCCACGTCGAGTCCCTACAATCTGGCGCCCCCCGGAATCTGGCGCCCCAAGGCATCGTTCCCTCCCCTGCAACCGAGAGCATCCATGCGGAAGTCTCCGATCCTCGCCGTCCTGGCCCTTTCCCTCGTCGCTCCCTCCGCTTCCGCCCGGAACGACGAGGATCCGTGGTACCTGCAGTTCGGCGTCGGCCTCGGCACATCGTCGACCGTCGACGGACCGACCGGCTCGGAAGTCGACTTCGACCTCGGCTACGCGACCTCCATCGCGCTCGGCAGGACCCTCGGCCGCGCCGGCGCCTTCGAGTTCGCCGTCGAGGGTGAGGGGCTCTACACCTACTTCACCGTCGACGAGCGCGACCTCGCCAGCTTCCCGAACACGAAGGACAAGGGCGCGAGCTCCGGTGCGGTGCTCGCCAATCTCGTCGTCGATTACAACGTCTCGAGCGGTTTCGCGCTCTACCTCGCGGGCGGCGCCGGCTTCGGCTCGATCAACTACTCGACGTTCGACACGGGCAACCTCTCGCAGCAGGACAACAGCGGCTCCGTTGCGCAGTTCAAAGCCGGCATGAGGTACAAGCTCGGCAGCGCCTACCACGTGTCGCTCGGCTACCGCTACTACATCACGGACGAGATCGACGTCTTCGACCAGGCGAGCGGCAACACGACCTCGATCGACTACTCGGACAACATCCTCGAGCTCGGCTTCCGCTGGGGCATCTGAGCCCACCGAGCCCACGCGCGCATCGGTCAGGACCACGAGCAGGGGACGCGAAAGCGTCCCCTGCTCGCATTCTCGGCGCAGGTGGAAGTTCAAGGACCGGGGAGTTGTCGACGTTCCCTACCGATTCACGCGCAGGGCTTCGCCCTGCTGCGGCACAGGCTCGCTTCGCTCGCGTGCCGGGGGGTGAACTGGAGTCGCGGGGAGTTGTGGGCGTTCCCTACCG
>JAJDEV010000291.1 GCA_029259605.1 Planctomycetota bacterium | reverse complement strand
ACGGGTTGCGCGTCGCGCGATAGGCCGAGTGTTCGCCCGACGAACCCATCGCGAATTCGTCCATGTGCGTCGAGCCGATCAGCACGCACCCCGCGTCGAGCGCGCGCTGCACGAACGACGCCGTGTACGGCGGCCGGTAGCCCGCGAGGATGCGGCTGCCGCAGTTCGTCTCGATGCCCTCGACGCACATGTTCGACTTGAGCGCGAGCGGAACGCCGAAGAGCGCGCCGGGCGTCTCCTTGCGCGCGAGCCGGGCATCGAGCGTGCGCGCGCGCTCGCGCGCCTCAGCGGCGAAGACCTGCGCGAACGCGCCGAGCTCCGCGTCGCGCGCTTCGATGCGACGCAGCGTGCTCTCGACGGTCTCGAGCACCGAGCATTCGCCCGCGACATGGCGTTCGCGCAGCGCGGTCGCGTCCCGTTCCGTCACGCGTCACCGCCCACCGTCTTGGGCACCGAGTAGTACGCGCCTTCGCGTTCCGGCGCGCACCGGAGGACGCGCTCGGCGCCGAGCGACGGGCGCGGCGTGTCCGGCCGCGTGCGCGCGTTGTGGGGCTCGTCGGTCGCCGGCGGCGCATCCGCCGCGACGCCCGCGAGCGCGCCGAACGCGTCGAGGATGCGACGGAACTCGGGCGCGAGCCGTTCGATCTCGGCCTCGTCCAGGTCGAGCCGCGCGAGCGCGGCGGTCCGGCGCACCAACGTGTGCGCAGCGCCCTCGCCCGGGTCGCTCGGTGCGTCGCTGCTTCCCATGGCCGCGGATTGTAGGGCGCGCGCATCGAAACTCGACGTCGTTCGGGTCGGGGCGCGTCGGTTCGTGTGGCGCGCTTGCGGTTGTCCGCGGGGGTGCATACCTTTCAGGGTCGCCGATGTTCCTCTCCTTCCTCTCGACCCCGTCCGTCCGTTTCGCCCAGGAGACGAGCGTGCCCGACCTGTCCGCGATCGGCCTCCTGCTGTCGATCGTCGGGTGCTTCCTGCTCGCGAATTCGATCCTGTTCCGTCATCCGCGGACGCTGGTGGCGAAGTTCTTCGGCGGTGAGGAGCGCAACCTGACCTCGGTGCGCGCGTACATCTTCCATCGCGTTCAGGTGCACCTCGGCTTCCTTTTCCTGCTGTTCGGGTTCGGCGTGCAGCTCGTCGGGCACTTTCGCCCGCCGCCCGTCGGCGGCGCGGAGTTCCCGCTCGAGTGGGTCGGCGTCATCGTGCTCGCCGTCGGTGTGCTCGAGCTCGCCGGATGGTGGCTCTCGCACGCGCTCTTCCGACGCTACGTGCGCGAGTACTTCGTCGCGCACCCGCCCAACTTGGAAGCGGACGTCGCGCTCTCGCGCGAGCTCGGCCAGCTGTTCGGCATTCCGTCCGAGGGGGACGACTCCGTGCAGTCGTACCTGCTGCGGATCCGCCAGCGCATCGGCATCGCCTCGGCCCTCGCCGAACGCGGCGACCCGCGCGCCGAGACGCTCCACGCGGACGCCGAGACCGAGAAAGAATTCGGCCTGAGCTCCTAACCTCGCGACCGCGAGCGGGTCCTGTTCCGTGCACAGCGCGGAAGCAAGTGGAGCACGGGCGAGCGCGAGTTGGCGCGGGGCGTTCGTTCGCGGCGTGCAAGCCTTCGTGGACGAGCTGTATCCCGCCGTCTGCCCCGTGTGCCGCGCGCCCGCTCCGGCGCGCGCTCGATCCGGGACGCACGCGACGGGAACCTGTGCGGAACACGCGCTGCCCGACCCGGATGCGCCGCCGGAGGAGGCGCGCTGCGGAGTCTGCGCGCGCGCCCTGCCGCCGATGCTGCCGGACGGCACGCGCTGCGCGACGTGCCGCCGCGATCGCCCGCGCTACCACCGACTCGTGACGCTCGGCGACTACCGGCGCGACACCGGATTGCGCGAGTGGATCCTGGCGCTCAAGCACGGTAGGCGGAGGGATTTGGCCGAGCCGCTCGGACGCGCGATGGCGCAGCGACTGCGGAGCGTGCGGTCGGGGCCCGTGCTGCTCGTCCCGGTGCCGCTCCATCCGCTCCGCCGGCTCGAGCGCGGCTTCGACCAGGCGGCGCTGCTCGCGCGCGCGATCGCGGCGTTCGATTCCCCCGACGGTGCGCCGCGACGGAGCGCGGGCAGCACGGCGTGCTCGCTGCTCGAGCGGACGCGTTGGACATCTCCCCAGGGGGCGATCGGTGCGGTGTCGAGGACGGCCAACGTCGCGCGCGCGTTCACCGCGCGCAGCGTCGCGTTCGATCTCCGGGGCGTGTCGGTGTGGCTCGTCGACGACGTCGTGACGTCCGGCGCGACGGTCGACGCGTGTGCCGCGGCGCTCGGAACGCTCGGCGCGGGCCGTGTCTCGGTGCTCTGTGCGGCGCGCGCCGGTGCGCGGGCGGCCGACATGGCGTTCGCCCCGTGAGCTTCCGTGCCGCTCCGCCGTCGACAGGAGGCGCGGGCCAGGCGAAGCTAGCGCCCATGGTCACGCTCCTCATCGAACCGTTCGGCGGCCTCGCCGGAGACATGTTCCTCGCCGCACTGCTCGATCTCGGTCGCGATGCGTTCCACGAGGGCGAGCTGCGCGCGCTCGCGGAGGCGCTCGTCCCCGACGAGTTCGAGCTCACCGTCGGCGAGACGGAGCGCGCCTCGATTCGCGCCAAGCGCGTCGACGTTCGGACGCCCGAGTCCGCCGATCCGCCGCATCGCCACCTCTCGGACCTCGTCGAGCGCCTCGCAGCCGCGCACCTCTCGCCGCGCGTCCAGCAACGCGCCGTCGGCGCGCTGACCCGCCTGGCCGAAGCCGAAGCGCGCGCGCACGGGATCCCGATCGAGGCCGTTCACTTCCACGAGGTGGGCGCGGTCGACACGCTGATCGACGTGGCCGGCGCGATGCGCGCGCTCGAGTGCCTCGGCGTCGACCGCGTCGTGGCGACCGTCCCGTACGTGGGCGGCGGCACGGTCCGTTGCGCCCACGGCGAGATGCCGGTGCCGACCCCGGGGACGGCGGCGGTGCTCGAAGGGATCGCGACCACGATGGGGCCGGGTGGCGAGCGTGTGACGCCGACCGGCGCGGCGATCCTGGCCGAGATCACGGACGAATTCCTGGCCGCCGGCGAGTCGCCGCCGATGGTGCGCGTCGCGACCGGCTACGGCGCCGGCAGCCGCGATCCGGCCGAGGGGCCGCCGAACCTCGTGCGCGTTTCGCTCGTCGAAGACGCGCCGGCCGCGCGCACCGAGGCCTGGTTGCTGGAGTGCAACCTCGACGACGCCACCGGTGAGGAAGTCGGCTTCCTCGTCCGCGCGCTGCGCGTCGCCGGTGCGCTCGAAGTGTGGAGTGCGCCCGTGCAGATGAAGAAGGACCGGCCCGCCGCGGTCGTGTCCGCGCTCTGCCGCGCCGACGCGAGGACCGCGCTCGAAACGGTGTGCTTCACCCACTCACCGACCCTCGGCGTGCGTTGGACCCGCACCGAACGCACCGAGTGCGAACGCGAGGAGCGGACCGTCGAGCTCGACGTCGGCGGCAAACCGTTCGCGATCCGCGTGAAACGACGCGTCGTGCGCGGCGCGTCCGGAACCACCGAGCTCGACCTGTCGCCCGAGTTCGACGACCTCGCGCGCGCCGCCGAAGCCAGCGGACGCCCCCTGCGCGCACTCGAACACGAGGCGATCCGCGCCGCCCTGCGCGGGCTCGGGGAGTAGGGTGGCGCGCCGACGCGCGCGCCACCGTGTGGGGAGCTCGCCGTAGGGCACGCGGGCTTCGGCGTCGCCCGCACCTCGCGCGGGCGTGGGCACGCGCGCGCGCTCCCTCGCGACTTGCACCGTGCCGCAACTCGCCCGTGTGCGCCTTCGGCACTTCGAGCGCGGACACCGTTCGGTTCGGGGCCTTGTCACCGGGGTGCGGCCGGCGGGTTGCGCGCGGGGGCCGCACGGCGCGCGCGAAGCGGCGCATGCCGTGCGTCAAACGGTGGTGACGTGCCCGAGTCCCCGAACCGAACGCTGTCCCCGTTGGAACTGCCGGAGACCGACACATGCCGTTGCGGCAACGACCAGCCCGTACGGGAGCGCGCGCGCTCAGGCGAAGCCTGGCGCGTGGTGTGGAGGCACGCCGCCGTGGGCGCGGGAGCGCCGCGGACCGCGCCGGAGGGAGGGTCGGTGGGTTGCTCCGCGTCGAGTGCACCGTGCATCGGGCCTCGCGCTCCCGGACCACGCGCGGGC
>JAJDEV010000030.1 GCA_029259605.1 Planctomycetota bacterium | reverse complement strand
GCTGCGGGTCGAGCCCGATTCGCGCGACGCGTGGTACGCGCTCGGACTCGCCGCGGAGCAGGAGGCGGACCCCGAGCGCGCGATCGAGTGCTATGCACGCGCGCTCGCGACCGAACCGGACTACGGCGACGCGCTCACGCGCATCGGCTCGCTCTACGCCGCGCGCGGCGACGTCGCGCGCGCGGTCGAGCTGCTCGAGCGCGCCTTCTACGTCCGCCCGCTCGATCCCGGGCCGCTCTATCCGCTCGCCAACGCCTACCGCGAGGCGGGGCGCACGGACGACGCGATCGACTTCTACCAACGCGTGCTCGACGACAACCCCGAGCACATGCGCTCGCTCGCCGCGCTCGCGGAGCTCAGTCTCGAGCTCGAGCGCTACCGCGACGCGCGCGGGTACGTCGATCGCGCGCTGGCGATCAACTCGAACCACGCCCTCGCGCTCGAGGTCGACGCGCACCTCTCGCTGCGCGCGGGCGAGTGGGCGCACGCGGCGGACGCGCTGCGCCGCGCCCTCGCGTCGAACGTCAACAACCCCCAGGTCGCGCTGCTGCTCGTGCGCGTCCTCGCCGCGGCGCCGGCCGACGACGTGCGCGACGGTACGGACGCCGTCCGTCGCGCGCGCAACCTCGCGCGGGACCTGGGCGAGACGCCCGAGGTCTTGTCCGCGCTCGCGGCGGCGTACGCCGAGACGGGTGAGTTCGACCGCGCGCTCGACGCGGTCCAGCGCGCGCTCGAAACGCCGGGGCCGCTGCACGCGCGGCTCAGCGCCGAGCTCGACACCTATCGCGGCGGAGCGCCCCTGCGCCTCGAGGCCGCGCCGCGATGAGCGTGCGCGCACGGTGGCCGACCATCGCGATCGCGCTGGCCCTCGTCGCGGCGACGTTCGCGGTGTACTCCCCCGTCGCGCGTTTCGGGTTCCTGAGCTTCGACGACCTCGACTACGTCGCCGAGAACGAGGCGGTCTCGCGCGGACTGTCCGCGGACTCCGTGCGCTGGGCGTTCACCGCGTTCCACTCGTCCAATTGGCATCCGCTGACGTGGATCTCGCACATGCTCGACTGCGAGCTGTTCGGACTCGACGCGGGCAAGCACCACCTCGTCAGCGTCGCGCTCCACGCGCTGAACGCGCTGCTCTGCTTCGCGCTGCTCCTGACGACGACCGGGCGGCGCTGGGCGAGCGCGTTCGTCGCCGCCGCCTTCGCGCTGCATCCGCTGCGCGTCCAATCCGTCGCGTGGATCAGCGAGCGCAAGGACGTGCTCGCGACGCTGTTCTTCCTTTCGGCGCTCTTGCTGTACGTGCGCTACGCGCGCCGGCCGGGCGTCGGTCGCTACCTGGCCGTCGCGGCGGCCTTCGGGTGCGCGCTGCTCGCCAAGCCCAGCGCCGTGACGTTTCCGCTCGTCGCGCTGCTCTTCGACCGCTGGCCGCTCCGGCGCGACGTGCCGTGGCGCCGGCTCATGCTCGAGAAGCTGCCGCTCGTCGCGCTCGCGGCCGGCTCGGTCGCGATCACCGTGCTCGCGCAACGCGAGTCGGGCGCGCTGAGCTCGCTTGCGGAGATCGCGCTCGGCGATCGCGTCGCGAACGCGTTCACGGGGTACGGTTTCTACGTCGTCCGCGGCCTCGTGCCGCTGCGTCTGGCGTACTTCTATCCGCACCCGGCCATCGTCGCGCCCGAATGGAACGCGTGGAACGCGGTGACGCTCGCGAGCGCGCTCGGCCTCGTCGTCGCGACGCTTCTCGCGCTGCGCTCCCGACGCGGGCCGGTGATCGTCGGGTGGCTGTGGTTCCTCGGCACGCTCGTTCCGATGATCGGCCTGGTTCAAGTCGGCGAGCAGGCGGTCGCCGATCGTTACGCGTACCTGCCGCTGGTCGGCATCGCGATCGTGCTCGCGTTCGGCGCGCGCTTCGCGAGCGGCACGCACGCGGCGCGCCTGCACGCGGGCGCGCTCGCGCTGTTGCTCGCCGGCTGGGCGACGCTCGCCGCGCGCGAGGTGCCGCATTGGCGCGACTCCGAGGCGCTCTTCACGCGCGCGCTCGAGACGACGCACTCGAACTACATGGCCGAGTCGGGACTCGCCGGACAACGCAGGCGGCAGGGGCGGCTCGACGAGGCGCGCACGCTCTACCTCGACGCGATCGACCACCGCCGCGAGTTCCCCGAGGCGCTCTTCAATCTGGGCCTGCTCGAGCACGAGGCGGGCGACGCGGAGCGCGCGGCGTACTTCTATCGGCGCGCGCTGCGCTACGCGCCCGGCATGCTCGAGGCGCACCTCAACCTCGGCGCGCTGCTCGGATCGACGGGCGATTTGGAGGGCGCGGTCGAGGCGTTCGCCGCCGTGCTCGCGCTGACGGCTCCCGCATCCACCGACAACGCGTCGGCGGTCGCGAACCTGCAGGGATTGGCGTCACACGTGGACGGCTTGCTGCGCGGCGAGTCGCGCGCCGAGAACCTCGGGCGACTCGCGGACCGCATCGACGAACTGCTACGCCGCGCTCGCCTCGATCGGGAGGCGGCGCGGTGAGTCGCACCGATCCGCGCCGCTTTCCGTGGATCGCCCGCGATTCCTGTGCTGGAATCCCCGCCCGCGAGCCGATGGGAAGCATCGCCCGCACGCCGGCATGAGTATCGAAGCCCCGCCCCCGAGCCGCGGTCGCCTGTGGGCGCTCGCGCTGTCGCTCGCCGCCCTGACGGCCCTGCTCTACGCGCGCGCGACCGAGTTCGACTTCGTCAACTTCGACGACCCGTCGTACGTCTACAACAACCAAGCGGTGCTCGGTGGGTTGTCGGCCGACGGCGTCGCGTACGCCTTTCGCGGCGAGCACTCCACGAACTGGCACCCGCTCACGACGCTGTCGCACATGCTCGACGTCGAGCTGTTCGGCGAGGACGCGGGCAAGCATCACCTGGTCAGCGTCCTGATGCACGCGCTGAACGCGGCGCTCTGCTTCGCCGCGCTCTTCGCGCTCACGCGGCGCGCGTGGACCAGCCTCTTCGTCGCGGCGCTCTTCGCCGTTCACCCGTTGCGCGTCGAGTCGGTCGCCTGGATCTCGGAGCGCAAGGACGTGCTGTCGGGCACGTTCTTCTTCCTGACGCTGATCGCCTGGGCGCGCTACGCGCGCGGCGGGAAGAAGGGCGACTACGCGCTGGCCGCGCTCGCGCTCGCGCTCGGGCTGATGGCCAAGCAGATGCTCGTCACGCTGCCGTGCTTGCTCGTGCTGCTCGACGTGTGGCCGCTGCGACGGGCGAGCTGCTGCGGCGGCGCCGGGCGCTCGGTGCGCCAGCTCGTCGTGGAGAAGCTCCCGCTGTTCGCGATCACGGTCGCCGCCGGAGTCCTCGCCTGGATGGCCCAGGACAGCGGCGGAACGATCGGTTCCCTGCGCGCGATTCCGATCGCCGATCGAGTCGCCAACGCCTTCGGCGCGGTCGCCGCCTACGTGCGGCTGTCGCTCGCGCCCACCGGACTCGCGTGCTTCTACCCGCACGCCAGCATCGTGCACCCGGACGATTCCGCGGCGCTGTACGTTCCGGCGGCGATCGGCGCGGTGCTCGTCGGCGGCGTCACCTTCCTCGCCTGGCGTCTGCGGCGCGCGATCCCCGCGGTGCTCGTCGGTTGGCTGTGGTTTCTCGGGACGCTCGTGCCCGTCGTCGGGCTCGTGCAGATCGGCTCGCAGGCGTGGGCGGATCGGTACACGTACCTTCCGACCATCGGGCTCGCGTGGATGCTCGTCGCCGTCCTGGTGCACGTCGCGAGCGCTCGTCCTGCGCTGCGCGTGCCGATCGCGACGCTCGGCGGGCTCGCGGTCGCCGCGCTCGGGTTCGGCACGTGGCGCCAGGTGCCGGTGTGGGAGAACAGCACGACGCTGCACGAGCACGCGGTCCGCGTCACGGAGGGCAACTACGTCGCGCACAACAACCTCGGGCTCGCGCGCCTGCTCGACGACGCGGATCCGATCCTCGCGGAGGGTGAGTTCCTCACCGCGCTCGAGCAGAACCCGGCCTTCCACCAGGCGGCGTTCAACCTCGCGCTCGCGTACCGCGACCAGGGGCGCGCGGCCGAGGCGGTCGCGACGCTCGAGCGTCTGCTCGAGTTGAACCCGAACGACGCCCTTGCCGCGCGCCAGCTCGGTCTGATCCGACGCGCCCAGGGCAACGCCGACGCCGCGCTCGTCGACCTGCGTCGCGCGACTGAACTCGACCCGACGAACATCGGCGCGTGGCTCGAGCTCGGGTACCTCTACCTCAATCAAAAGGAAGCCACGTACGCCGAGCAGTGTGCACTGCGCGTGACCGAGCTCGACGACAACGTCGCCGCGGGACACTCGCTGCTGGGACTCGCGCGCCAGGCGCTCGGGGACCACCGGAAGGCGCTCGAGGCGTTTCGACGCGCGGTCGAGCTCGCGCCGGAGAGCTACGAGGCGCGCCACACGCTCGCGCGCGAGCTCGCCGACACGGGCCAAGTCGCCGAGGCGAAGGCCGAGGTCCAGCTGGCGCTCGAGCTCCCGCTCGCCCGTTCTTCGGCGCGCATCCTGCTCGCGAAGCTGCTCATGTTCGAGGGCGACGAGGTCGGCGCGCAGGCGCAAATCGACCGGGTCCTGCTCGACGACGTCAATCACCCGGAAGCGAACGACGTGCTCGGCAACATCCTGATGAACCGGCGCGCGTTCGACGAGGCCGAGGCCGCGTTCCGGCGCGCGCTGAGCTCCGATGCGCAGTACAGATCGGCGCTCGCGAACCTGGGTGCGTTGCTCGAGCAGCAGAAACGCGAAGCCGAAGCGGTCGAGCTGTACGAGCGCCTGCTCGAGAGCGACACGGAGTCCACGGTGTCGATCGGTGCCGCGCGCGGCCTGGCGTGGATTCGCGCGACGAGTCCCGACGCCGCGCTGCGCGACGGCGACGACGCGGTGCGCTGGGCCGAGTACGTCATCCAGAGCACGCCGGCGCAGGACCCGAGCCCGAACCGCTTCATCGTCTACGCGGCGGCGAAGGCCGAGGCCGGGAAGTTCGAGCACGCGGTCGAGATCCAGAAGCTCGCGCTCGAGCGCGCGCGCAACGACACGCAGAGGCGGTCGCTGCAGAAGCAGCTCGACCTCTACACGAGCGAGCAACCGTACCACCGCACGCGATGACGAACGGGACCCCGGTCTCCCGCGTGTGGGTCGTCGGCCTCGCGCTCGCGTTGCTCACGTTCTGGCTCTACCTCCCCGTCGCGGAGAACGCGTTCGTCACGTACGACGACGGCCCCTACGTCACGGAAAACCCGAACGTCAGCGCGGGGTTGACGGCGGAGGGCGTGCGCTGGGCCTTCACGTCGTCGCACTCCGCCAACTGGCACCCGCTCACGTGGATGGCGCACATGCTCGACTGCGAGCTGTTCGGCCTCGACCCCGCCGCGCACCACCTGATGGGCGCCGGGCTGCACGCGTTGAACGCGGCGCTGTGCCTCGTCGCCGTGTTCCTCCTGACGCGCCGGCTCGGCCCGAGCCTGGTCGTCGCCGCGCTGTTCGCCGTGCATCCACAGCGCGTCGAGTCCGTCGCCTGGATCGCGGAGCGCAAGGACGTGCTGTCGGGCACGTTCTTCTTCCTGACGCTGATCGCGTGGGAGCGTTATGCACGCGCGCCGTCGAAGTCGCGCTACGTCGTCGTCGCCCTGTCGCTCGCGCTCGGCCTGATGGCGAAGCAGATGCTCGTCACGCTGCCGGCCTTGCTCGTGTTGCTCGACCTTTGGCCGCTCGACCGCTGGAAGCGCGAGGGAGCGAAGCGCGTGCTGGTCGAGAAGCTGCCGCTCTTCGCGCTGTGCGTCGCGGCCGCGGTCGCGACCGTCGTGGCCCAGGAGGCGGGCGCGGCGATTCGTTCGGTCGACGCGCTACCGATCGGCGCGCGCGTCGCCAACGCGTTCGTGGCCTACATCGCCTACGCGCTCCGGATGGTGTGGCCGTTCGACCTCGCCGTCTTCTATCCGCATCCCGCGCTCGTCGCCGCGGACACGTACTCACCGGTCTCCGCGCGCGTGCTCGCGGCGGCCGCCGCGTTCGTCGCCGTGACGCTGCTCGCCTTCCGCGCGCGCGCCGCGAAGCCGTGGCTCTTCGTCGGTTGGGCCTGGTACGTCGGCATGCTCGTACCCGTCATCGGCATCGTGCAGGTTGGCGCGCAGTGGATGGCCGATCGCTACGCCTACCTGCCGGTGATCGGGCTGTACGTCGCGGCCGTGTTCGGCGCGGCGCACGCGCTGACGTCGGTGCGCGCACGGCGCATCGCGTTCGGAGTCGCGGCGGCGCTCGTGCTCGCCTGTGTTCCGCTCACGCGCGCGCAGATCGGCACGTGGCGCGACACGCAGACGCTCTTCGAGCACGCGCTCGACGTGACCGAGAACAACTACGTCGCGCACAGCAACCTCGGCTTCCTCTATCACAAGCAAGGGGACCTGAGGTCGGCCGAGCGCGAGTACCTCGCCGCGCTCGAGATCGCTCCGCGCATGGCGGACCAGCACAGCAACCTGGGCGCGATCTACCTCGCGCGCGGCGACTTCCCCGAGGCGCGCTCGCGCTTCGATCTCGCGCTCGCGATCAACCCGCGCTTCACGCAGGCGCGCCTGTTCCTCGGCCTGCTGCACGAGCAGCGCGGGGACGACGAAGCGGCCCTGGCGGCGTACGCGGACGCCGTCGAGCGCGATCCCGAGTCCCCCGAGGCGCGCGTCGCGCTCGGCGGCAAGCTGCTCCAACTCGACCGCGCGGACGAGGCGCTCGCGCACTGCCGCCGCGCGGTCGCGCTCGCGCCGAGCGATCCCGCCGCGCGTGTGGCGCTGGGACGCGCGCTCGCCGCCACCGGCCGCCCGCGCGAGGGCGTGCTCGAGCTGCAGCGCGCGGTCGCGCACCCGTCCCGGCCGCCCGAGGCCGTCGAGGCGCTCGTCTGGCTGCACGCGACGTCGAGCGACCGCTCCGTGCGCGACTGCGCGCGCGCGTTGCAATACACCGGCGCGCTGGACATGAAGCGCTGGCAGGCGTCGCTCTCGCTCGCGGCAGCTGCGGCGTGCGCCGAGCAATGGGAGCTCGCGAGTGAGAACTTGCGCATGGCGATCGCCGTCGCGCCCAAGGCCGAGCGCGCGCGCGTGATGGAGCTCCACCGCCGCGTCCAGGCGAAGGAGGCGATGTTCGAATGAGCGCGACCGAAGCCCCTGCCCCGCGGCGCGCCGTCGTCGTTCTGCTCGCCGCAGTCCTGTTCGCCGCGACCCTCGGCGTCTACTGGAAGACCGGCGAATTCGGCTTCCTGAACTACGACGACAACACCTACGTCACGCACAACCCGGCCGTCGCGGACGGGCTGACGGGCGAGGGCGCGCGCTGGGCGTTCACGACGTTCTACGCGGCGAACTGGCATCCGCTCACGTGGCTGTCGCACATGGCCGACGTCTCGCTCTTCGGGCCGGACGCCGCCGGGCACCACCGGACGAACGCGCTGCTGCACGCGCTGACGGCCGCGCTCGTGTTCGTCGCGTTGTGCGCCTACACGCGCGCGCTCGGCGCGAGCCTGTTCGTGGCCGCGTTCTTCGCGCTGCATCCGTTGCGCGTCGAGTCGGTCGCGTGGATCTCCGAGCGCAAGGATCTGCTCGCGGGCCTGTTCGGCGTCGCGGCACTGATCGCCTACGAGCGTTATGCGCGCAGCGCGGGCGGGCGGCGCGTCCGCATGGCGCTCGTGGCGGTGCTGCTCGCGCTCGGCCTGCTCGCGAAGCCGATGCTCGTGACGCTGCCGTTCGTCCTGCTGTTGCTCGACGCGTGGCCGCTGGGGCGCCGCAACGTTGCCGCGCTCGTGCGTGAGAAGCTGCCGCTGTTCGCGCTCGTCCTCGCCTCGTGCGTCATCACGTCGATCGCGCAGCGCGCGGGCGGCGCGCTGGAAGCCCTGCATCGCGTCACGTTCGTCCCGCGCGTCGTCCAGGCCTTCGAAGCGATCGGCAGCTACGTGTCCGCGATCCTGTGGCCGACGAACCTGGCCGTGTTCTACCCGCACCGCGCGGCGCTCGATGCGGCGGACTACTCGCCCTGGTCGGTCGCCGCGGGGCTCGGCTTCGCGATCGCCGTCGGCGTGACGGCGATCGGCTGGTGGAAGCGCGCGCGCATGCCGTGGATCCTGGTCGGCTGGCTGTGGTTCTGCGGCATGCTGGTGCCCGTGCTCGGCTTCGTGCAGGTGGGCATGCAATCGCACGCCGATCGCTACACGTACTTGCCGAGCATCGGCGTCGCGCTCGCGCTCGCGTTCAGCGTGCGCGCCCTGTGCGCGGGGTCGAAGGCGCGCACGCACGCGGCCGGCGTGCTCGCCACGTGCTGGATCGCAGCGCTCGTTCCGCTGACCCGCGCGCAGCTCGAGACCTGGCGCTCGACCACCGCGTTGATGGAGCACGCGATCGCGGTCACCGATCGCAACTTCGTCGCGCACCTGAACCTGGCCTCGGCCTACGAGCGCGAGCGGCGCCTCACCGACGCCGTGACGCATTACAAGGAAGCGGTGCGCATCCGGCCCGGCAAGGGCATCTCGCACTATCAGCTCGCGCGCCTGCTGCAGGACCTGCGGCGCAACGAGGAGGCGGTCGAACAGTTCCAGCTCGCCGTCGACGCCGAGCGCGCGGAGCGCGTTCCGGGGCCGGTGCTGCCGGTCGCGTACGCGGGGCTCGGCGTCGCCCAGTCGTTGCTCGGGCGCGACGCCGAGGCGATCCCGAACCTGCGCGCGGCGTGGCGCACGATCGAGCGCGAGAACCCCGACCGCGCGTCCGCCGGCCAGGCGCTCGCGTGGCTGCTCGCGACGACGGCCGACGATGCGTTGCGCAACGGCGCCGAGGCGCGTGAGGTCGCGGGCGAGTGCCTCGCCATGCAGCCCGGCCCGGCGCTGCTCGAGGTCATGGCCGCCGCGCACGCGGAGCTCGGCGAGTGGGAGCGCGCGATCGCCTTCGAGCGCCAAGCGCTCGGCGTGCTGCCCGAGGGCGCGCGCGGTCCGGCGCGCGAGCGCCTCGCGTTGTACGAGCGTCACCAGCCGTATCGCAAGCCGTGACGGCACGCCGCCTCCCCCGTCGCCGAGAAAGAAAGTCCCTCGCATCCCCCGCCGCGCCCGCGTACACCTCCTGCTTCGATTCCCTCCGCGCCGCCGCCTCGCCGCGCTAGCATGCGGCCCGACGAGCCTCCGATGACCCGACGACCGATCCTCCCCACGCTGAGTCTCACGACGCTGGGGCTCCTCGCGCTCGCCTCGTGCGGCGCCGATCGCGCGAGCGATCCGCGGCCGAACATCCTGCTCGTGACGTTCGACACGACGCGCGCCGACCACCTGTCCTGCTACGGGTACCGGAAGAAGACGTCGCCGGCGATCGACGCGCTCGCGCAGGACGGCGTGCGCTACGACCGCGCGTACGCGGTGGCGAGCTGGACGCTGCCGACGCACTCGTCGCTCTTCACCGGCAAGTTCCCGTCCTCGCACGGCTCGCAGTACGACCCCGAGGGCGCGTTCAACCTCGTGATGGAAGGCGGCATCAAGGGCATCGAGGGCTGGAGCCAGTATCGCGCCAACCCGATCGCCGACGACGAGGTCACCCTCGCCGCGCTGCTCACCGCGAACGGCTACGCCACCGGCGGCATCGTCGGCGGACCGTGGATGAAGAGCGTCTTCCGTTTGTCGAAGGGCTTCGAGCTCTACGACGACCGCGACTTCGTGCAGGACACGAAGATGGGTGCGGTGACCGAGCTCAACGGACGGACGGCCGAGAGCATCACGAACGCCGCGAAGGACTTCGTGAACGACCACGCCGACGAGGCCTTCTTCCTCTTCCTCAACTACTACGACCCGCACACGCCGTACACGTTCCAGGGCGACTACATCCGCGAGTTCTGGGACGGGCCGATCCCGCCCGAGGGGCCGTCGCTCGAGTGGAACCTGGCGCTGTACGACGCCGAGATCCGCTACACGGACCACCACTTCGGGCGGCTGATCCAGCACCTGAAGGACACCGGGCTCTACGACACGACGTGGATCATCCTCACCGCGGACCACGGCGAGCTGATGGGCGAGAACAATCTGCACGGGCACGGAGACTCGCTCAGCGAACCCGAGATTCACGTGCCGCTCATCGTCAAGGGTCCCGGCGCGACGCGCGCCCGCGGACCGAACGCGACGCCCGTGCAACAGGTCGACATCATGCCGACCATCCTCGACGCGGTCGGCATCGCGCGTCCGCCGCACATGCAAGGCGGCACGCTCGACGCCCCCGGCCATCCGATCGTGTCCGAGACGAACCCGCTGCCGTTCATGGATCGGAACAAGACCTCGTTCCGCCAGATCGGGAAGTGGAAGTCGCTCTATGACGGCAAGTACAAGTTCGTGCACGGTAGCAAGGGGCGCCACCTCCTGTTCGACATCGAGCGCGACCCGTACGAGCAGCGCAACCTGATCGACAGCGAGCCGGAGCGCGCGGGCCGGATGCAGACCGCCCTCGAGGCCTACTTCGCGACGCTGCCGAAGCCCGGCGCCGTCGGCGAAGTGGAAGAGCTGTCGGAAGACACGAAGCGGTTGCTCGAGGGCTTCGGGTACGGCGGCGGGGACGAGTGAGGCGCCCGCCGTGGATGCGTTGAACGGTGACGGATCCGCGGCTCTCGACCGGACGCGCTCCGGCTGGTGGTTCGCGCCCGTGTTGTTCGTGTTCACGCTGCTCCTGTACGCGGGAGTGGCCGACCACGACTTCGTCGCCTACGACGACGGGACCTATGTCGCGTACAACGAGCACGTCAACGGCGGCCTGTCCGCGGAAGGCGCGCTGTGGGCGATCGCGAGCGTCGGCTACGCGTGCAACTGGCATCCGCTCACGTGGATGTCGCACATGCTCGACGTCAGCCTCTTCGGGACGAACGCCGGCGCGCACCACCTGCACAGCGCCGTGCTGCACGCGCTCGCGGCCGCGCTGCTGTTCCTCGCGCTGCGCGCGCTGACCGGCGCGGTGTGGAAGAGCGCGCTCGTCGCGGCGTTCTTCGCCTTCCATCCGCTGCGTGTCGAGTCCGTGGCCTGGATCGCGGAGCGCAAGGACGTCCTGTCGGGCGTGCTGTGGATGGCGACGCTGCTCGCGTACGCGGGTTGGGTGAAGAACCGCGGAACGACGCGCTACGCGCTGGTCGTCGTGCTCGTCGCGCTCGCGCTCTGCTCCAAGCCGATGGCCGTCACGCTGCCGTGCGTCCTCATCGTTCTGGATCGCTGGCCGCTCGGTCGCCGCGAACCGCTCGGACGCCTCGTGCGCGAGAAGTTGCCGCTGTTCGTGATGAGCGCGGCGTCCGTCGTCCTCACGCTCGCCGCGCAGAGCGCCGGCGGCTGCACGCGCTTCATCGCCGACGGCGTCGCGACCGGCTCGCGCGCCCTCAACGCGGCGGTCGCCTACTCGCAGTACCTCGGCAAGAGCGTGCTGCCGACGAATCTGGCGGTGTTCTACCCGCACCCGGCGGTCGTCGATCCGGATGCGTCGCGCGTCCTCGAGTCCGCGCTCGCGCTCGTCGTGCTGGTCGCGCTGTCCGCCGGCGCGTATGCGCTGCGCCGGCGCGTCCCTGCGGTCCTCGCCGGCTGGCTGTGGTTCCTCGGAACGCTGGTGCCCGTGATCGGCGTGGTGCAGGTCGGCGGTCAGGCCTGCGCCGATCGCTACGCGTACGTGCCGCTCGTCGGCGTGTACATCGCGCTCGTCTGGGGAGGCGCGGCGCTCGCCGCGGCGCGTCCCGCGTGGAAGCCGCCGCTCGTCGGCGCGGCGCTCGTCGCGCTCACCGGCAGCGCGCTCGTGACCCTGCGCCAGATTCCGGTGTGGAAGAACACAGACACGCTCTTCACGCACGCGCTCGACGTGACGCAGAGCAACTACGTCGCGCACACGGCGCTCGGTCGAGTGGACGGCGAGGCGGGCCGGCTCGACGACGCGCGCGCGCACTTCGAGGCCGCGATCGTCGCCGCGCCGCGCTACTACGAGGCGCAGGTGAACCTCGGCTGGACGTACCTGCTCGGCGGCGACGCCGAGCGCGCGCTGCCCTACCTCGAGACCGCGCTGGACATCCGGCCCGAGGACGGCGACGCGCACTACAAGGTCGGTCGCGCGCTGCTGCAGCTCGGGCGCAAGGACGAGGCGCGCGCCGCCTACGACGAAGCCGTGCGCCTGACGCCGGACGCGTTCGAGCCGCGCCTCGCGCTCGGGTTCCTGCTGACCAACCGCGGCGAGATGGCGGAGGCGCGCGAGCACTTGGTCGAGGCGCGCCGCATCCAACCGGCGAACGGCGACGTGCGCGTACAGCTCGGGCTCGTGCTCATCGCGCTCGGGGAGTACGACGCCGCGCAACGCGAGCTCGACGAGGCGAGCCGCCTCGTCCCGAACCACCCCGGCCTGACCCAGGCCTGGATTCGTCTACGGGAGCGCGATGGAAGCGGCGACTGAGCGCGCGAACACCTCCGCGGCGCGCATCGCGGCCGCGTTCCTGTTCCTGGCCACGACGCTGCTCTTCCTCGGCGCGCGGTCGAACGGCTTCGTCGACTACGACGATGGGACGTACGTGCTCGACAACCCGCTGGTCAGCGACGGGCTGACCGCGGCGGCGGTCCGGCGCGCGTTCACCGAGAGCCACGGCGCGAACTGGCACCCGGTCACGTGGCTCAGCCACGCGCTCGACGTCGAGCTGTTCGGCCTCGACCCCGCCGGGCACCACACGACGTCGATCTTCCTGCACGCGCTGAACGCGGTGCTCGCCTTCACGCTCCTGTTCCTCGCCACGGGCCGCGTGCGCACCGCGTTCCTGATCGCCGCGCTCTTCGCCTGGCATCCGCTGCGCGTCGAATCGGTCGCGTGGGCGTCCGAGCGCAAGGACCTCCTGTCGGGAGCGTTCGGGCTCGCGACGTGCATCCTTTGGCTGCGCTGGGCGGGCGCGTGGACGACGGGACGGCGCGTGTCGCTCGCGACCGTGTTCGCGCTCGGCCTCATGTCGAAGCCGATGCTGGTGACGCTGCCCGTGGTGCTCGTGTTGCTCGACCGCTGGCCGCTCGGGCGCGACGGACTGCAGTGGCGCGACAAGCTGCCGCTCTTCGCGCTGTCCGCGGCCGCCGTTGTCGTCACGCTCGCGACCCAGAGCGCGGAGGGCGCGACCGCCGGGCTCGAGACGTTTCCGCTCGTTGCGCGCGCCCTGAACGCGCTCGTGAGCTGCGGCACGTACGCGGCGCAAACGGTTTGGCCGCACGGGCTCGCGGTGTTCTATCCGCACGCCGCGATGTTCGACGAGTCGCTCGCCGTGCCCGCGCTCGTCGCCGGGCTCGGCCTCGCGCTCGCGCTCGGCGCCGCGTACCGGTGGCGCGCATCCGCGCCGTGGTTCGGCGTCGGACTGCTTTGGTACCTCGTCATGCTGTTGCCGGTGCTCGGCATCGTGCAGGTAGGGATGCAGGCACACGCCGACCGCTACACGTATCTGCCGAACATCGGGCTCGTGACCGCGCTCGTTCTCGCCCTCGAAGCGCACCTGCCGCGGCGTGCCTTCGTCGTGCTGCTGGGCGCGGCGCTCGGCGTGCTCGGTTGGCGCACGACGGTGCAGGTCGGCGTGTGGCGCGACACCGAGACGCTCTTCACGCACGCCGCCCGCGTCACGGAACGCAACTACGTCGCGCTGCACAACCTGGCCATCGAGTACGCGGCGCGCGGCGATTCGGAGCGCGCCGTCGACGCGTTGCGCGCCGAGCTCGAGCTGCGTCCGCGCGCCGACGACGTGTGGGCCTACCTCGGCGAGACGCTGTTCGCGCGCGGCGACATGGAAGGCGCGGCCGACGCATGGGAGCGCGCGGCGCGCATCGCCCCCGGCGCTGCGAGCCACAGCCTGAGCAAGAGCGGCGCGTACATCGCGCTCGGTCGACTCGCCGAAGCCGAGGACGCGCTCGCGGCGGCGCGCGCCGCGGGCGAGGACGGTTCGACGCTGCACTTCAACGCGGGACTCATCGCGCAGAAGCGCGGCGACGTCGACGCGGCCGAGGCGCGCTACTCCGAAGCGCTCACGCGCGACGCGACGAACGCGGACGCGCACAGCAACCTGGCACAGATCTACCTCGCTACGGAGCGACCGAGCGAGGCCGCCGCGTCCTTCGCGCGCGTGGTCGCGCTCGAGCCGAACGACGGCATCGCGCGCTTCAACCTGGCCGTCGCGCTCGAAGCGACGGGCGACGTGGAGCGCGCGCGCGCCGCTTACCGCGAAGCGCTCGAGCGCGATCCGACGCTGACGCCCGCGCTCGACGCGCTCGCGCGCATCGACAAGGCCAAGGACGCTGGCGAATGAGCGGCACGCCCGACAAGGCGCTGCCCTCCGCGCGGCTGTGCACGGCGCTCGCTCTCGCGCTCGTCGTCGGCATCGCGTGGGCGTACGCGGGCGTGCGCGCGCACGGCTTCGTCAACTACGACGACCCGACTTACGTCACGCACAACCCGCACGTGCTCGGCGGGCTCACGCTCGATTCGGTGCGCTGGGGGCTCACGAGCGGCGCAGCGAGCAACTGGCATCCCGTCACGTGGCTGTCGCACATGCTCGACGTCGAGCTGTATCACCTCGACGCGGGCAAGCACCACCTGACGAGCGTGCTCATCCACGCGCTGAACGCGCTGCTCCTGTTCGGCTTCCTCGCGCTCGCCACGCGCCGCGCCTGGCCGGCGTTCTTCGCCGCCGCGCTCTTCGCGTGGCATCCCTTGCGCGTCGAGTCGGTCGCGTGGATCGCCGAGCGCAAGGACGTGCTCGCGGGCTTCTTCTTCTTCGCCGCGCTGCTCGCGTACGCGCGCTGGCGCGAGGCGCGGTCGCCCAAGGCGTACGCGGCGCTCGCGCTGTGCCTCGCGCTCGGGTTGATGAGCAAGCCGATGCTCGTCACGCTGCCCTTCCTGCTCGTGCTGCTCGACCGTTGGCCGCTCGCCTCCGGTGCGGCGCGCCCGGCATGGCGCGACAAGCTACCGCTGCTCGCCATCGTTGTCGCGTCCGCGCTCATCACGCTCGGCGTGCAGAGCGCCGGAGGTGCGGTCGCCGCCGTCGACGCCGTTCCGCTCGGCCTGCGCGTCGCGAACGCGCTGCGCTCGGTCGGCGTCTACGCGTGGCAGAGCGTGTGGCCGACGGACCTCGCGTGCTTCTATCCGCACGCGCGCAACGTGGCCAGCGATCCGGCCGCGGCACTGCGCATCCCCGCCATCGCGGGCGCGCTGTTCGTCGCCTGCGCGAGCCTCGGCGCCGTGCTCACGCGCAAGCGCGCGCCCTACCTGTGTACGGGTTGGTTCTGGTTCCTCGGCATGCTCGTCCCGGTGCTCGGGCTCGTCCAGGTCGGTTCGCAAGCGCACGCGGATCGATACACGTATCTGCCCGCGGTCGGGCTCGCGATCGCGCTCGCGTACGGGATCTCGGATCTCGTGCGCGCGCGTCCGGCGCTGCGCGTCCCCATGCTCGCCGGCGCGCTGCTCGCGCTGGGCGCCTTGCTCGCGGCGACGCGCGCGCAGGCCGGGGTTTGGCGCGACGACCGATCGCTCTACGAGCACGCGCTCGCCGTCACCGAGTCCAACCACTTGGCGCACGCGAACCTGGGCTGGATGCACTTCGTCGCGCGCGACTACGACGCGGCGGCGACGCATCTCTCCGCGGCGACGCGCATCCACGCCGCAGACCCCGCACCGTGGCTGAACCTCGGGCTCACGCTCCTGCGCTCGGACCGGCTGGAGGAGGCGCGCTCCGCGTTGGAGCACGCACGCGCCCTGGCGCCGCACGACGCGCGCGTCCATTCGAATCTCGGCGAGGCGTTCTTCCGCGCGGACGACTTCGAGCGCGCCGCGTCCGCGTACGGGGCGGCGATCGCGGCGCGCCCCGACTTCGCGCCGGACCGCGTACAGCTCGGCTTCGTCCTGTTGCGTCGCGGTCAGAACGGCGAGGCGGTCGCGTCGTTCGAGGCCGCGGCCGCGCTCGCGCCCGACGATCCCGAGCCGCAGTACGGGCTGAGCGTCGCGGCGCTGCTGCGCGGCGATGACGTCGAGGCGCGCGACGCGGCGCAGCGCGCGCTGGACATCGCGCCCGGACACCCGGACGCGCTGCGAAACCTGCGCGCCGCCAACGAACGGTTGGGCGATGGGCAGTGAGCCGCGGCGCACGCTGTTGCTCGCGCTCGCGCTCGTCGTCGCGAGCCTGCTGACGCATCGCGCGACCAGCAACGGCTTCCTCAACTACGACGACAACGACTACGTCACCGAGAACCCGCTCGTTCGGGACGGCTTGAGCGCGCACGGGATCGGGCGCGCGTTCACCGAGGCGCACGCCGCGAATTGGCACCCGGTGACGTGGGTCTCGCACATGGTCGATGTGGAGCTCTTCGGCATGGACGCGCGCGCGCACCAGCGCACGTCGATCTGGCTCCACACGCTCAGCGCGCTCCTCTTGTTCCTCGCGCTACGGGCGCTGACGGGCGCCGCGCTGCCGAGCGCGTTCGTCGCCGCGCTCTTCGCGCTGCATCCGCAGCACGTCGAGTCGGTGTACTGGATCGCAGAGCGCAAGGACGTGCTCGCCGGCCTCTTCTGGAACGCCACGCTGCTCGCCTGGTGGCACTACGCGCGCTCGCCGTCCCGCGCGCGCTATGCGCTCGTGGCGACGGCGTTCGCGCTCGGGCTCGCGAGCAAGTCGACCGTCGTCGCGCTGCCGCTCGTGCTCCTCTTGCTCGATCGCTGGCCACTCGGCCGGCACGTCGGTCCGGACGCGCGATCGACGCGCGCGCTCGTCCTCGAGAAGGCGCCCCTCTTCGTGTTGTCAGCGCTCGCGAGCGCGGCGACGTACGCGGCGCAGTCCTCGTACGGCACGACGGCGGCGTTGGCGACGATCGCGTTCCCCGCGCGCGTCGCGAACGCGCTGCGTTCGGCCGTGCTCTATGTTGCGAAGGCGTTCTCCCCGACCGACCTGGCCGCGTTCTATCCGCACCCGGCGCTCGTCGGTGGCACGGAGGCCGTGACCGTCGCGACCGCGGTCGCGGCGATCGCGCTCGTCCTCGCGGCCGTCGTCGTGTTGCGCAACGCGCGGCGCGCGCCGTGGCTCCTCACCGGCTGCGCGTGGTACGCCCTCGCCCTGCTCCCCGCGATCGGCCTCGTGCAGGTCGGCGAGCAGGCGCGCGCGGACCGCTACGCCTACCTGCCGCTCGTCGGCGTGTACGTCGCCGTGGTGTGGAGCGTGCGCGCGGCGACGGCGCGTTCGCGCGCCCTGTCCCGTGCCGCGGCGCTCGTCGGGTTCGTCGCGCTCGCGCTCTTCGCGCGCGCCACCATCTTGCAGGCGCGCGTCTGGTCGGACTCGACCGCGCTTTTCGAGCACGCGCTCGCCGTCACCGAGAACAACTACGTCGCGCTGAACCAGCTCGCGCACCTCGATCTCGAGCGCGGTGACACGGACGCGGCCGAGCGCCGGCTGCTCGCGTCGATCCGCATGCACCCGGACGCGAAGGCGTTCACCAATCTGGCGCGGGTCTACTCGGCGCGCACCGACTGGGTCGCGGCCGAGTCGGCGCTGCGCCGGTCGCTCGCGCTCGGGCCGCGCGGCCCCGAGGCGCACAACAACCTCGGGATCGTGCTCGCGCGCACGGGGCGCCCCGAGGAAGCCGCGCGCAGCTTCCGGCGCTCGACCGAGCTCCGACCGACGTACGCCGAAGCGTGGTTCAACCTGGGCGCGCTCGAGCTCCAGCGCGGCGAGCGCGGGGCGGCGCGCGCGGCGCTGACGCGGGCACTGGCGCTCGATCCGGGCGACGCCGACGCGCGCGCGCTGCTCGAACGCGCGAGCGAGTGACTACGCCTGTGAGGCGCGCGGCGACGCCACGCTGTCGAGCGGCGCGAAGAGCTGGTTCTTCAGCCCGATCTTGTGCAGCTGCCACTGCAAGAACGTGCGCAGCGTGAGCAACGCGTAGGTCGTCGAGCGCCGCAGGTTGATGCTCGACGCCTCGTCGAAGTAGCGCACCGGCACCGGGATATCGCCGAGCTTCAGCCCGAAGTGCACGCACTGCACGAGGAACTGCGAGTCGAAGACGAAGTCGTCCGAGTTGCGATCGTACGGAACGGTCTCGAGCGCGTGGCGCGTGTAGGCGCGGAAGCCCGAGTGCCACTCGCCGAGGTTCTGTCCGGACAGCAGGTTCTCGATGACGCTCAGCCCGCGGTTCGCGAAGTACTTCGCCGGCGGCATCCCGCCCTGGAGCGCCTCGCGCCGCGTGCGGATGCGGTTGCCGAGGATCACGTCGCAAATGCCGAGCTTCAGGATCTCGACCGCCGCCGGAATCGTGCGCGCGTCGTACTGGTAATCCGGGTGGATCATCACGACGTGGTCGGCGCCCATTTCGAGCGCCTTCGCGTAGCACGTCTTCTGGTTGCCCCCGTAGCCCTTGTTCTGCTCGTGCTCGACGACGACGAGGCCGAGCTTCTTCGCGAGCTCGACGGTGTTGTCCGTCGAGCAGTCGTCGACGATCACGATGTCGTCGACGAACGCCGAAGGGATGTCGTTGCAGGTACGCTCGAGCGTGTTCGCGGCGTTGTACGCCGGCATCACGACGATGGTCCGGAAGCTGCCAGGCATGGGTCGGGGGGTCGGGGCGCGGCGGGGAGAAGAGACGGGGCGCACGCTGAGCCTATCCCATCCAGACAGGTGGGAGCGACCCCGGGTTCCGTGCTTGTCCCGAATCCGAAGGTCTTTCCCTCATTCGGCGGAGAGCGCCTCCCCACGGCGCACCCGCTCGGCCGCATCCGGCCTGCCCCACGCTTCGTAGATGCTCACGAGCACGTCTCGCGCACCCTGCGTCTCCGGATTCTCGCCGCCGAAGAGCTCGTCCAGGAGCTCGAGCGCCGGAACGACGAGCGCTTCGGCCTCGCGCTCGAGCCCGTAGGCGACGAGCGTGCGACCGATACGCACCTTCATGTTCGCGAGGACCCAGTCGCCGCGCACGCTCGCCATCAGCCGGTACGCGGTGCGCGCGTGGGCCTCGCCCGCGTCGCGCTCACCTGCATCGAGCTGCATGTCCGCGAGCTGCCCGTGTGCGTCGGCGAGCTCGTGCGCCTGCGCGCCGTCGAACGCCTCGTACACGGCGAGGCTGTGCTCGATCAGCGCGCGCCGCGGCGGACAGGACGGCGCGAGGCCGCGCGACCACGCGAGCAGCACGCGCGCGCCGATCACGCGCAACGACTCGACGTCGGCGAAGCGCTCGACGAGAAGCGGCAGCAGCTGCTCCAACTCGTCGTTGACCGCCGCGTCGTCGATGTCGCCGGGTTTCGAGCGGTAGTGCACGATGCCGAGGCGCGCATCGAGGCGGTCCATGCGCTCGAGGATCTCCGGGTAGGCGTCGCCGATCGCCAGGTGGTTCAGCGCCCACGGCATCATGAACATCGACGCGGTGCACACGTCGCGCATGCGCGCGCGATAGATCGCCGCGGGCTCCGCCCTGCCCCACGCGTCGTACAGCGTCAGCACGCGTCGCAGCGACTCGGCGGAGAAGAAGTTCTTCTCCTCACCGTGCGCGGCCAGCGTGACCTCGTGCGCGCGCAGCAAGAACGGTTCGGCCTCGGCGAAGCGACCGAGCCCGACCAGGGTCTCGCCCAGCATCGACTCGGCGAACGCGAGCTGTTGACTGTTCGCCGGCAGCACCGCGCGCATGCGCTCGACCATGTCGCGGATCGCGCCCTCGGCCTCGTTCGCGCGACCGTTGCGGTTGAAGGCATCGACGAGCAACCCGGTCGTCTCCGCGACGACGGGATGGTTCGCGGCCAGCTCGCGCTTCTGAATCTCGAGCGCGCGGCCGAACAGGTCGATCGTGATCGCGTCGAGCTTGCCGTACCACAGGCAATAGGCGGTGTGGATCCACGTGTCGGCCACGATCGGCCAGAGCGGGTCGCCCGGCGCGAGCGCGGCGTCGGTGACGCGCACCGTTTCACGGAAGCTGTCGGGCACGCCCGCGATCGCCTCCTCGTCGACCGAGAACGACGCCGCGTTCACCAGCTCGACGAACGCGTCGAGCACCTGTGCGACGTGCGGGTGGAGCGTGCGCACATGATCGTGTGCGACGCGGCGCGCGTCCTGGGCAATCGCGAGCGCGTCGGGCGCCTCGAGATAGAACGAGACGTTCGTCAGGTCCCAGAGCGCGTAGTAGAGCTCGGCCGCCGAGTGCCCCTCGATCCCGCGCAGGACCTCGATGCCGCGCCGCAGGTGGTTCGCGGCGAGCTGGTGCTCGCTCAGCGCGCGGTACCCGCGTCCGATCGTGATGCGCACGCGCGCCTCGGCTTCGGGCTGATCGGCGAAGACATCGGAGAGTCGACCCGATGCGCTGTTCAGGAGCGTGACCACCGAGAGGTCACCGGTCCGCGCGACGTTCGGGTCGGCGAGCGCCAGCGTGTCGACGAGGAAGTCGGTCACCTCGCGCGTGCGCGCGGCCTCGGCGAGCGCGAGCCGTCGCTCGTCGCGCGCGCGAACCGTTCCGACGAAGAGCCCGACCACGGCGACGATCGCGCCCAGCAGGACGACCAAACCGGAGAACGCCGCGGCGCGGTTGCGCACCAGGAACTTGCGCATGCGGTAGGTCGCGCTCGGCGGGCCCGCGAGCACGATCTCGTCGCGCATGTGGCGCTCGATGTCCGCCGCGAGCTCGCTCGCGGTTTCGTAACGCCGGCCGCGCTCTTTCTCGAGGCAGCGCATGACGATCCAGTCCAGGTCGCCGCGCAACACGCGGGCGAGCGCGGCGGCGTCCGTGTCGCGCCTGCTGGCGACGGACGCATCCGCCGTCGTGCTGACGCGCATCGACGGGCGCTCGGGCGGCTGCTCGCGGATCGTTCGCTGGATCGCCGCCAGCCCGTCCTCGAACGCGCGGTGCATGTCGAACGGTGTCGTGCCCGTCAGCAGCTCGTACAGCAACACGCCCAGCGAATAGATGTCGGTGCGCGTGTCGACGTCGAGCCCGGAGAGCTCGGCCTGCTCGGGACTCATGTACGCCGGCGTGCCGATGAAGCGATGGAACGCGGTGAAGAGCGTCTTCTCCGTCAGGCGGGTGTGCATCGCCTTCGCCACGCCGAAGTCGATCACCTTCGGGACCGGCTTGCCGTCGTGGAGCGTCACCATCACGTTCGACGGCTTGAGGTCGCGGTGGATCACGCCCTTCTGGTGGGCGTGCTGGACGGCGTGGCAGACGGACACGAAGAGCTCGAGGCGCTCGTCCGTCGACAGGCTGTTCTCGTCGCAGAACTCGGTGATCGACACGCCGCGCACGAGCTCCATGACGAAGAACGGACGCCCCGACTCGGTGGCGCCGCCGTCGAGCACGCGCGCGATGTGCGGGTGATCCATCAGCGCCAGCGCCTGGCGCTCGGCCTCGAAGCGCGCGATGACCTCGCGCGTGTCCATGCCGAGCTTGATGATCTTGAGCGCGACGCGCCGCACGATCGGCCGCTCCTGCTCGGCCATGTAGACGACGCCGAAGCCGCCCTCGCCAATCTGCTGCAGGAGCTTGTAACGACCGATGACCGTCCCGGGTCCCTCGACGGCGCGCGCCTCGTCGTCGACCGGAAGTCCGGCGACGGGCGGCAGGCTCGCGCCGCGCTCGAACTCCGCGAGCAGCGACTCCACGCGGGCGCGCAGGCGTTCGTCGCCCGCACACTCCGCGTCGAGGAATGCCGCGCGCTCGCCGGCGACGCGATCCGCGGCGCCCTGGAAGATCGCTTCGATCCGTGCGAACTCGTCCGTCATGTTCGGCGTCTCCGGCATGGGAGAGTCGTGCGCCCGCCGCGGTCCCGTGCCTCAAGCAAGAGAGGAAAAAGGCGCGGACGGGCGCGCATCAGGCCGGATCCGCCCCGTCGCGCTCGAGCTCGGTGCGCAGCCAGGCCTTGATGAAGCGCCACTCGCGCTCGATCGTCCCGACCGACAACCCGAGCGCGCTCGCCGTCTCCTCGTTCGTCAGCCCGGCGAAGTAGCGCAGGTCGACAATGCGCCCCTTGCGCTCATCGGTGCGCTCGAGGCGCGACACGGCTTCCTCCAGGAGGATGAGCTGCTCGTCGTCGTCCGCCCCGTTCGGCAGCTCGATCTCGGCGTGCTCGAGCTCGACACGCTCGCGATCGCCGCCGTGCTTCACGCGCGCCTTGCGCCGCGCCTGGTCGACGAGGATGCGGCGCATCGCGCGCGCCGCGGCGCCGAAGAAGTGCCCGCGCCCGTTCCACCCCGGATCCTCGTCGCCGACCAAGCGCAAGAACGCCTCGTGGACGAGGCTGGTGGCCTCGAGCGTCTGGCCCGGGCGCTCGCGTGCGATGCGCGCGCGAGCGAGCGCGCGCAGCTCGTCGTACACCAGCGGGAGCAGCTCCTCGGCGCTGTGCGGTCCCCCGCGCTCGATCTCGCGCAGGAGCCGTGTGACCTGGTCGCGGGACGGCTCGGACATCGGACGCATCTTGTCACGCGACGGTACGCCGCGAAAGTGCGCGCCCTACGGACACGACGGCGACCTCCGCGCGCGCGGAGCTGGTATCCTGCGCCCCATGAAGATCCCTTCCCGCCTGCTGGTGTTCGCCGCCCCCGTCGTCCTCGCGCTCGCGTCCGGTTGCCGCGCGTCGCTCCCCGCCGGCGACGCCGTCGGCGAAGTGATCGAGCCGCGCTCCGTGCTCGCGCTCGCCGTCGTCGACTCGAGCCCGTCCGATTACTTCGAGCAAACGCTGCTCGTCGAGGCCACCGCCGTCGCCGTGTGCGAACGCGCCGGTTGCTGGATGCAGATCCAGGACGGCGACCACACCGCGATGGTCCGTTGGGAAGCGGGCTGCGGCGGCGCGTACGAGTTCCCGCGCGACATCGTCGGCAAGCGCGTGCTCGTTCAGGGTTCGTTCTATCCGAAGGTGATCTCCGAGGAGGACGCCGCGCACCTCGAGGAGGAAGCCGGCGAGGCGCTGACGATCGAGCGCGAGGGCTACGAGTTCAACGCCTCGGCGATCCTCGTCCCGAACGAGTAGGTCGCCCGCCGCGGACTGTTAGGCTGTCCGCGTGATCCGCTTCGACAACGTGTCGCGCGAGTACCGCAACGGGCTCGCGTCCGTGTTCGCGCTCCGCGACTTCGCGCTCGACGTGCGCGCGAGCGAGACCGTTTGCCTCGTCGGCCCGAGCGGCTCGGGCAAGACCACGGCCTTGCGCATGATCGCTGCGCTCGACACCCCCACGTCGGGCGACGTGTTCGTCGAGGGCAAGCGCACGAGCGAGTGGGACCCGATCCGGCTGCGTCGCAGCATGGGCTACGTGCTGCAGGACGGCGGACTCTTCCCGCACCTCACCGTGGCGGCGAACGTCGGGCTCGTCGCGTCGCTCGACGGACTCGCGCACGCGGAGCTCGACGACCGCGTCGACGAGTCCCTGCGCCGCGCGCGCCTCGACCCGGGTGCGTTCGGCGCGCGGTATCCGCGCGAGCTGTCCGGCGGCGAACGCCAGCGCGCCGGCGTCGCGCGCGCGCTCGCGATGCATCCGCGCATCCTGCTGATGGACGAGCCCTTCGGCGCGCTCGACCCGGTCACCCGCGGCGAGCTCCAGGGCGAGTTCCTCGAGCTGCGCGACGCGCTCGACACGACCATCGTGCTCGTCAGCCACGACCTCGGTGAGGCGTTCCAGCTGGGACACCGCGTCGCGCTCCTGTCCCAGGGGCGCGTCGAACAGGTCGGCACAGAGGACGAGCTGCGCATGCACCCGGACAGCGCCTTCGTCGAGGAGTTCCTCGGGGGGCGCGCGTGATGCTCGCCACCCTCGCGCTCGTCGCCTTCGGCTCCGGCGCGCCGGACGCGGACGTCGTCGTGGGGAGCAAGGCCTTCGCCGAGTCGCACCTGCTCGGCGAGATCGTGACGCAGCTCCTGCGCGCGCACACCGAGCTCGAGGTCGAACACCGGAGCGGACTCGGCGGAACGCTGATCTGTCACGAGGCGCTCACCCGCGGCGAGATCGACCTCTACGTGGAGTACACGGGGACGGCGTGGGCCGTCGTGCTCGGACGCGAGGAGAAGGTCACGTCGTCGCTGCGGACGTTCCTCGGCGTCGAGGCCGCGTACCGCGCGAACGACGACCTGGAGTGGCTGCAACCGTTCGGGTTCAACAACACGTACGTGATCGCGCTCGACGCGCGGCGCGCGGACGAGCTCGGTGTCACGTCGCTCTCCGACCTCGCGCGCCATCCGGGACTGCGCGCCGGGTTCAGCCTCGAGTTCCTGAATCGAGCCGACGGCTACCCGGGACTCGCGGCGCACTACGGGCTCGACCTCGACGCACGCGGCCTGGACCACGGACTCGTGTACGACGCGTTGCGCGCTGGCGAGGTGGACCTCTTCGACGCCTACTCCACCGACGGCAAGCTCTCGCGCGACGACGTGCGCCTGCTCACGGACGACCGCGCGTTCTTCCCGCCCTACGAGGCGGCGCCCGTCGTGCGCGGCGCACTGCTGCGCGCGCATCCCGAGGTCGGCGACGCCCTCGCGCGGCTCGCGTTCGCGATCGACGACGCGGCGATGAGCGCGCTCAATCGACGCGTCGAGGTGGACGGAGCGGAGTTCGACGACGTCGCGCGCGCCTTCCTGGTCGAGCGCGGCTTGCTCGAAGACGAGGCACAGATCGGCGAGCGCTCGGGTGCGTGGCTCACGAAACGACGCGCACTCGAGACGCTGCGCCTCACCGGCCAGCACGTGATCCTGACGCTCGTATCGGTCCTGCTCGCCGCGCTGGTTGCCGTGCCGCTCGGCGTGTGGATCACGCGTCACGACCTGGCCGCGCGCGTCGCGCTCGGCGTCGCCGGCGTGCTGCAGACGATCCCGAGCCTGGCGCTGCTCGCGACGCTGATCGCCGTTCCCGGCCTCGGCCTGAGCCGGCGTTCGGCGGTCTTCGCCCTCTTCCTCTACGCGCTGCTCCCGATCCTGCGCAACACGCACACCGGCGTGCGCGACGTCGATCCCGAGCTTGTCGACGCGGCCCGCGCGATCGGGCTCACCGACCGCCAGACGCTGCTCCGCATCCGCATGCCGCTCGCGATCCGCACGATCCTCGCCGGCATCCGCACAGCGACGGTCATCAGCGTCGGCGTCGCGACCCTCGCCGCGTTCATCGGCGCGGGCGGACTGGGCGAGCCGATCATCACGGGGCTCTACCTCAACGACACGCGCCTGATCCTGTCCGGCGCGATTCCGGCCGCGCTGCTCGCCATCGTCGCGGACTTCGGCCTCGGCCGCTTGGAGCGCGCGCTCACGCCACGCGGGCTCGCGGCATGAGCTTCCGCATTCGTCCGATGGAACACGACTCCGATCGCGACCGGCGCGCGATCGAGGCCATGGGCCGCGAGGTCGTCGCCGCCGGCAACGCCTTCGTCTTCGAGGACCTGGACGGCGTGCGCAACTACTGGTTCGACGCGCGCGGCGACGCGTACGTCGCGACCGACCCGAACGGCGCGGTCGTCGGCACTTACATCGTCAAGCCCAACCAACCGGGCCGCGGCGCGCACGTCGCGAACGCCGGCTACATGGTGCTGTCGAGCGCGCGCGGCACGGGTCTCGGCATGCAGCTCGCCGCACACTCGCTCGAAACGGCCCGCGCCGCGGGCTACCGCGCTCTGCAGTTCAACTTCGTCGTCGCGTCGAATACGCACGCGTTACGGCTCTGGGAGAGACTCGGCATGCGCATCGTCGGGACGCTGCCGGACGCGTTCCGGCGCGCGGACGGCGCGTACGACGACGCGTTCGTGTGGTATCGGGAGTTGTAGCGCTCGGGTGCTCGCTTCGCTCGCCGAGGCGCAACATCGGTACGGGGACTTGTTGACGTTTCTCTGATCCTGACGGTCCGGGCGGATCCGGGAATCGAATCGCCCTCGGAGGTTCCGAACGTGTTCCTCTCGTCCGTTGGAGCTCGCGGGGACGGGGAGTTGTTGACGTTTGTCATCGATTCACGCGCAGCGCTTCGCGCTGCTGCGGCACAGGCTCGCTTCGCTCGCGTGCGGGGGGCGAACTCGAGTCGCGGGGAGTTGTGGGCGTTCCCTATCGATGCGCAACGGACCAGGGGTTTGCACGGCAGCTCTGAGGTCTCCGGAGCAGCCGATGAGCCGTTCGGGAACTTGCCCGTTGGATCTCTCAGGGACGGGGAGTTGTTGACGTTCGTCATCGATTCACGCGCAGCGCTTCGCGCTGCTGCGGCACAGGCTCGCTTCGCTCGCGTGCCGCCTTGCGCAACGGACCAGGGGTTTACACGGCAGCCGCGACGGTTTCCGGAACGGCCGATGGGGCATTCGGGGACTTGTCACCGGAGTGCGACCGGCGGGTTGCGCGCGTGCCCGCACGGCGCGCCGCGAAGCGGCGCCTGCCGTGCAGTGGCGCGAAGCGCCACGCGTCCAACGGTGCGCCCGCGGCCCGCAACACGCGAGCGCAGCGAGCCTGTGTTGCAGCGGCGCGCTTCGCGCCGCGCGTTAACCGGGCGCCTGCGGCCGGCGGGCCGCGTGCGAAGCGAGCCTGTCCCGCAGCGGCGCGATAGCGCCGCGCGTTAAACGGTGGGGACGAGCCCGGGTCCCCGAACCGAACGTTGTCGCCGCTGGAACGACCGGTGACTTCCACATGCCGTTGCGCCAGCGACCAGCCCATGCGGGAGCGCGCGCGCTCAGGCGAAGCCTGGCGCGTGGTGTGGTGGCATGCCGCCATGGGAGCGAGCGCGCGGGCGGTCA
>JAJDEV010000290.1 GCA_029259605.1 Planctomycetota bacterium | reverse complement strand
GGAAAGGAGCGCAGGGTCCGCCGGCGACCGGGCTAGCCCGGGTTCTTCATGAGGCTTTGCCGAGATCGACGCGGAGGTGCGTCAGATCAGCGCTCCGCGACCGAAGCGCGTGCAGGCGACCTGGACGGGGCGTCGAACCCGGTGAGGGAGGGAAGTGCTGAGATGGCGCGCAGCTGCGTCGATCTCGGTGAAGCCTCATGAAGAACCCGGGCTAGCAGTCCGTGGTGAAAATCACGCCACCCCCGAAGGGCGCTGGATCCGCGCTGCCTGCGTTCCGCTTCCTCCGAGGTTCCACCAATACGCGTCGTCAGCGCGCCTTGCCAGCACGGATCCATCACCCTCCGACGATGGCGTGAGTTTCACCACGGGCTGCTAGTGCACCGCGCGGTGGACGCGCAGCATGTCGTCGAGGATCGCGCCGAAGCCGTCGAGCCGCACCATGTTCTTGCCGTCGGACGGAGCGCTGTCGGGATCGGGGTGGACCTCGAAGAACAGGCCGTCCACGAACCCCGTCGCGAGCGCGGCGCGCGCGAGCACCGGAGCGAGCGTTCGATCCCCGCCCGTGCGTCCGTCGGCGCCGCCGGGGCGCTGCACGGAGTGGGTGGCGTCGAAGACGACGGGGTGGCCCGTTTCGAGCATCTCACCGAGGCCGCCCATGTCGACCACGAGCCGACCGTAGCCGAACGTCGAGCCGCGCTCGGTGAGCAGGACGTTCGGGTTCCCCGCGCCGGTGCACTTCTCGGCCGCGTGGCGCATGTCCCAGGGGGCGAGGAACTGCCCCTTCTTCACGTTCACGCAGCGGCCGGTCTCGGCCGCGGCGACGAGCAGGTCCGTCTGGCGGCAGAGGAAGGCGGGGATCTGCAACACGTCGCAGACCTCGGCCGCGGGCGCGCACTGATCCGGCAGGTGCACGTCGGTGAGCACGGGGAGCGCAGTGCTCTCGCGAATCTCGGCCAGGATCTCGAGGCCGGCGGACAGGCCCGGCCCGCGGCCGGACGACGCGCTCGTCCGATTCGCCTTGTCGAAGCTCGACTTGAAGATGAGCGGGATGTCGCGCTCGCTCGCGAGTCGCTTCAGTTCGGTCGCGACTTCGAGTCCGAGGCCGCGCGACTCGAGCATGCAGGGGCCCGCGATGACGAAGAGCTGCCCGCCGCCGACGGTGCGGTCGCCGATCTGGGCCGTGGGACGGTTCGAGCTGGTCATCGCACCGATTCTAGCGCGCGAACCGCGCCGACCCGCGGGGAGAATCCGGCGAGCCGCGAATCAGCGCCGCGGCACGACCAGGTGGTACTGGTTCGGTGCGAGCCTCACGTCGACGGGGGTCTCGCCACCGAGATCGCCATCGACCTGGAAGGGGACCGGCGTCTCCGATTCGACCCGGATCTCGCGCGCGCGGCGCAGCTCGACGCGCCCACCCGGCAGGTTGCGCAGCGCTCCGCGGGCGAACGCGACGGCGAGCTCGGGTAGGCTCCCCGTCGGGAACAGATAGACCTCGAACTGCCGGTCGTTCATGCGCGCGTCCGGTGCGAGACTCAGCACACCGCCGTAGTTGATCGTGTTGCTGATCAAGACGAACCCCGCCGGCTTCTTCAAGGCCTCGCCGTCGAGCGTGACGCGCAGCGTCGGAGCGGCGTAGCGCGAGAGCGCGTGCAGTGCGCCCGTGACGTAGCTCCACTTCGTGATCGGTCCCTTGCGCCGACGCTCGACCTCGCGCACGACCATCGCGTCGATACCGACCCCGGTCATCAGGAGCGAGAGCCGCCCGTTCACGTTCGCGACGTCGACCGGCACGACGCGACCGCGCGCGAGGATCTCGATGCAGTGGTGAACGTCGCGCGGGAGTCCAAGCTCCTTCGAGAGGACGTTCGCCGTGCCGAACGGGAGCACGCCGACGGGCGTCGTCGGATCGACCAGACCGTCGAGGACCTCGCGCAGCGTTCCGTCGCCGCCGACCGAAACGACGAGCTCCACGCCTTGGTCGAGCGAGCGCAGGTGCGAGAACGCATCGCCGGCCTTCTCGGTGAAGTAGAGCTCGGCCGAGATCCCGCGCTCGCGCAGGCCGCGCTCGAGTTCGTGCGCGGCCTTTCTGCCCTGGCCGCGTCCCGCGATCGGGTTGGCGACGATGAGCGCGCGGCGGAAGCGCGGCGCGTCCGCCGGTTCGTTCGGCGCGTGGCGGGAGGAGGACATCTTGGGCGAGACGCGAGCCGCGTCGCGCGGCGAGGATACAGTAGCGCGCGTGGAAGGCCGCACGTGCTTGGTCCTGGGCGGGACAGGGTTCCTAGGAGTCCACGTCGCGTTGTGCGCCGTGCGCACGGGGAGATCCGTCGTCCTCGCTTCGCGCGGCGGTCCGGCGTCGCTGCGACGGTTGTCATTGCCGGTCCCGCACGCGCTGGACGGAGTCGACGTCCGCGAGTGGGACGGCCGCGATGCGCGCGCGACGCGGGCGCTGCTCGACGCCGTCGCGCCGAACGAGGTCGTGCTCGCCGCTGCGCTCGCGCGCCCGCACGACTGCGCGCGCGACGGGCGGCTGGCGCGCGTGCTGAACGGCGATCTGCCGCAGGTCGTCGCGCGTCACTGCGCCGAGCGCGGCGCGCGCCTCGTCCACGTCTCGACCGATCTCGTGTTCGGCGCCGTGTCCCCGCCGCCGACCGGCTTCCGCGAGGACGACGACGTCTCGCCGCTCACGATCTACGGCCGGAGCAAGGCGGACGGCGAGGTGCGCGTGCTCGACACCGCGCCCGACGCGCTCGTCGTCCGACTCCCGTTGCTCTTCGGTGACTCGTTCGGGCGCGGCCTCGGCGCGACGGACGACATCGCGAGCGCGGTTGCGCGCGGCGAAGCGCCGGCGCTCTTCACGGATGAGTGGCGCACTCCGCTCGACGTCGCGCGCGCGGCCGAGGCGTTGCTCGAGCTCGCGGAATCCTCGCGCGCCGGACTGTTGCACGTCGCCGGTTCGGCGCGCCTCTCGCGCTTCGAGCTGGGGCGCATGTTGCTCTCGGACCGCGGCGCGTCGGCCGCCGCGCTCGTTCCCGTCACGCGCGCCGAGCGAGGTATGGAGACCGAGCGCGTTCGCGACGCGTCGCTCGACAGCTCGCTCGCGCGGTCTTTTCTGCGCACGGATCTCTCCGGCCCGCCGGGCTCGGGTTGACCGCTCCGCGCTCGCCGAGTGAAGTGTGCGCCCGCCGCACGAGCACGAGACCGATCCGATGACGCTATCGCCGAAGTACGACCCGACCGCCCACGAAGGACGCATCTACGAGGCTTGGCTGAGCGCGAACGCGTTCGCTCCGAGCGCCGACGCGAAGGGCGAGCCGTTCACGATTGTCATGCCGCCGCCGAACGTGACGGGTGTCCTGCACATGGGGCACGCGCTCAACGGCACGTTCCAGGACATCGTGATCCGCTTCCAGCGCATGCGCGGCAAGGACGCGCTGTGGTTGCCCGGTACCGATCACGCGGGCATCGCGACGCAGGCGGTGGTCGAACGCAAGCTCCTCGAGGAGGAGAAGACGACGCGTCAGGAGCTCGGCCGCGAGGCGTTCATCGAGCGCGTGTGGGAGTGGAAGGAGGAGCACGGCGACAAGATCTTCGCTCAGCTCCAACGCCTCGGCGCGTCGTGCGACTGGACGCGCGCGCGGTTCACGTTCGAGGAGCACTTCTCGCGCGCCGTGCGCGAGTCGTTCGTGCGGTTGTGGGACAAGGGCCTCGTCTACCGCGGCGCGCGCATCGTGAACTGGGACTGCGTGCTCGGCACGGCGGTCTCGGACGACGAGGTGGAGATGAAGCCGCTCAAGGCCAAGCTCCACTACTTCAGGTATCCGGTCGAAGGCGAGGCCGAGCGCTTCGTCACCGTCGCGACGACGCGGCCGGAGACCATGCTGGGGGACACGGGCGTCGCGGTGCATCCCGACGACGAGCGGTATGCCGACCTGATCGGCAAGCGCGTCATCGTGCCGTTCGTCGACCGCCCGATCCCGATCGTGGCGGACGAGTCCGTCGATCCGAAGTTCGGCACGGGCGCGGTGAAGGTCACGCCCGGGCACGACCCGGCGGACTACGAGCGCGGCGCGCGCCACAACCTGCCGGTCATCAACATCCTCGAGAAGGACGGGCGCCTCAACTCGGACGCGGGAGAGTTCGCCGGCCTCTCGCGCGAGGAAGCGCGCAAGCGCGTCGTCGCCGCGATGGACGAGCGCGGTCTGCTCGAGAAGATCGATACCTACGAGCACAACGTGCCGATCAGCGATCGCTCGAACACGCCGATCGAGCCGATCGTCAGCGAGCAGTGGTTCGTGAAGATGAGCGAGCTCGCCGGGCCCGCCATCCAGGCCGTGAAGGACGGCTCGCTGACGCTCAAGCCCGCGCGCTGGACGAAGGTCTACCTCGACTGGCTCGAGAACGTCCACGACTGGTGCATCTCGCGCCAGCTTTGGTGGGGGCACCGCATCCCGGTGTGGTACGACGAGGACAACGTCCCGGTGGCATCGCGCGACGACCTCGAGATCGGGTCCGCGCACCCGACGACGGGCAAGCCGATCGTGCGCCAGGACGACGACGTGCTCGACACCTGGGCGTCGTCGTGGCTGTGGCCGTTCGCGACGATGGGGTGGCCCGATGCGACGCCGGACCTCGCGCGCTTCTACTCGACGCAGTTCCTCTCGACCGCGCGCGACATCCTCTACCTGTGGGTGGCGCGCATGGTGATGGCCGGCTACGAGTTCGCCGATCACCTGCCGGAGGGCGAGCGCTGTCCTTTCACGACCTGCTACGTGCACGCGACCGTACTCGACGGCAAGGGGCGGCGCATGTCGAAGAGCCTCGGCAACGGCATCGACCCGATCGAGATGATCGACGCCTACGGCGCCGACGCCGTGCGCCTGTCGCTCGTGTTGCTCACGCGCGAGGGCCAGGACGTCAAGCTGTCCGAGGATCGCTTCGAGATGGGGCGGCGCTTCACGAACAAGATCTGGAACGCGACGCGCTTCGTGCTGCAGAACCTCGACGGCGAGCGCGACGATGTGAACGCGACGCCGCCGACCGCGCTGGAGGATCGCTGGATCCTGTCGCGCCTCGCGCGCACGGTCGAGTCGGTCACGAACGACCTCGAGACGTACGAGTTCAACGACGCGGCCACGACGCTCTATCGCTTCGTCTGGAACGACCTGTGCGATTGGTACCTCGAGCTGTGCAAGTCGCGGCTGACGGGCGGCGACGAAGCCGGCGGGCGTGCCGCGCGCGGGACGCTCGTGCACGTGCTCGACGCGACGCTGCGCATGCTGCACCCGATCACGCCGTTCCAGACCGAGGTGCTGTGGGACGCGCTCCACGGGGGCAACGCGCCGGGGCTGCTCATCACGACCGAGTGGCCCGCCGCCGACGTCGCGCCGATCGACGAGGCAGCGGAGAGCGAGATCAACGTGCTGCAGGAGCTCGTCCACGCCGTGCGCTCGATCCGCGCGTTGACCGCGCTCGGCGAGCGCAAGGCGCTCGACGCGATCGTCGTTGCACCGGGCGCGCGCGAGCGCGACGTGCTCGAGACATCCGCCGACCGCGCGCGCGCGATGGCGCACCTCGCATCGCTCGAGGTGCACGCGGCCGCGGAGCGACCCGCGTCGTCCGCCGTCGGTGTGGCGACCGGCTTCGAGGTCTTCGTGCCGCTCGGCGATGAGGTCGACATGGGGGCGCTCGCCGACACGCTCGCGCGTCGCGTCGAGAAGCTCACCAAGGGCCTCGCCGGCGTGCGCGGCAAGCTCTCCAACCAGGGCTTCCTCGAGAACGCCGCGCCCGACGTCGTGGACGCCGAGCGCGAGCGCATGTCCGAGATGGAAGTCGAGCTCGGCCTGCTCGAGCGCAACCTCGCCGGCCTGCTCGACTGACGCGACCGCCTACTTCCAGGTGTCGTCGATCGTGCCCGGCTGGAGCTTGAGGTCGAGCGTCGTGTAGAGCCCGTTGCGCTTGCGACCCTCGACGACGATGTCGAAGTGCAGCGTGTCCATCGGGATGATCGGCGGGGCGTCCTTCTTCGGCTTCTCGGTCGGCGGAACGAACTTGTCGAGGCGCACCGCGCCACCGTCCTTGAGGCGCTTCAGCTCGTACGCGGGCGCGGGCCACGCGACCACCGGGTTGAACTGGAGGTCGTAGAAGAAGTAGCAGTCGACCTCGGCGTTGAATCCCGGGAGCTCCCAGAAATTCGTCGAGCCCTGACCACGGCTGGTGCCGATCAGCGCGTTCGCGGTCGGCTCTCCCTCGTCTTCCGGTTCCTCGATGCGAATCTTCGCCGCACCGCGCCACGCGAGGTAGTAGGTGCCGCCGTCGAGCTGCGGCTCCATGAGCGGGTGCTCGAACGAGAGCACGCCGAGCACGACCGGCCCTTCGTCGGACGTGTGCTTGACGAGCGCGGTCTTGTTGTCCGCGGGCAGCTCGGCCGCCGGGCAGAAGAGCGTGCGGTCGTAGCCCGTGATGACCGCGTAGTCCGCGATCTTCGCCGAGCCTTTCTCCTTGCTCCAGCGCTGGAGGACGAGCGCTTGGTTCGGGTTGAACTCGGTGCCGGACGGCAGCATGTTCAGCTCGACCTCCTCCTGGAGGATCCAGTTCGCCGCGACGGACCCCGTGTTCACGTTCGTCGCGCAGCGGAAGCCGAGCGCCTCGGTCGTCTGCGTGCGCTCCGCGCGCATGCGCACCGAGATGCGGCAGCCGTGGCCGGGCGCCGTGTACGCGCCGCCGACGATGACGCGCGCCACCGGATCGAAACGCGCGAGGCCTTCGACCGTCTCGCGGTTGTCGATCTTGACCTTGAGCGGCTTGTACTTCTCGTACTTCGTGTATGGCGTGGTGGTCCACTCCCAGACGTTCGCGCAGAGGTCGTAGATGCCCTCGACCGCGCCCTTCTCGAAGCTGCCCACCGACATGCCCTTGTCCATCGCCTTGTACTCGAGCGAGTTGCACGCCTCGGGATCCCAGTCGTCACCCCACGGATAGATGTTGTCCGTGTTGCGGCGCGCCGCGCGCTGGTACTCGTTCTCCGACATCAGGCGCAGGCCGGCCCACGCCGCGTAGGCCTCGGCGTCGTAGTAGTTGACGTAGTTCACGGGCGCGTCGAGGCGGTCCGCCGGGACCTCCCAGTCCTTGCCCTCCCAGTTCGCCTTCCACCAGGTGGCGGCGTCGAACGGCGTGCGATCCTCGGGCTTCTCACCCGCGGCGATCGCCGCCTGGCGCGCCTTGCCCTGCTCCTCGAGGTAGACCGCACGGCCCGCGTCGAGCGCGGCTTGGCCCCAGTAGTAGGGCGGCTCGTGGCCGGTCGCGCGCACGAACTCGGCGTACTGCTCGTTCGTGACTTCGTTGGGCATCAGGTAGAAGTCCTCGACGTCGACGGTGTGCTGCGGCGTTTCGCCGGCGAGCGTGTTGGCGACGGTCTTGAACTCGCGAATGAGCCCTTCGATCTCCTTGACGGTCGAACCGATCTTGGTCTTTCCGCCCTTCACGAGGACGAGGCCGGGGGGCGCCTCCTGTGCGGTCAGGGAGAGAGGGAGTCCGACGACGAGGCAGGGGGCGAGGATGAGTTTGCGAAGCACGGGAGACCTCCGAGGGTCTGGCAGCGGGGGTGTGCGTTCCGGGGACCGAGCGGGCCGTGAGAGCAGCCCGTGGCACGCGGTGAAGTCCGGGTGCCGGCGAGAACCGGCCCCGTCTCTATCCGAAGCGAGCGGAGATGTTACCGGGCGTTCCGCGGGGCGTCAGCCCCCGAGCGTGTGCCCGCGCGACGCCGCCCGGCCGTCTCGCATCCGCACGCGTCTCGAGTCATCCGCCCAAAAGCGCCCCTGGGCCGCCACGCGTCGGGCTCGATGCTCGCGCTGGGAGCCGCAGTCGGGTACGAGGTGTGCGTGAGCAACCTGACCCCACGTACGTTTTCCGTCCCCGACGAGCTCGACGGCGAGCGCCTCGACCGCGTCCTCGTCGCGCTCCTCGAGGACGTTTCCCGTACACGGGTGCAGGAGCTGATCCAAGACGGCGGCGTGCGCATCGACGGCGAGCCGCCCGAGCGTATGTCGACGCGCGTCGAGGCCGGGGCGACGATCGAACTCCTGGACGTCGCGCGCTCGCGCGTGCGCTACGGTGGCGTCGACGAGGCCGGCGAGGCGCCGCTCGTCATCGTGCACGAGGACGAGCACGTGATCGTGATCGACAAGCCCGCGGGCATGGTCTCGCATCCGTCGTCGGTCGTGCGCGGCGGCACGCTTTCGGAGCGCGCGGTGGCGCGCTTCGGGCCGCTCCCCGCGCCGCAGGGCGAGGATCGTCCGGGCGTCGTGCATCGGCTCGACGCGGACACGAGCGGTCTGATCGTGCTCGGTCGTTCCGAAGCCGCCGCAACCGAGCTCGTGCGCATGTTCCGCGACCGCGACGTCGCGAAGCGTTACCTGGCGATCGTGTTCGGCGTGCCGCGCTTCGACACCGACTGGATCGACTCGGCGATCGGTCGCGCGCCCGGTCGGCCGGATCGGATGAGCGTCGTCGACGGCGGACAAGGGCGCGAGGCGCTCACGTACTACGAGACGCGCGAGCGCTTCGACGGCTTCGGCTACGTCGAGTGCAAGCCGACGACCGGACGCACGCACCAGCTGCGCGTGCACCTGTCGTCGATCGAACACCCGCTCGTCGGCGACCGCGTGTACCGCGGGCGGCGCGGGTTGCGCCGCAACATCCCGCGCGGCGCGCCGCCGATGACGCGCCACGCGCTGCACGCCTCGGGGCTCGCGTTCGCGCATCCGGTGACCGGCGAGCGACTCGAGTTCGAGGCGCCGCTCGCCGCCGACATGGAGGCGTGGCTCGTGTTCCTGCGCGAGCGCGAACAGCGCCTCAGCGCAGGCGAATCTTGAGCTTGCGCTCGTCGCGACCGTCGAGCGTCGTCGACTTCTTCGCCGTGCGCCCGTCCTCGGCGGAGACGAGAACGGTGTAGCTGCCGGCCGGCAGCGGGCCGATGCGCTGCTGGTCGCTTTTGAAGCCCTCGGTCATGCGCGCCATCATCTGCGTGTAGCCGAGCATGCCCGCCATCTCGCGGCCGTCCTCGTCGAGCACCGACACGGACGCCTCGACGTCGTCGCCCTGGGAGTCGATCACCGTGACGAGGAGCATCGTCCCCGGATCCATGGAGATCTTCGTGCTCGCGGTGCGGCCGGGGGAGACGCGCACGCGGTGCGTCTCCGCTGACGCGAGCTCACCGCTGCGCGCGATCACGGTGTACTCGCCTTCCGCCACGCCGGCGTACTCGAACTTGCCGCTCGGGTCGGACTCGATCATCGAGAAGCGTTCGAGCAGTCGGCCGCCCTCGTCGCGCACGAAGATCGCCGCGCCCGCGACGGGTTTCCCCGCCGGGTCGAGGACGACGCCGGCGATGTCGCCCGCCTCGCTCAAGCGGAAGTCGATCCCGGACTGGTGGTCGCCGCCCGTCAGGCGCACACCGTCGTGGATCTGGCGTCCGTTCGAGCTCGTCATCCCGAACGCACCGCCGAACGTCGCACCGCCCGCCGCGACGGTGTAGCTCGCCGGACGCAGGAAGTTGAAGTCGTAGTAGCCGTCGTCCGCTGTCGTGACCTCGGCGTACTGGCCGCCCATCATCGTCCGCGTCGACATGCCGCCCTCGATCATCAGCGTCACGCGCACGCCGACGAGCGCTTCGCCGTCGGAGCCCGTCACGCGTCCCGAGATGCGTCCGAGCGGCAGCTCGAGGTCGAGCGTGTGGTCGTCGGCTTTCGGAATCTCGCGCGTGAACTCGATCGTCTGCTGCTGGAACGTCGTCTCGCCGATGATCTGCGCCGAGACCATGTAGCGACCCGGCTCGTTCAGCTCGACCGAGTACGTGCCGTCCGACTTGATCGACGCGATCTTCATCGCGTCGAACCCCTTGGCGCCGTCGAGGACGAAGCTGAGGATGCCGGAGGCGAGCGGTCGCTTGTCGTGCTTGACGACGCCGTGCACGCGCACGGGATCGGCCGGCGGCGCGCCGAGGATCACGTGCGTCTCCTCGCGATCCTCCACGTGAACCATCGCGAACTTGATGTTCTCGAGGAAGTCGGCGGGCTCGCCGTCGGCGCCGCCGTTTAGCGCGCCCTCGTTGAGGATCGCGGTCACGGTCCAGTCGCCGGGCGCGACGCGGTCGATCTCGAACGTCCCGTCCGCCGCCGTACGGCGCATGTGCGACGAGAACGTGGCCGGTTGCTGCGCGATGATCTGGCCGCCCGCGAGCGGCTCGCCGTCGGCCGCGTAGACCATTCCGGTGATGCGTCCGCCGTTGCGCAGTGTGAGCGCGACGTCGGTGACCGTCGCGCCCGGCGTGAGCTCGACGTTGAACGGCTCGCCCTGCGCGAAGTCGGGGTGCGATGCGACCAGCGCCTGACTCCCTGAGCCGAGGCCGTTGAGCTCGAACGCGCCGTCCGCTTCAGATGTCGTCTCGGGCAGCTTCAGTTCGCCGGTGAGCTGCGCCATCGAGCGCTCGCCCTGCACCATCAGCGTGACCTTCGCACCGGCGACGGGTTCGCCGTTCGGATCGACCACGGTTCCGATCACGGTCGCGGCCGGGTGGAGCTCGATCGTGACGTCGCTGGCTTCGAGCGGGAGCGTCAGCTCGTAGGGCGCGGACGGCGCGTAGTGTTCGGCGCGCGCTTCGAGCCGCCACGGACCGCTCGCGATCGCGGGCAAGACGAACCTGCCGTCCTCGTCTTCGAAGTGTCGTTCGAGCTTCTCGGCCGGCCACTCCTCGCCCTCGGCGAGGCCTTCGTCGCTCCCGCCCCGTGCGACGCGCATCGACGCGGCGGCGCCCTTCTGCGTCGCTTCGATCGTGAACGCGGTCACCGGTGTGCCGTCGCGCTCGACGACGCGACCGCGGATCGCGGTCGGGCGTTGGACGAGGAGCTCGAGCCCCTCGGTGTCCGGCGCGACCGGTCGCTTGCGCGCGCTCCAGCGCGGCTCGTCGGAGTCGTCCTGGGACAGCGCGTACGCGGTGACTTCGAACGGGCCTTTGCCGAGGCCGGATGCGTGGAAACGGCCGTTCTCGTCCGTTGTCGCCCGCGATCGCGCTCCGCGCGTGGCGTTCATCGCCGCCGGGCCGAGCATCGCCTCGGGGTCGAACTCGACGCGCACGATGGCCTCGGCGGCCGGCGTTCCGTCGGGGTAGCGCACGGTTCCGGCGATCGCCGCGCCCGAGCCCAGGACGAGCTCGATGCCGTCGTGCACGGAGCCTTCGGCGATGTCGAAGTCGAGCAGATCGCTCGCGACGTAGCCGTCGATGCTCGCGATGAGCTTCGTGTCGCCCGCGGCGATGCCCTTGAGCTCGAAGGTCCCGCCCGGGCCGCTCTTGGTTCGCGCCGACGTGCCGGTCGGAAAGCCGAAGACGAACCCGTCGATCGCGGCGACGTCGGCGTCTTCCACCGGCTCGTGCGCCTCGTCGACGACGCGTCCTCGGACGGTGCCGCCGAGCAGCAGGGCGACGTCGATGAGTCGCTCCTCGCCCGGCGCGAGTTCGACGCCCTGCTCGACGAACTTCGCGAAGTCGTCGGGATCGATCGAGAGCTCGTGCGTCTCACCGGCGCGGACGGCGCGGAACTCGAAGCCGCCGTCTTCGTCGATCTCGATCGAGCGCGAGAACGTCCAGCCGTTCGCCATGTCCGCCGAGACCGAGATCGCGGTGCGGTCGCGGCCGAGCTCGGCGTGCTCCTCGCCGAGGACCGTCGACGCGTCCGAACCCGCGGGGACCGTGACCTTGCCGTACACCACGCCGCCGAGCGCCGGGGCGAGGGCGGTCGAGCCCTGCGACAGGTCGACCTTCTCCGCCGCGTTCATGTAGAGGAAGCGACCCTCGAGCGCGAGCCAGCCCGTCGTCGCCGACTTCGGGAACGGAATGCGGAAGCGTCCGTCGGCGCCGACTTTCTCGACCGCGACGAGGCTCTTCGCGACGTCGGCGTGGTCGAGGCGCTGGAACACGCCGAACGTGCCGTACAGCTCGCGCGGCGTCAGGTCCTTGTTGAGGGCGACAACGCGCAGCGTGTCGTCGGCGGGCGCGCCGGAGGGGAAGATCACGCGCCCCTCGATCCAAAGCTCTTCGCCCTCTTCCCAGTCGCCGAAGCGCTTGGTCGTGTCGACGCTCGCCACGGCGCGCGTCGACGCGTCGCCCGCGACCGGATCCGCGGCGAGCTCGAGCGGCTGCGCGGGATCGGCGGGCGCGGAGACCTTCGCGGTGGGGCTGGGGCCGGGGCCGGCCGGGCGTTCGGAGGTCTGGCGGTCGTCGCCGGAGAGCGCGAACCACACGGCTGCGGCGGCGAGTACGAGCACGAGGGCCGTGAGGAGCTTCTTCATGACAGCCGGTGGGGTGGACGCGTCGGCGGAGCGTGGACCGCGGAAGCGCGAGGCGAGCGGCGAGTGGGGGGGGCGAGCGCGATCGCTACCGGGGCGCGCGCCACGCATTCACGGGCGACCCGAAGGTAGGTCAACCCCGTGGACTCGGGCGACCATCTTCGGATCTCCCCCTTCCCGGCGCAAAGCCGGCACGGATTCGCTGTAGAATCCGCGCCCTTTCGGGGGGCGAGATGGTGGACGAGAGCGAAGACAGACGCGCGAACGGCGCCGAAGCTGCGGCGGCCTGGCGCGAGGTGACCTGGCGTCCGGCCGTGGCGAAGCACCCCGAGCGCAAGGCGACGTTCGCGACCGGATCGGGCATCGAGCTCGACCCCGTCTACGGCGGCGCGCCGGACGGCGGCATGCCCGGGCGCTTCCCGTACACGCGCGGCATCCGCCCGACGATGTACCGCGGCCGCTTCTGGACCATGCGCCAGTACGCCGGCTTCGCGAGCGCGCGCGAGACGAACAAGCGCTTCCGCATGCTGCTCGACGGGGGCCAGACGGGCCTGTCCACGGCCTTCGACCTGCCGACGCAGATCGGCTACGACTCGGACCACGAGCTCGCGCTGCCCGAAGTGGGCAAGGTCGGCGTCCCGATCAACAGCCTGGCGGACATGGAGCGCCTCTTCGACGGGATCCCGCTCGGCGAAGTGTCGACGTCGATGACGATCAACGCGTCGGCGTCGATCCTGCTCTGCATGTACGTCGCGCTCGCACGCCGCCAGGGCGCCGCGCCGGAGCGCATCCGCGGCACGGTGCAGAACGACATCCTCAAGGAGTACGTCGCACGCGGGAACTACCGCTTTCCGGTCGGTCCGTCCCTGCGCCTGACGACCGATTTGATGGCGTTCTGCGCGACCGAGGCGCCGGCGTGGAACACGATCTCGATTTCGGGCTACCACATTCGCGAGGCGGGCTCGACGGCCGTGCAGGAGCTCGCGTTCACGCTCGCGAACGGACGCACCTACGTGCGTGCCGCGGTCGAAGCCGGGCTCGAGGTCGACGACTTCGCGCCGCGCTTGTCGTTCTTCTTCAACGCGCACAACCACCTGTTCGAGGAGGTGGCGAAGTTCCGCGCCGCGCGCCGCATGTGGGCCAAGATCATGGCCGAGGAGTTCGGCGCGAAGGATCCGCGCAGCCTGATGCTGCGCTTCCACACGCAGACGGCGGGCTCGATGCTCACCAGCCAGCAGCCCGACAACAACGTCGTGCGCGTCACGGTTCAGGCGCTCGCCGCCGTGCTCGGCGGGACGCAGTCGCTGCACACGAACTCGCGCGACGAGGCGCTCTCGCTGCCGTCCGAGGCGGCGGCGCGCGTCGCGCTGCGCACGCAGCAGATCCTCGCCAACGAGTCCGGCGCGGCCGATGTGATCGACCCGCTCGGCGGCTCGCCCTACGTCGAGGCGCTCACGGACGAGCTCGAGGCGCGCGCGAACGAGCTGATCGCCAAGGTCGACGCG
>JAJDEV010000289.1 GCA_029259605.1 Planctomycetota bacterium | reverse complement strand
TGACTGTACAAACGGCCTGCACACCTGAGACCCGTGCACCGACGGGCTTTGCACGGAAGTGTGCAGACCCCTTTTGAACCAGGAGCCCGACATCCGGCGTGAGCCGCGTGTCGGGCTTCTCTCTTGTCGCGACGCTCGTTCTCGCGAGGCATCGACTATCCTGGTACGCCCATGCGCCGCCCGCTCCTCGCACTGACCACCGGCGATCCCGCGGGCATCGGTCCCGAGATCGTGCGCGCGCTGCTCGCCGACTACCCCGCGCTGCGCGCGCGCATGCGCATCGTCGCCATCGGTCCGTCGTCCGAGCGGCCGGACGGGCTCGGCGACTTCGATCCGCGCGCCGACGTCTCGTGGCGGACGACCGGCGACGCAGCCGTCGATTGGACCCCCGGCGTCGCGAGCGCGGCGGGCGGGCGCGCGGCGCTCGCGGCCTTGCGCGAGGGCGCGACGCTCGCGAGCTCGGGACAGGTCGATGCGCTCGTTACGGCCCCGGTTTCGAAGGAGGCGCTGCACGCGGCGGGCGAGCGCTGCGAAGGGCAAACCGAGCTGCTCGGTCGCTGGGCCGGCGCGCCGGTCGAGATGCTCGCGATCGCCGGGGAGCTGCGCGTGCTGCTCCTCACGCGCCACATGCCGTTGCGCGCCGCGCTCGACGCGATCCGCGAGGACGCGATCGTCGCGCATCTCGGGTTGCTCGACCGCGGGTTGCGCGAGCTCGGCTTCGACCGCCCGCGGCTCGCGCTCGCCGGCTTGAACCCGCACGCGGGTGAGGGCGGAATCCTGGGCACCGAAGAGCTCGACATCCTGCGCCCGGCGCTCGATGCGGCGCGCAAGTCGGGGCTCGACGTCACCGGACCCGAGCCCCCCGACACGGTGTTCCTGCGCGCGTCGCAGGGAGCCTTCGATGCGGTGCTCGCGCTCTACCACGATCAGGCGTTCATCCCCGTCAAGCTCGCCGCGCCGATGGCGGGTCTCACGGTTCTGCTCGGGCTTCCGTACCTGCGCGTCAGTCCCGCGCACGGTACGGCGTTCGACATCGTCGGCCGCGGCGTCGCGGACCCGTCGAACCTGCGGCTCGCGCTCGAGCAAGCGGCCGAATGGGCGCGCGCGCGAACGCAGCCCGGTGTCAGTTCGAGTCCGGCACGGGCGTAGCTTCGTCCACGTACGTCGCGAACTCGGAGGCGAGCGAATGCCCCGCGGCGGCCGCCTCGTCGAGCGCGCGCTTCGCCTCGCGCACCAACTGTTCGGCGCCGCCGGGTGCGACGTCGGGATCGGACTCGACCTTGCTGAGGAGCAGCGCCGCGCGCCAGTAGTGCAGCGCCCCGGGGTCGCGCGCGCGATCCGCGCCGCGCGAGGCGATCTGGAGTCCCGCGCGGAACCACGCCCGCCTGCGCTCGAGGTCGGGCTCGCGCTCGACCGACGAACGGAAGAACGCGAGGTGCGACGCGAGCAGGATCCAGCCGTCCGTCGCACCCGGGTCGAGCGCTAGGGCACCCTCGGCGGCCCGGATCGCGCGCTCGTCCTCGCCGTGCAGCCGCGCGCGCTGGTACCGAACCCATTGCACGTTGGCGGCGAACTCGCGCATCGGTCCGATCAGGCGGAGCAGTGGTGTGGTGTACGCGTCGGACGAGCCTCGCCCCGGATCGATCGCGACGGACGCGGCGACGAGCAGCGCACCGACGACGATGCCGAGCTTCGCGCGCGGCGTGACGCTCATCGTGCCGACCTCCCGTGAGCGATGCCGGCGTGCAGCGCGCCGACGCCCGCGGCGATGAGGAGCAGCGTTCCGACGAAAGCGCGTCCGTCGATGGATGGCGGGACGACGCCGCGCCCGACGAGACCCCAGGCTTGCACGATGTCCGCGCCTGGCACGAACGCGGCGAGGGCCGGCGCTGCGTCCGCGCCGACGAGCGCGAGCAGGAAGCACGCCGCGCCGAGCGCGGTCGCGAGCCCCGCGCGCATCCACGCACCCAGTCCGGCGGCGAGCGCGATCCACGCGGCGAGGAGCAGCGCGCAGCGCGCACCGAGCTCGACGCTCGCCAAGCGCGCGGATCGCGTCGGAACCCAGAGCTCGACCGAGTTCGGCGGCAGAACGAACACGGCGCCGTCCGAGGTGCGCTCGATCGAGAGCTCGAGCTCGTCGGCGTCGGGGTCCGGCACGTCGAGCGCGATGCGTGTGCGTCCGAACAGGCGTCGCTCGACGAAAATGCCGCGGTCGCCGCGACGTGCGAGCGAGAAGCGCACGGCGACGGCCGGTCCGGAACCGGGGGCGACCGTCGGATGGAGCACGAGCTGCGCGCCGTTGGTCGCGTCGCCGGACGCGGACCACGGGATCTGCATCGGTTCGTCGTCGTCGAGCAGCGCGAGCGGCGGATGCGCGATGGCGGCGTGGAACCGGAGCGGTGGTGTGTCCGAGGACGTCGTGAAGGCCTCGGTGATCGTTGCCGTGCCGACGACGAGCAGCCATGCGGCGCACACGACGCCGGCGACCGTGGAGACCGAGTACGCGCTGCGCGGGAGCGGCAGCGGCGCGAACCAGTCGGCGTCGCGCGCACGCCAACGCTCGGCGCAACCTGCCGCGCGTGAGACGAGCAACGGAAACGCGACGACGAGGAAGAGCGCCCACACGGCCTGTCTGCGGTACGCGCCTTCGTCGCCCGTCGCGTCGGCGAGCGGCACGCCCTCGAGCGCCGCGGGCGGCGACCAGTCGCGCGTTGCTGCGAAGCACGCGACGCCGAGGACGAGCGCAGCCAATCCGGGCGTCAAGCAGCGACGCAGCTCGAGCGCGGCGAGTCGCCACAGGTCGGCCATCCGGCTCATCGAAGCCGGCGGTACAGTTCGACGAGCGTGTCGTGGGTCGGCCCCACGGAGCGCACGTGCGCGCCGAGCGCTTCGAGCGCCGATCGCGCCGCGTCGAGCGCGCCGTCTTGCAAGTGCTCCAACTCCAGGGACACTGTGCCGCTGCGTCCGAGCACGTCGTCCGGCGCGCCGTCGGCGCGGATGCGCCCGTCGATCAGGACGATGACACGCTCGCAGTGCGTGACGATGTCGGAGAGGTGGTGCGACGCGATGATGTGCGTCGCTCCACGCGCGCGTGATCGCGCGAGCAGCTCGGCGAGCGCGACGTGACCCGGTGCGTCGAGTCCCGCGGTCGGCTCGTCGAGCAGGACGAGGTCCGGTTCGTGGAGCAGGGTATGGGCGAGCGCGAAGCGGCGCAGCATGCCCTTGCTGAAACGACCGATCGCGCGCGAGGCGTCATCGGTGAGTCCGACGGTGGCGAGCGCTTCCGCGATCCGCGTCGCGCGCATCGCACGCGGCAACCCGTGCAGCGCACCGAGGAGTTGGAGCGCCTCCGTGGCGGAGAGCTCGGCGGGAAACGGCGTCTCCTCAGGGAGGAAGCCGATCCGCGCGCGCACCTTGGAGGCGTCCGGCGAGCCGTCGAACACGCGCACGTTGCCGCTCGTCGGTGCCTCGACGCCGGCGAGCACGCGCAGCAGCGTGCTCTTGCCCGAGCCGTTCGGCCCGATCAACCCGAGGCTCGTCCCGGTCTCGAGCTCGAGGTCGAGACCGCGCAGCACGGGCCGGCGCGTGCGGCGGAACCCGACGGCAAAGCTCTTGCGCAGGTCGCTGACGGAGACGGCCGCAGGCATGCGCCCATTGTCGCGCGAAGGCGCGCGCACTTCCATCGGCGCGGCGGACCGGTTCGTCGAGGACGACGGAATCGCCCGCAGCACGGATCCATCACCCTCCGACGATGGCGTGAGTTTCACCACGACCTGCTAGGCCTGCTAGAGTGTCCGTCGCCATGCTGCGTCGTCTCCTCTCGAAGATGCGCCCCGACCGACGGAAGCCCTCCGCCGTGCATCCGGTGACGCTCACGCTGTACACGCGTCCCGACTGCTCGCTGTGTGACACGATGAAGCGCGAGGTCGAGCGCGCGCGCGTCTCTCGCCCGCTGCGCTGGGTCGTGGTGGACATCGAGACCGACCCCGAGCTCGAGGCGCGCTACGGACGTTCGATTCCGGTGCTCGAGATCGACGGCCAGGTCGCTTTCAAGGGCCGGCTCACCGCGGACGAATTCGCGCGCAAGTTCGAGCGGCGCGTCGCGGCGAGCGCTGGGGGGAACGCGTGAGGGCCCAGCTCTTCGTGATCGGTGGACGCGACGTCGGTGCGACCTTCGACCTCGACGCGGGCGACGTCGTCGTCGGTCGCGAGCGTGGTTGCGACGTGCGCCTGACCGATCGATCGATCAGTCGCCGCCACGCAACGTTTCGTTTCGAGGGGCTGGACTGGGTCGTCGAGGATCTCGGCTCGCGCAACGGCGTGCACGTCGGGGGCGAGCGTGTCGAACGCGCCGTGCTTACCGACTTGACCGAGGTCCTGCTGGGCGACGTGCCCGTGCGTTTTCGCGTCGCGGAGGAGGAACGCGCGGAGCCGCTGCCGCTCCTTCATGCGGACGCGGATCCGATCGTGCTCGACGACGAGATCGTGCTCGAGGACGACGACGCGCCGCCGGCGATCGCACCGATCCCGCGTCGCGCCGCGCCGGATCCCGCGCCCACCGCGCCGCGCCCCGCGCCGCCGTCGACGCTCACCGGGAACGAATTGCGTCGCGCCGAGATTCTGGCGGAGGGGAAGCGCGCCGGTCTGCTGAGCGGCGACCTCGCCCAACAGCCGACCTGGGTGCGCTGCATCCTCGGCGTCCTCCTGGTCGCCGCGGCCGGCGGAATCGCCTTCGGGATGCTCCGGCTCGTCCAGTCGATGCGCGCGACGCTGTGAGCGACGACGGGGCACGCCCCCAACTCGGCGGCGCGGACACCGTAGGCGAGTTCCGCCCGCCGTTCGCGATCGCGCGTGATCCGCGCCGGCCCGCGAGCCGATAGAATCCCGCGCCCTCGTCCGACCGTCCGCCCCATGCGATCCCCGCGACCCGAACTCCCGACCCAGAGCCGCGGCGGATGGCGAGCGCTCCCGGTGCTCCTCGCCGCGCTTGCCGCGTCCTGCGCAGACGGAGGGAGAGCGGCGCTTCCGGACGGGCAGCTCGCGCAGCCGCCGTTGCCCGGCAACCTGGATTCGATCGACCCCGACGTGCGCGAGCGCATCGAGGCGAGCAGCGCGCGCGTCTCCGAGGACCCCGCCGGCGCCGATCGCTGGGCGGACCTGGGGCAACTCTACGAGGTCGTGGGGCTGCGCGCGCAGGCGCTCGATTGCTATGCGCAGGCGCAGCTGCGCGACGCCGACGAGCCGCGCTGGTGGTACCGCAGCGCGATCTGCCGCGGGAGGATGGACGACGTGCGCACGGCGCTCGCCGACATGGATCACGCGCTCGCGCTCGCGCCCGATTACGGACCGGCGCACTATCGGCGCGGCATGTTCGCGCTCGAGGACGGCGACCTCGACACCGCCTGGAGCGCGTTCCAGCGCGCGGTCGACGTCGCGCCCGACTACTTCGGCGGCTGGACCGGAATGGCGCGCGTGCACCTGCAACGGGACGAGACGGACGACGCCGTGCGCGTGCTCGAGTCGCTCGTCGATCGCAGCCCGAGCGACGGCACCGTCGGCGCGTTGCTCGCGTCAGCGTATCGTCAGGCGCAAACCCCGGAAGGCGAGCGACGCACGGTCGGCCGCCCGACGAGCGAAGAAGACAAGCGCTTCTGGGACGACCCGTGGCAGAGCGAACTGCGTTCGTTCCGCCGCGCGCCCGAGTCCCATCGCATCACGCGCCTGCTCCAGCGGGGCAAGGCGGGGCCGGTGATTCGCAAGCTCGAGCGCCGGCGCGATGAGGAACCGGACAACACCGAGTTCCTCCCCGAGCTCGCCGAGGCGTACTTTCAGGTCGGTCGCGTGGACGAGGCGCGCGCGACTTATCTCGCGTTGCTCGAGCGCGAACCCGACGACGTCGGCGCGTGCATGGCGCTCGCGCGTTTCCACGAAGCGGCCGAAGAGCTGCGCGACGCGCTCCCGTGGTACGACCGCGCGATTCGGATCGATCCCTCGTTCGGAATGGCGTGGGCGGCGCGCGGTCGTATCCTCTTCGAAGGCGCGCAGTACGGCCCGGCGATCGAGACGCTCGAGACGGCGCTCGAACTCGACCAACGCGACGCGGACCTCTACCTCTGGCTCGGTGCGTCGCGCATGTTCGTGTCCGACTGGGACGGCGCGAAGCGCGACCTCGGCGTCTACCTCTCGAACGAACCGGACGACTCGGATGCACACCTCTATCTCGCGAAGGCGCACGTGAAGCTCGGGGAACTCGACGCTGCGGACGCCGAGCTCGAGCGCGTGCGCGCGCTCGGTACATCGATGCGTGCGATGCTCGACCAGATCGAGAGCACGCTGGAGCGCGCGCGCAGCCGGCAGGCGCGCGACCGCGGGAAGCAAGGCTCATGAGTGCGCGCTCGCCGCTGCGCGCGGCCTGTGGATTCGCGTTGCTCGGCGCCCTGTCGATCGCCTGCGCAGACGGGGAGACGACGACGACCGCGGAGCCGACCGGCGACGCGCCGCCGCCGTGGTTCGAGGACGTCGCGGCGGCGAGCGGCGTCGACTTCGCGTGGCAGTCCGGCCACGCGTCGCGCGCCTACTTCCCGGAGATCATGGGGGGCGGCGCCGCGCTGTTCGACATGGACGCGGACGGCGACCTCGACCTCTACCTCGTGCAGGGCGGTAGCGTGCTCGCGGAGCGCGGCGCGCAGCCGTCGAACGCGCTCTACGCGAACCGCGGCGACGGGACGTTCGATGACGTCACGGCCGGTAGCGGCGCCGAGGACCGCGCCTACGGCATGGGCGTCAGTGTCGGGGACTTCGACAACGACGGACGCGAGGACCTGTACGTCACGAACCTCGGCCGCAACACGCTGCTGCGCAACAAGGGCGGGGGCAAGTTCGAGGACGTGACCGACGCGTACGGCGTGGGCGCGGATGCGTGGAGCAGCAGCGCCGCGTTCTTCGACTACGACCGCGACGGCGACCTCGACCTCTTCGTCGTCAACTACATCTACTGGTCGGTCGCGGGCGAGCTCACGTGCTCGTCGAAGCTGCAGCTTTCCGACTATTGCAGTCCGAACAGCTACAACGCGCCCGCGCCCGACACGCTCTATCGCAACGACGGCGATCGCTTCACGGACGTGTCCGCCGCGGTTGGGTTGCGCACGACCTTCGGCAACGGACTGGGCGTCGTGTGTTCCGACTTCAACGGCGACGGCTTCGAGGACGTCTTCGTCGCCAACGACGGTATGCAGAACCAGCTCTGGATCAACGCGTCCGGCGCGTCGTTCCGGAACGGAGCGGTCGAGATGGGTTGCGCCGTCGATCAGGACGGCCGCGAGAAGGCGGGCATGGGAACGCACGCGGTCGACCTCGACTTCGACGGAGACGAGGACCTCATCGTTTGCAACCTGACCGGCGAGTCGGACACGTACTTCCGCAACGACGGCGCGATGTTCAGCGACCGGACTCCGATCGTGGGGCTCGCGGCGGCGAGCCGACCGTACACCCGCTTCGGGATGGGCTTCGCCGACTTCGACCAGGACGGTTTCACGGACATCTACCAGGCGAACGGTCGGGTGACGCTCGCGCCGGACGACGCCGGCGACCGCCCGTTCGACCAGGTGAACATGCTCTTCCGCGGCAGCGAGTCACAGCGCTTCCGCGAGGTCGAGCCGCGCGGAGGCACGGCGCGCGAGCTGCGTGCGACGAGCCGCGCCGCCGCGTTCGGCGACATCGACGGCGACGGCGCGGTCGACGTGGTCGTCGTGAACCGCGACTCGCCCGCGCACGTGTTGCGCAACCGCGCCGCGCGCGGCCACTGGGTGTTGCTCGACGTGCGCGAAGCCTCGGGGCGTGCCGCCCTCGGCGCGACGGTCACCTTCGACGTGGGATCGCGCACCGTGTACCGCGTCGTCCGCAGCGCCTACAGCTACTGCGCGGCGAACGATCCGCGCGTGCACGTCGGCCTGGGGGACATCGAGCGCATCTCGACCGTGACCGTGCGTTTCGCCGATGGGAGCGTCGAGCGCTTCGATGCCGAGGGAAGCACCGGGTTCGCCGCGGATGGCGTCGTCATGCTGCGGCGTGGCGACGGTGCGTCGGACGCGCGCTAGCAGCCCGTGGTGAAACTCACGCCATCGTCGGAGGGTGATGGATCCGTGCTGGCAAGGCGCGCTGACGACGCGTATTGGTGGAACCTCGGAGGAAGCGGAACGCAGGCAGCGCGTAGCTGCGTCGATCTCGGTGAAGCCTCATGCAGAGCCCGGGCTAGCGACCGCGCGACGGTCAGCGCACGGCGTCGAGCCACGCGGCGACGAGGAGGTCCGCGCTCGCGTCCCACGAGAACCTCGCCGCGCGCTCGGCGTGACGCGCGAGCGCCATCGGTTCGGTCGCGAGCGCGGCGCGAATCGCCTGCGCCGCGCCGCGTGCGTCCGTCGGCGCGAAGGTCGGCACGCCGTCGCCGGCCACCTCGGACAGCGCGCCCGTGTTCGAGATCGCGACCGGCACGCCGGCGCGTTGGGCCTCGACGACACCGATGCCGAAGCCCTCGACCTTCGACGGAATCACGACCGCGGCGGCGCGCGCGAACAGCCCCGGGAGCTCTCGATCCTCGACCGGACCGAGGAACGTCACGCGCGCGCGCACGCCGAGCTCGAGCGCGCGTTGCTCGAGACGCGCCTGCTCACCACGCTTCGCCGCGCCCGCGAGCACGAGCTGCGGGAGCGCCGCGTCGAGCGCCAACGCCTCGAGCAACAGCTCGAGGTTCTTGCGCGGCTCGACGTGCCCGACGTGCAAGAGCGCTCCGGTCGTGCTCGCATCCGCCGCGCGCGCGACGACGGGCAGGTGGTCGCAGGCGTTGGGGACGACGACCACGCGTCGCGGTGAGAAGCGCGCCTCGATGCGCGCCTTCACGTCGTCGCTGACCGTGAGGACGGCACGCGCGTCGTCGATCGCACGCGCCAGGACGTGCGGAGCGAGCAAGCGGCGCATGCGCGGTGCGTCGTCGAGTTCGAGGTCGCGCAGGTCGTGGATCGTCAGCGTGTAGGGGAGCCCCACGCTCGGGACGGGCAGGTGCGCCGTGTGCCAGAGGTCGTACGCGCGACCCGCGCCACGCGCGTGTTCGAGCTCGCGTCGTAGCGCGCGACGCTCGAACGCCCAGCGCAGCCACGGCGGTTGGAGCGGAACGTCGGACGCCACCACGCGCACGTCGCGTGCGAGGCGGAGCGCAGGCGGTAGCGGCGTTCGACCGGCGAGCAGCGCGAGCTGACCGCCGCGCTTGGCGAGGCGCCCACCCGCGCGCGGAAGCAGCTCGACGTTGTGCCGACGCACTCCGCCCATCGGTTGCCCGAGCACGACGCCGGACACGAGCACGCGCGGCGCCGCGCTCATGCGAGTTCGCTCCACAGGTCGGCGATCGCGCGCGCGGTCGCGTCCCACGTCTTCGCGGCGTGCTCGGCGGAGAGCGCATAGCGCAGGGCTTCGCGGCGCTCGATGACATCGGCGAGCGCGCGCGCCACGGCCTGTGCGTCGGATGGATCGACGATCGTGCCGCCGTTCCCCGCGACCTCGCTCTGCGCGCTGTCCGCGGGAACGAGCACGGGCGTCCCGCACCGCAGCGCCTCGAGCACGGGCAGCGCGAAGCCCTCGGACGTCGAGAACACCGGTACGACCGCGGCCATGCGGTAGAGCGACGGCCAATCGGCTTCGTCGACCGCGTCGAGCGTCGTGACGTGCGAGGCGATCCCGAGCTTCGACGCCAGTCCGAGGTCGCGCCGCAGTCCGTTCGTGTCGCCGCCGGTGACCACGACCTCGACACGCCGTCCGTCGCGCACGAGCTCGGCGACGCCGCGCAGCGTCGCCGCCAGGTTCTTCTTCGGACGCACGGCGCCCGGACACAGCACGATCGGATCGCCGCCGAGCCGATAGCGCTCGAGCACCGCTTCGTCGATCGTTCCGGGCGGCGGTTCGTCGGCGAACTCGGGCCCCGCTCCCCAGGAGACGACGCGCGTGCGCGCGGCGACGCCGGCCGTTGCGAGGGGTTGCGCGCGGAGGTCGCGCGCGACGTGCTCGGTCGGGCACACGACGCGGTCCGCGCGCCGCGGTCCGAGTGTGGCCCATGCGCGGTGACGCAGGCCCGCGTTCTCGTCCGCGCCGTGGCGCCAGGGTAGCTCGTGGATCGTCTGCACGCGCTTGCCGCGTCCGCGCCAGGCGAACGCCGACGTGAACGAGTGGATGCCGAAGAGACGCTCGGACGCGACGAGCGCTGGCAGGCCGCGTTGGCGCCAGCGCCGCAGCGCGGCTCCCGGCGGCGGCGCGAGCCGCACGACCTCGAGCGCCGATTCGCCGGCGTGCTCGCGCCGCTCGAGCGCCTCGACCGTACTCCGCGCGACGCGGCGCACACCGAGAGAGCAGGGAAGTTCGAAGGCGGAGATGTCGAAACCGATCCGCATGCGCGCTAGCGTAGCGGGTCGCATGTCCGAAGATCCCATCCAGCGTCCGTCGGTTTTGTTTCTCTGCACGGGGAACTCGTGTCGTAGTCAAATGGCCGAGGGGCTGTTCCGCCACCTCACGGCGGGGCGCTTCCGCTCGCTCTCCGCCGGCACGGAACCCGGTGGCGTCAATCCGCGCGCCGTGCGCGTGATGGCCGAGATCGGGATCGACATCTCCGGGCAGACCTCGGACAAGATCGACGCCTACCTCGCCGACCCGCCGAACGTCGTGATCGCGGTGTGCGACAAGGCGGCGAACAACTGCCCGCTGTTCCCGGGCAAGGTCGACGTCCTGCGCTGGCCGTTCGACGATCCGGCGCACCTTCCCGGAACGGATGACGAGGTCCTCCCCGAGTTTCGGCGCGTGCGCGACGAGATCCGCGCGCGCCTCGAGGACTGGCTCGACGAAGGCTTGCCGCCGCTGGGCAAGCCCGTTTAGAGCGAACGACGCAGCTGCAGTTCGTCGCCCTGCTCGGCGTCGGCCTCGGTTGCGCTCTTGTAGGCGATCAGCGTGTGCTTCGCGGTGTCGCGCCACGTGAACTGACGCGCGCGCTGGCGGCCGCGCAGCACGAAGTCCTCGCGCAGCTCCGGTTCGGTCAGGAGGCGGCGGGTCGCCTCGAAGATGCGCTCGACGTCGGTCGGCTCGACGAACCACGCCGCGTCGCCGCAGACCTCGGGCATCGCGGTGACGCAGCTCGTCACCACCGCTGTTCCGCACGCCATCGACTCGAGCGGCGGAATGCCGAACCCCTCGTGCAGGCTCGCGAAGAGGAACACGTCGGCCTGGGCGTAGAGTCGCGGGAGCTCGGCCTCGGACACGAAGCGGCGCCACTCGACCCGGTCGCGCGCCGGCGACTTCGCGAGCGCGCGCTCGAACGCGTCGGAGCCGTGTCCCGGCGGCCCGGCGATGACCCAGCGGTGCGGCAGTCCGTCGCGCACGAGCAGCTCGAACGCCGCGAGCATGCGCAGGTGGTTCTTGCGGTTGTCGACGCGCGACACGGTGAGGATGTACGGTTCGTCGGCGGGCGGGAAGCCGGTCGCCGGCATGCGCAACGCGATGTGGTCGCAGCCGAGGCCGGTTACCGACACGCGGTTCGGGAACACGCCGAGGTGCATGACGACCTCGGCGCCGACGAACTCGGTGGGGACGAGCACGCGCTTCGCGTGCTTGACGAGGTCGCGCGCGGCCGCGGCCATCTTCGCGGCGGACTCGGTGCTGACGTAGTCCGCATCGAGCAAGTACGCGCAGTCGTGGATCGTCGCCACCTCGACCGCCGAGCGCACGTCGAGCCGGTTGTAGCTCGTGTGGTGGTAGACCTCGCAGCCGCCGACCAGGTCGTCGACGCCGCGCCGCGTGCGGCGTAGCAGCCACGGCACCCACTTCGAAGGAACGCGCAGGCGCAGGAGCTCGGCCTTCGTCTCGGCCAGGCCGAGTTCCGCGAGCGAGAAGCGCCGCGCCGCGAGCGTGTACCCGAAGAGCCCGAGGTTGGCGTCGAAGCGCTGCTCGATCATCCCGCGCACGAGCTCGCGGGTGTAGCGACCGATCCCCTCGCGGTTCACGAGGGCGGGCCGATAGTCGATGCCGACGCGCATGCCCGACAACCTAGCAGACCGCGGTGGAACTCACGCCATCCGCGCGGGGGATGGGCGCGTGTTGACGGGGCACGACGACGCGCACTCGTTCGTACCTCACGCGCGTGAACGCACGCCGGCGAGCACTCCGAACGAAGCGACCGCGACGAAGAACTCGGTGGCGACGGTCGCGACCGCCGCGCCCTCGATCCCGAGGTCGGGGACGAGCAGGAGATTGCCGATCACGTTCAGCACGAGCCCGGCGACGACGATGACGAGGAAGGCCGCGGTCCTCCCGGAAGCGATCACCGCGGTCAGGAGGCCCGAGCCGGCGCACACGATGACGGCCGCGACGAGCAACCAGCGCAGGCTGCTGGTCGCGCCGAGGAAGCGCTCGCCGAACAGGAGGCGCAGCAGATCGCCCGCGAAGGGGAAGAGCGCGGCCGCGATCGCGATGCCGAAGGCGACCATGGGGATCGAGAGCGTGCGCACCGCGCGCGCGAGATCGCCGGCATCGCTGCGGCGCGTGAGCCACGGCAACGAGACGTTGCTCGCGAATCCCGCCACCATGATGAGCAGCGAGAGGATGCGCACCGCTCCGTTGTAGAGGCCCAGCTCGGCCTCGCCGACCCGATCGCGGATCACGAGGTTGTCGGCGTAGAAGTAGGCATACTGCGCGACGCTCGCGACGGCGAGCGGCAGCGCCGTACGCAGCAGCGGAACGAGCGGCCCGTGGTGCGCGCCCACACGCGCACGCGACGCCAGCCACAGCACGACGTTGCCGAGCCCACCGCACGCGACGTGTGCGAAGAGGTAGGGCCCGAACGACGTGACACCCGCGCTCCAAAGGACGACGACGCACAGCAACCGCAGCAGCGCTCCGCCGCTGCGCACGATCACCGGCACGCCCCAGTTCATGTTCGCGTGGAACACCGTCGACGAGAGCTCGAGCGAACGCGTCAGCGGAACGAGCGCGGTGAGCGCAATCCAGAGGAAGTCCGACTCGTTCGCGATGCGCGCGGACGCGACGACGAGCACGCACGCGACGCTCGCCGCGACGAGGCGGATCCTTCGCCCGCTTCGAATCGCGCCGGCGAGGCTGCGAGCGTCGAGCGCGCCGCGCTGAACGACGGCCGTGGACGTGCCGGCATCGACGAACGACTCCAGGAACGCGAAGAGCGCGAAGTAGAACGTGAGCAGGCCGAACTCGGTCGCGTCGAGCCGGCGCGCGAGCAGCGCGAGCGCGACCAGCGCCGCCGTTCCGGACACGCCGCGTCCGAGCACCAGCCAAAGCGTCGCGCGCCACACCTTGCCCGGAACGCGCTCCGCGCCTTCCGCGCGATCCTCCGTGCCGTCGTTCATCGGGGCGACATCCTCGGCAACGGCGTCCCGAAAGTCATCGACATGCCAGCGAGGAGACGCCACACGCGCGATGGGCTTCCCGGGACTTCGAGGTCCCGAACCGTGCTACGATCGTTTCCATGAAGCGATTGAGCGACGAATTCGCGGTGTTGCTCGAAGCCGTGTCCGCCATCGAAGCGGGCATGGCGCGTTCGCTGCTCGAGGCAGCGGACATCCCGTGCCTGATCGCGGGTCCGGACTTCGACGTCGCCGAGCTGGGGCACGCCGCGCACGATTCCCTGCGCGGGACGAACGTCTACGTGCCGAAGGCGGCGTTCGAGCGCGCCCAAGCGCTGCTCGCCGACGCCTGGCCTTCGGACCCGGACTAGCCCGGATCATTCATGAGGCTTCAGGCCGTCGGCGCGAGCGCGGCCTTCAGGCGCGCGCTCACCGCCTCGGTGAACTCTTCCGTGCCCATCTTGCCGCCGATGTCTCCGGTCTTCTCGCCGGCGGCGATCGCTTCGCGCACCGCGTCGCGCAGCGCGCTGCCCGCTTCGACCTCGCCGAGGTGGCGCAGCAGCGAGCCGAACGCGAGGAGCGCGGCCGTCGGGTTGCACAGGTTCTGGCCGGCGATGTCGGGCGCGGTGCCGCCCGCGGGGTCGAACATCGCGAGGCGCACGTGGCCGCCCTTTTCGAACGCGTACGAGGCCGAGTCGCCGAGCCCGATCGAGCCGACCAACCCGCAGGCCATGTCGGACAGGAAGTCGCCGTACTCGTTCGGCGTGACGATCACCGAGTAGCGATCCGGGTTCATGATGATCCCGGCGAGCAGCGCGTCGAACAGCTCGCGCCGGTAGGGCGTACCGGGATAGTTCGAAGCGATGTCTTCGCACTCGGCTTCGAACAGGCCGTCGGCCTCGCGCTGGATGGTCCACTTGCTCGTCGACACGACGCCCTTCTTCATCTGGCTCGCCAAGCGGAACGCGAAGCGCGCGGCGTAGCGCGACGGCTGGCGCTCGATGACGCGCAGCGAGACCGCCGCGTCCGTGCCGATGCGCTGACCGCGATCGCTGTACGTGCCACCGGTCGCGACGCGCACGACGTCGATGTCGATCGTCTTCCGGAAGTTGTTCTCGACGCCGACGAAGGTCGAGACCGGACGGTGGATGACGGAGAAGTCGCAGAACTCGCGCAGCACCTTGTTCGGGCTCTCGGCCTCGGTCGCCGTCGGGTACTTCATCGCGATCCCGAGCTCGGTGAGCGCTTCCTGCGTCGAGCCGTAGGCGCGCTCCTTGTGGCTCGTGCGATGTTCGAGCGACAGGTCGACTTGGCGGAAGTCGATCTCGAAGGGCAGGGTGCTGCCGATCGCGTGGACGCTCCGGGAGAGCTCACTGGAGATCCCGTCTCCGAGGATCTCGACGATGGAGTAGTGCTTCATGGGTGTTCCTGGGCGCTGCTGGCGCGCGGATCGCGCGTTGTGGCGGTCGCGCCCGGATTTCGAGGCGAATAGGATACGCGAAGCGCCGGGCGACCTCCAGGTGCGACCGTGATGAACAGCGACCGATCGATCCGAAACGCGCTGCTTTTTGGCGAGCAGGTCGCGCTGCGGCCCGTCACGCCGGCGGACGCGGCGCCCGCGTACGAGCGCATCCAAGGCCGCGAGGCGATCCTGCGCTGGCTGGTTTGGCGCGGACCGGCGAGCGTCGAGGAGATGGCGCGCTTCTTCGCGGATTGGTCGCGGCCGGTCGATGACGAACGGAGCGACTACGTGTTCGCGATCGTTCTGCGGGACATGAGCGCGCCGGACATCGACACGCTCGCGAGCGAGCGCGTCGTCGGAACGATCGGCGTGCGCTTCGGCGACAAGGACGCCGGGGACATCGGCTACTGGATCGCCGAAGAGCATTGGGGGCGTGGAATCGGAACCGAGGCGATCCGACTCGTCACGCGCTTCTGCTTCGAACACCTCGCGGTTCCGTCGCTCTGCGCCTGGGTCTTCGTCGGCAACCACGCCTCGCGCCGCGCGCTCGAGAAGAACGGCTACACGCACATGCGGACGATGATCGGGAAGGTCGAGCGCGACGGGGACGTGCTCGACGAGTGGTACTTCGTCCTGTTGCGGAGCGAGTGGGAAGACGCGCTGGGCGCCTGGCGTCCGGAGTACGAGCGCGTCGAACGCGTCGCGGATCACGGCTGAGGGCGCTCGATCACAACCGCTCGCCGCGCGCGGGCGATTTCGCGCAGCGCGCGCTCCGCGGCCCGTACGCGGCACCACGCACGACCGTAGCGTGACCGTGTTTCCCAGCCGGGCTATGCTTCCTCCCATGTCCGCGCACCGCTCCAACCGTTCCCTGCTCCTGATCGCCGGCGGGCTGCTCGTGTTCGGTGGGGGAGTCTTCGTCCTGCTTTCGGACTCCGGTGCGCGCGACGCGCCGGATCCCGTGCGGCCGGTCGTGCAGGCCGGCGAGACGGCGCCCGCGCGCGACACGAGCTCCGACCTGATTCCGGTACCGCGTCCGGTGCGCTACGAACAGACCGAGCTCGCGTCGACGACGGTGCTCTGGCCGCTGCGCGTCGAGCTCGATCTCGTCCGCGCGAGCTATCTGCCGTCGGAGGACGGGATGGCGCCGATCGGCTCGGGAGCCAGCGCGCGCATCGCCGGCGTCGTCCACGGCCCGGACGATGGGGGGACGCGCGCGACGGTGCGCTTCGTCGCCGGTCCGAACCAGGGACGCGAGCTGCGCACCGACGTCACCGGCGCGTTCGGCGCGACGGACCTGTTCCCCGGACTCTCGATCGTGGAGATCAAGGGGCCGGGCCTGACCGGTTCGCGGCGCGAAGTGCGGCTGCGGCAGAACAACGAGACGCTGCTCAACGTGACGTACGCCGACCCCGGGAAGATGGCGGCCACCGTGCAGGATCGCGAGGGCAACCCGGTCGACGGCGCGAGCATTCGCGTCGACGGCGTGCGCACGGAGACCGGACCCGACGGCGTGTTCTTCGTCGGTGCGATCGCCTCCGGTCAGGTCCTGGTCGAGATCGAGCATCCCGACTTCGCGGCGTACCAGGAGCTCGTCTGGGTCGCGGCCGGACAGATGGCGCCCGGGAACAGCCTGACGTTCACGCTCGACAAGGGCGCGTCGCTCAACGTCGTCGTGACGAACAACGTCGGCGGTCCGGGGCCCGTTCAGCTGTACCTGCTCCCCGGGCAGTTCACACGCCAGTCGTCGGGCGCCGATTCGTGGCGCAACATGCGCTTTCCGTATCACGCGCGGAATCCGATCGAGGTCCAGCCGGGGCGCCCGCACCTGATCACCGGGTTGCGCGCCGAGACCGTGCAGGTGCTCGCGTTCCGCGCGGGCGCGTCGACGACCATGAAGTTCGCCAACGTGCGCGCGGGTCGTCCCTACGACCTGAAGATCGAGATGCGTCCGGCGCCCAAGATCACGGGCCACGTGAAGCGCGACGGCCAGCCGGTCGCCGGCGCGACGGTCGTGCTCGAAGCGCCGAACAAGGTGCGCGCCACGCTCTCCTATCTGAGGGAAGGCAACCACTACCTCGAGACCGCGGTCATGCCGAACTTCCCGCCCGCGCGCCAGGAGGTGGAGACCGACGCGAACGGCCGCTTCGTCCTGACGGCGTGGGAGGACGAGAGTCCGACGCGCTACCTCGAGGCGCGCGGTCCGACCGGCACGACGTGGACGGGTCGGCTCGTCCACCGCGGCGATTACGTCGTCGACCTCGAGCTGGAGGATGCGCGGCTCGGCGATTCCGATCTCGTGCTCGCGTTCCCCGACCGCTTCCAAGGGCTCCCGCTCGAGGTGCTCATCGAAGGCCAGCCGCTCGACCCGTGGATCCTGCCGCCGAACGAGGACCTGCGCCTGACCGATCTCCTGTCCGGCGAATGGCGCGTGAAGATCACGTGGAACTCCGACCCGGTGTTCGAGGGCGACCTCACGCTGGCGGGCGAGACCGAGCGCACGATCGTCCTTCCGGTCGAATGCCTCGAGGGGCAGGACCCCGAGGCCTGGCGCCGCGCCGGGCGCGAGTACCCGAGCAGCTAGCCCGGGTTATTCATGCTCGGTGAAGGCTCATGAATGATCCGGGCTAGCCCGGGTTCTTCATGGGGCTGTGCTGCAGAGGCCTCGAGAGAGCAGCGAAGCAGCTCGGTTGTGGCTTGTGCGGTGCAGCGTCATGCATCGACCGGGCTAGCAGCCGGCTCGCGCCTCGCTCGCTCGCTGTCGGCGCGGATAGAATCCGCGCCGCATGAAAACGCTCACGCTCGATGGAACGTCCCTCGCCGTCTCCGACCTCGCGCCGATCCTGTTCGGCGACGGGTCCGAGGAGATCTCGCTGGAGCTCGCGCCCGCCGCGCTCGAACGCGTGCGGGCCGCGCGCGCGCTGGTCGACGAGGTCGTCGCGTCGGGAAGCGCGGTGTACGGGCTGACGACCGGCTTCGGGAAGCTGAAGAACGTGCGCATCGATCGCGCGGACCTCGCCGAGCTGCAGTCCAACTTGATCGTCTCGCACTGTTGCGGCGTCGGCGATCCGATGCCGCTCGGCGAAGTGCGCGCGGTGCAGGTGCTGCGACTCAACGGACTTCTGCGCGGACACTCGGGTGTGCGCGTTGAGTTGCTCGAGAAGCTCGTGCGCTTCTTCGAGCAAGGCTTCGTACCGCGCGTTCCGCAGCAAGGATCGGTCGGCGCGAGCGGCGACCTCGCCCCGCTCGCGCACATGGCGGCGGCGTACATGGGGTTCGGCAAGGCGTACTGGGAGGGACGCGAGATGGCGGCGTCCGACGCGCTCGGGGCGATGGGCGAGGAGCCGCTCGTGCTCACGGCCAAGGAGGGGTTGGCGCTGATCAACGGGACCGAGGTCATGGCGGCCGTCGGTTCGGGCGCGTACCTGCGCGCGGACACGATGTCGCGCAGCGCGGACGCGATCGCGTCGCTCACGCTCGAGGCGCTCTTCGGCAGCGAGAAGCCGTTCGACGCGCGCATCGCCGAGCTCAAGGGCTTGCCCGGCCACATCCGCACCGCGCGCAACGTGCGCGCATGCTTGCAGCGCTCCGGCATTCTCGAGAGTCACGCGGACTGCGATCGCGTGCAGGATCCGTATTCGTTGCGCTGCATTCCGCAGGTGCACGGCGCGTTCAAGGACGCGCTCGCGCACGTGGGCGTCACGCTCGGCTACGAGATGAACAGCGTGACGGACAACCCGATCCTGTTTCCCGACACGGGCGAGATCATCAGCGCGGGGCAGTTCCACGGGCAGCCGATCTCGATGGTGCTCGACTATCTCGGCATCGCGCTGTCGACGCTCGGCAACATCTCGGAGCGGCGCACCGAGCAGCTCGTCAACCCCGACCTGTCGCGCCTCCCCGGCTTCCTCACGACCAAGCCCGGATTGCACTCCGGCATGATGATCGCGCAGGTGGCGGCGGCGTCGCTCGCGAGCGAGAACAAGGTGTGGGCGCATCCCGCGTCGGTGGACACGATCCCGACGAGCGCCAACCAGGAGGACCACGTCTCGATGGGCGTGACCGCGGCGCGCAAGGCGCGCGCGATCGCGACGAACGTCGAGCGCATCCTCGCGATCGAGTACCTGTGCGCGGGGCAGGCGCGCGAGTTCCATTCGGAGGTGCAGCCGGGCGCGGGCGCGCTCGCCGCCTACGATCTGCTGCGGAGCCGCGTCGCGCCGCTCGACCGCGACCGCTTCCTGCACGACGACATCGAGGCGGCGCACGATCTGATCGTGTCCGGCGAGCTGCTGCGCGCGGTCGAGGCCGCGATCGGTCCGCTCGAGGCGTAGGGAGCACGGATTCGCGCGCGAGGCGCAACGAAGCGGTGCGGATTCGCGTCCGTCCCCCCACACTAGGGGAGCCCGTCGCCGTTCCCCCCCCGCGTTTCGAAAGGACTCCCCATGCGTCTCCCGCTCCGCGTCGCCCTCGTCACGTCTCTCGTCGTCGTATCGTCCGCGGCGACGCACGCGCAGCTCTCCAAGCCCTCGACCCGCGCTTCTGTGCGCGCGGAGCTGCCGCACGAGCTGCCGGTGGTGTTCGGCGCGCGCCCCGACGTCGCGCGCATGCGCGCCGAGGACGAGGAGCGCCGGAACGAGATCGCGCCGTACCGCTACGGCGCCGTCGTCCCGGTCGACGTGGGGCTCGAGCGCGAAGGGCGCTGGGACACCGTCGACGCGACGGGCGAGCTCGTGTGGCGCGTCGAGCTCGCGTCGCCCGGTGCGTACACGCTCGGGCTGCTCTTCGACGAGTTCCGCATCCCCGAGGGGGGCGAGGTCTTCGTCTACGCGCCCGACGGTTCGACGACGCTCGGTGCGTACACGTCCGCGAACGAGCAGGCGAACGGCATGCTCGGGATCGAGCCCGTGCGCGGCGATCGCCTGATCGTCGAGTACGTTCAAGCGCCGAGCGCGAGCGGAACGCCGCGCCTCCACATCGAGAGCATCGTGCACGACTACCGCGACGTGTTCGCGCTGTCCGCCGCGCTCGAGGCGGATCCGACTCCGCCGCAGAGCGCACAGCGCGGCCCCGGTTGCCTGGTCGATATCAACTGCGCCGCGGGCGCGCCGTACCAGGACATCAAGCGCGCCGTGATCGGGCTGTTGCGCGGCGGGTTCGTGTGCTCGGGTTCGATCCTGAACAACTCGGCGAAGGACGGCACGCCGTACATGCTGACCGCGAACCACTGCGGCGGCTTCACCAACGGCACGTTCCTGTTCAACTACGAGCGGCCCGGCTGCAACTCGGGCTCGGCGCCGGTGACGCAGACCCTCTCCGGTGCGCAGCTCCTGTACGCGGACGGCCTGATCGACAGCCAGCTCTACCTGCTCAACGAGACGCCGCCCGCCGCGTTCAAGCCGTACTACGCCGGCTGGAGCAAGGGCGCGACCCAGGGCGCGCCCGCGATCGGCATCAGCCATCCGGCCGGGCTCCCGAAGAAGATCCAGATCGACTACCAAGCCCCGTTCGGTTCGACCGACGGCTGGACGGTCACCTACGACCTCGGCGAGATCCAGGGCGGCAGCTCGGGATCGCCGCTCTTCAACTCGTTCGGGCGCGTGCTCGGTCCGCTCTGCTGCGGGACGGCGAACTGCGGGTCGTCGCTCGCCAGCTACGGCAAGCTGTCGCGCTTCTGGCAGCGCTATCCGATCGGGCAGTACCTCGATCCGCTCGGAACGGTGAACAACGGGATCGGCGGCTACGACCCGTTCTCCGCGGCCGCGGTGATGTACAACGGCAGCGGCGCGAACCCGAGCGTATATTCGTCGACCGTGCCCGCGATGGGGTCGAACTGGATCGGGACCGTCGACGTCTCGATGCACCCCGGCGCGACGGCGAGCGTCATCCTCGGCCGCACCGGGATGTCGACCGGTTCGTTCTTCGCGTTCGGCGAGCTGCTGATCGACCTGTCGTCGAGCTACGTCTTCGAGAGCTTCGCCGGTGTGTCGGGCTCGACCTCGACGCACTCTGCGTCGATCCCGACCGATCCGATGCTCACGGGCACGGTGGTGTTCTCGCAGGCCGTGATCCTCGGCGCGGGAGCCGAGTCGACGAACGGCGTCAAGCTGACCGTCTTCTGAGGCTCGCGCCCTATACTCCGCGCCCCGTTCGAATCGGTCGCGACCCAGAACCCACCATGAAGACTCTCGAGGAGATTGTCGCCGGTCCGCAGCGCGCCGCGCGCGGAACCGAGCTGACGACCAAGTGCTGGCAGACGGAGGCCGCGTTGCGGCTCTTGATGAACAACCTCGACGCCGAGGTGGCCGAGGATCCGGACCAGCTCATCGTCTACGGCGGCAGTGGCAAGGCGGCGCGCGACTGGGACGCGTACCGCACGATCGTCGCGACGCTGCGTCGGCTCGAGCCGGACGAGACGCTGCTCGTCCAGTCGGGCAAGCCGGTCGGCGTGTTCCGCACGACCACCGCGTCGCCGCGCGTCCTGATCGCGAACTCGAACCTCGTCGGCAACTGGGCCAACTGGGAGCACTTCCGCCACCTCGAGGCGGAGGGAAAGATGATGTTCGGGCAGATGACCGCGGGCTCGTGGATCTACATCGGGTCGCAGGGGATTCTGCAAGGCACGTACGAGACCTTCGCGGCGGCCGCGGTGCGACACTTCGGCGGCTCGCTCGCGGGACGGCTCGTCGTCAGCGCGGGGATGGGGGGCATGGGCGGCGCCCAACCGCTCGCGGCGACGATGAACGAGGGCACGTACCTCGGCGCCGACGTCGACCGCGCGCGCATCGAGAAGCGCATCGAGACGCGCTACTGCGACCTCCTGCTGGACGACATCGACGCGGCGATCGACCAGGCGCTCGAGTGGAAGGCAGCGGGCGTCGCCAAGTCGATCGGCGTCGTCGCGAACGCGGTCGACCTGCTCGACCGGATGCTCGCGCGCGACGTCACGCCCGACATCCTGACCGACCAAACGAGCGCGCATGATCCGCTCGATGGCTACGTGCCGAACGGCATGCCGTACGAAGCGGCGCTACGCCTGCGCACCTCGGATGCGAAGCGCTATCAGGAGGAGTCGTTCCGCACGATGAAGGACCACGTGCGCGCGATGCTGTCGCTGCAGGAGCGCGGCGCCGACACCTTCGACTACGGCAACAACCTGCGCGGCCACGCGCGCGAAGCCGGGATGCAGGACGCGTTCGGCTTCGAGGGCTTCGTGCCGAAGTACGTGCGCCCGTTGTTCTGCGAGGGCAAGGGGCCGTTCCGCTGGGTCGCGCTCTCCGGCGATCCGGCCGACATCGCGGTGACCGACGACATCATCTGCGAGCTGTTCCCCGAGGACACCGCGCTCGTGCGCTGGATTCGCATGGCGGCCGAGCGCGTGGCGTACCAGGGATTGCCCGCCCGCATTTGCTGGCTCGGCTACGGCGAGCGTGCGCGCGCCGGTCGCGCGTTCAACGAGGCGGTCGCCTCCGGGCGCATCTCCGCGCCGCTCGCCATCGGACGCGACCACCTCGATTGCGGTTCGGTCGCGTCGCCGAACCGCGAAACCGAGGCGATGCTCGACGGCACCGACGCCGTCGCCGACTGGCCGCTCCTGAACTGCATGCTGAACGTCGCGAGCGGCGCGAGCTGGGTCTCGTTCCACCACGGCGGCGGCGTCGGCATCGGCTACAGCCTGCACGCCGGCCAGGTCACCGTCGCCGACGGAACGCGCGAGGCGGGCGACGCGATCGAGCGCGTGCTGACGAACGACCCGGGAACGGGCGTGATGCGGCACGCGGACGCGGGCTACGACCAGGCGATCGACTTCGCGCGCGAGCACGGTGTCGATCTGCCGTCGGTCGAACCGGCCAACTAGCCCGGATCCTTCATGAGGCTTCACCGAGATCGACGCAGCTACGCGCCATCTCAGCACGTCCCTCCCTCACCGGGTTCGACGACCCGTCCAGGTCGCCTGCACGCGCTTCGGTCGCGAAGCGCTGATCTGGCGCGCATCTGCGTCGATCTCGATGAAGCGTCGTGAAGAATCCGGGCTAGACCGCGCTAGCAGCCCGTGGTGAAGCTCACGCCACCCTCGAACGGCGCTGGATCCGCGCTGCCTGCGTTCCGCTTCCTCCGAGGTTCCACCAATACGCGTCGTCAGCGCGCC
>JAJDEV010000288.1 GCA_029259605.1 Planctomycetota bacterium | reverse complement strand
CGGCACAGGCTCGCTTCGCTCGCGTGCCGGGGGGCGAACTCGAGTCGCGGGGAGTTGGGAACGTTCCCTACCGATTCACGCGCAGCGCTTCGCGCTGCTGCGGCACAGGCTCGCTTCGCGCGCGTGCCGCGGTCCGCAACGGCCCAGGGGTTTGCACGGCAGCCGCGACGGTTTCCGGAACGGCCGAATGGGGCGTTCGGGGACTTGTCACCGGAGTGCGGGCGGCTGGTTGCGCGGAGTGTGCGCATGCCGTGCAACGGAGCGAAGCCTCGCGCGTGAATCGGTAGCGTCCGCGGTCCGCAACACGCGAGCGAAGCGAGCCTGTTTCGGAGCGGCGCGTCAGTGCCGCGCGTCAGACGGTGGTGACGTGCCCAGGTCCCCGAAATCGACCGTTGTCACCGTTGGAACGGCTGGAGACTTCCAGATGCCGTTGCGCCAGCGAGCAACTCGTACGCGAGCGCGCGCGTGATGCGGGAGCACCGTGCGCGGTTCGTCGGTCGCGCGGATGCACGGTGCGTTCGACTCGGAGTTCCCCACCGAACCCGCGCTCGACGCACGCGGGCTTCGCCCCGCGTGGGCGCCCCGCACGAGCTGGTCGCTGGCGCAACAGCATGTGAGAGTTTCCGGCACTTCCAGCGGCGACAACGTCCGGTTCGGGGACTCGGGCACGTCACCACCGTTTAACGCGCGGGGCCTCGCCCCGCTGCACGGCATGCGCATACTCCGCGCAACCAGCCGCCCGCACTCCGGTGACAAGTCCCCGAACGCCCCATCGCCCGTTCCGGAAACCGTAGCGGCTGCCGTGTAAACCCCTGGTCCGTTGCGTAACGCGGCACGCGAGCGAAGCGAGCCTGTGCCGCAGCAGCGCGAAGCGCTGCGCGTGAATCGATAGGAAACGTCAACAACTCCCCGAATCGAAGGGGACACCAACACGAGCGCAGCGAGCGGAGCGAGCCCGCGAGGCGACAGGAGAACGTTCACAACTCCCCGCGACTCCAGTTCGCCCCCCCGGCACGCGAGCGAAGCGAGCCTGTGCCGCAGCAGCGCGAAGCGCTGCGCGTGAATCGATAGCGAACGTCAACAACTCCCCGTCCCTGAGAGATCCAACGGACAGCTCCCCGAGCGTCTCATGGGCCGTTCCGGAAACCGTCGCGGCTGCCGTGTAAACCCCTGGGCCGTTGCGGAACGCGGCACGCGAGCGAAGCGAGCCTGTGCCGCAGCAGCGCGAAGCGCTGCGCGTGAATCGATAAAGAACGTCAACAACTCCCCGTCCCTGAGAGACCCAACGGACGAGAGGAAGACGCTCGGAACCTCCAGGGGCGATTCGACTCGCGCCGTCGAACCACCCGGACGGTTGGCACTCGACGAGCGTCAACAACTCCCCGCCCCCTGGACTTCACCGGACGAGAGGAAGACGCTCGGAACCTCCATGGGCGATTCGACTCGCGCAGTCGAACCACCCGGACGGTCAGGACTCGACGAGCGTCGACAACTCCCCGCCCCCGGGACTTCACCGGACGAGAGGAAGACGTTCGGAACTTCCAGGGGCGATTCGACTCGCGCAGTCGAACCACCCGGACGCTCAGGACTCGACGAGCGTCGACAACTCCCCGTCCCCGGGACTTCACCGGACGCGAGGAACACGTTCGCGGCTCCCCTCCGCGCTTCGATCCCCGAAACCACTCGGACCGCCCGGATCCGACAAACGTCACCGACTCCCCGTCGCCGCGGCCGACCCCTAAAAAGGGTCGGAGGTGAGCTCGTATCACCCCTGCACGAGCTCACCTCCTGGCCGGGTCGAGGTCCTGCCTCAGGAGTCCCGGCGTGATGGTGACGAGGGACTTTGTGGTGACGTCTTCTTCACCATCCACTCGCCGCCATTGTCGTTCCACCACCGCTTCCATGCGGTGGTGGTGTTTCCTGGATCGGCACCGGTCAAGCGTGACAGCGCGTGGCGCGCGGCGCTGCGTTCTCCCTGTGCGATGTACTCCGTGGTTCCGATCACGGCCGCTTCCAAGACTTGGCCCTCGGTCAACACGTTGATGATCGGATCGGCGATGGCCGAGTTCGACGCGACCTCGACGTCGAAGTCCTGGATGTAGGCCGCTTGGCGACCGGTGAAGATGTGCGAGCGCGGTGCGCCGGAGCGCGAGCCGCTCGCGCGGGCGGCGATCATGTGGTTGTAGAGCGGCTCCACCGCGACCGCGTAGTTCATCGCGCCGAGCGCCTGGATCGAGTGCTTGCGGATCTCCGCCGACTGCGACTGCAGCGCGCGGACGACCGGCGCAACGATCGCCGGCTCGTTCGCGTCGCGCAGCGCGAGCGTCGCGCCGAGGCGCACGTCGTCCGATCGATCGAGCAGGGCGCGCTCGAGCAAGGGGCGGATGTGTCGGCCGGGAAGGAGCCGGCGCAGGGCGAGCGTTGCGAGCGAGCGCCGCGCGGCGTTCGGCTCCACGAGCTCCTCGAGCAGCACGTCCTGCAGTCCCGCGATCTCGTCCATCGCGACGAGGCGTTGGACGGCGAGCTCGCGCCCCGCCGGCCCGTAGCGCGCAGCGGCGCGCAGGAAGTCGTGGGTGTTCTCGGGTGCGTCGGGTGCGAGCGCTGGCAGCGCCACCGGGTAGGCGGCGCGCTCGAGCAACGCACGCGCGGCCGGTTGGTCGGGGTTCGCGGCGAGGATCTGGTCGAGCTCCTCGAACGCTTCGACGAGGAGCCCTTGGGTCGTCAACCAGTCCGCGTACGCGGTGCGGCGCACGAGGTCGTCCCGGTCCAAGCCGCGCGACAGCTTGCGCGCTTGCTTGAGGACGTCGGACTCGTTCGCGACCCGGTCGACGTGGTGCGCGGCGAGCACGACCCAGTCCTTCCCGTTCTTCACTTCCCACACGTCGCGATCGGCGGGGCGCCGCGCGACGGCGCGCAGCACGCGCCCATCGGTCAGGTGCAGGATGCGCTTCTGGACGCGCTCGCCCGCGTCCGGGAGGTCGAGGCTCTGCGGCAGCGGAGACGCCGACGAAGCGGCGCACGGAGCCGGCGCAAGGAGGATGGAGAGGGCGAGCGGGATCGAGAGCATGACGGTGTCCCCGTGGGAAGAGTTAGAAGTGGAGCACGACGCGGTTGCCCGAAATCCGCCGCAAAGCCCCATCGGGGCCATTCTTTACGTGGCGCGTCCCGGCGACCGCTGTCAGGGCAAGTCCAGTGCCAGGGCACCGTCCGTCGCGGTCTGGCGCCACGGGATCCCGCGGCGTTCGAACTCCGGCGCGAGCGCCGGGGGGCCGGCGGCGCTGACCCAGAGCTCGCCATCGGGTCCGAGGAGGCCGATCAGGTCGCTCGCGAGGGCCGTCTCGGACCCGTGGTGGGGGAAGAGCAGGCACACCAAGGGGCGACGCACCCAGCCCTCAGCGAGGCAACGCTCCAGCCCCTCGGCCTCCGCATCGCCCGTCAGGAGGATGCGCTCCCCGCGCCAGGAGACCTCCAGGGAGCGTGATCCCTCGTTTCCGGTGGTCGCCGCCCCGCGCACGAGGGCCAGCCCGAGGGCCGGTGCATCGATTTCGATTCTTCCGACGCGCGGGTCGGCGACGAGCGTGTCGTGCGCCAACCGCTCAGCGAGGTGTTCGGGAAGCGCACCCAACCAGACGGCCGGCGGATAGCGCTCGACCAGCCGTCCGAGCGCCGAAGCGTGGTCGTCGTCGGGATGCGAGAGCAGGACCCACGGCCGCGCGACGTCCCAACTCGCGAGCAGCGGCCCGATCGCGTCCGAGTAGAGCCGACGCCGGTCGCGCGAGCCCGCGTCGAAGACGAGCGCCGGCAGACCCGGGGCGCGCAGCGCGCACGACGTGCCGTGACCGACGTCGAGCGCGACGAGCTCGAACCTGCTCGGCGCCGCGGTCCACGGCACCAGTGCGATCGCGCCGGCCAGCGCGGTGGAGCGCACGAGCATGCGCCGCCCGCGCGCGAGGCCCGTCGCGCGCAGGCACGCGAACGAGGCGAGCGCGAGCGCGGCGAGGAACCAAACCGGTCGCGGCGGAAGGGGCAGCGGAGTGCCCGGCAGGGCGTCGGTCGCGCGGAGCATCGCGAGCATCGCATCGATCAGGTGCGCGCTCACGCCGGCGTCGCTTCCGAGCGCGAGTCCGATCGCTCCGAAGAGCAGAACGAGCGCGACGATCGGCCCCACGAGGGGCGTCACGAGCATGCCGATCGCGCTGAGTTCGCCGAAGTGGTACGCGGTGAGCGGTAGCGTCGCGAGCACCGCCGCCGCCGAGGTCGCGACGCCGGTGACGAAAAAGCGCCCGCAGCGTTGCGCGACGATGCGCAACGCGAAGCGCGCGCGCCCGATGCGTCCGGCGTCGTGGAGCGCGAGCGCGGCGACGTCGGGGCCGCTTCGCAACGCCGCGCACGCGCGCAGGCATGCGTCGCGCAGGGGAACCGTGCCGACCAGGATCCCGAGCGTCGCAACGTACGAAAGCTGGAGCGACAGGTTCGAAAGCCCGCGCGGATCGAGGAGCACCTCCACGAGCAGCGCGAAGCCGAGCACCGCGAACGGATCCGCGCGCCTCCCGCTCTCCCAAACGCGCGCCCCCGGCCGGCGCAGCAGCGGCCCGATCCAAACGAACGCGAGCGCGAGCCCCGCGCGCACGATCGGATCCCCCGCTCCCACGAGGACGACGTACGCGCCGATGATCAAGAGCCGCACGCACGCGGTCGCGCGACGGCGTCGTCCGGGCCGACCGCGGCGGAGGAAGAGGAGCGCGGTCGCCGGCACGACGACGAAGCTCGCGAAGAGCCCGACGTGCAGGCCGGACAGCGCGAGCAGGTGCCGCGTACCGGTGCGCGTGAAGAGGTCGAGTGTGCCCGCATCGACGGCGCCGCGATCCCCGAGCAGGAGCGCCTGAACCAGCCCGCTCCCTCCGCGGTCCAGGAGCCGCGCGCGTTCGAGCGCCCGCTCGCGCCAGCCGCGGAGCACGTCGCGCAACCCGGCGAAGCGGGATGGCGCGAGGTGCACGAGCCGTTCGTCGGGAGCGACGATGCGCGTCGCCTCGCCGCGCGACCCCGGGCGCGCGACCGGGCCGCGCGGCGCGGGGATCGCCGGCTCGCCCGGCAGGACCGCGATCCACGTTCCCGCCGGAAGCGGTGCGCGTGGCTCGAGCTCGTAGAGCATCGGCACGCGCCCCGCTTCGCCTCCGACGCGATCGATGCGGCCGAGCGCGCTCCCGTGCGCCACCGGCCGCCAGCGCCCGACGACGGTTTCGGCGTCGAGCCCGAGCTCGGCGTCGGCGGGTGTCGCGACGCGCGTTTGCCGCGCGAGCACGATCGGCCGCGCCGCGGCGAGCGCGGTCGCGACGAGGAGCCACGCAGGCACGCACGACGCGCGCGGCGCGACGTGCCGGACGACGAGCGCGAGCGCGGCGGCGAGCGCGACGAGCGCGAGGGCGGCGCCCGGTTCGCCTCGCTCGACGAGCGCCGCGCCACCGAGCGTCGCCAGCGCGAGCGTCACCGCCGCGACGAGGAGTGGCGCGCACCGGCTCCCGTTTCCTGAGCTGGTCATCCGAAGAGGACCACGTCAAGCGCCGCGGGTTCGCGCGCGAGGTGCGAGAGAACGTAAGATGGCGCGGATGGCCCACGCGCTGATCCCCGGGACGTTCGATCCGCCGACCCTTGGACACGTCGATCTCGTGCAGCGCGCCCGGCGCCTGTTCGAGCGCGTCACGGTCGGTGTCGCCGAGCATCCGACCAAGGCCGCGCTCTTCTCGAGGGACGAGCGTGTCGCGCTGCTGAACGCGTGCTTCGCGGCGGACGACGGGGGAGACCTCGGCACGGTCGTCGTCACCCACCTGCCCGGCCTGGTGGTCGACGGGTGCGAGGCGCTGGGCGTCGACGCGATCGTGCGCGGCGTGCGTTCCGGCACCGACTACGACTACGAGGCGCAAATGGCGGCGACGAACCGCGCGCTGCTCCCGCGCATCGACACGCTGCTCCTCGCCACGACGCCGTCGCTCGCGCACATCACGTCGACACTCGTGCGCCAGATCGCGGGCATGCACGGCGACGCTTCCACGCTCGTTCCGCCACCGGTCGCCGCCGCGCTACGCGAACGCTTCCGCTAGCGACCGGGTTCCGTCGCGCTAGCCCGGATCATTCATGAGCCTTCACCGAGATCGACGCGGATGTGCGTCAGATCAGCGCTTCGCGACCGAAGCGCGTGGAGGCGACCTTGATGGGTCGTCGAACCCGGTGAGGAAGGGAAGCGTTGAGATGGCGCGCAGCTGCGTCGATCTCGGTGAAGCCTCATGAATGATCCGGGCTAGTCCTGCAGCCAGGTCGTCGCGACGAGGATGCGCCACGTGCCGTCGGGGTCGCGGCGCCAGACGAAGGAGAAGCCGGTGACGACAACCGACGGCCGGCCGTCGCGCGTCGCGACCAGCGTCGAGGTCCCGTTCTCGACCGCCAGGTCGCTGCCGCCGCGGATGCGGTCGACGTCGAGCTTCCACTCGACCGGGTCGGTCGTGCGCGACCAGAAGGCGTCGATCTCCTCGCGGCCGACGATGCGCTCGCCGTCCGGTTCGATCAGGATCGCGTCGTCCGCGTAGGCATCGGCGACGCCGATCATGTCGCCCGCCTCGAAGCGCAGCTGCAGGCTCCGGTTCGCGGCTCGGATCTCCTTGCGCACGTCCGCGGGGCGCCGCGCGGGGGCGTGCCGCTCGTTGTCGGGTCGGCGCGAGCTCTCGGTCGAGTCGCAACCGGCGCAGGAGAGTGCGAGGACGAGGAGGGTGAGGGCGCTTCGGGCGAGGTCGGGCATCGTGCTCCGTGCGGCGGATTGTGGGAGGCCGCGCGTTTTCCAATAGGTGCGGGAAGCGAGCAGGGTACGCGACGAACGCGCTTCGGTGTTGGAGGGATGGCGCGACCTCTCCATAATGTTCGCCCCGAATTCCGGAGCGCGCGCCGCTCGTCCCGAACCCGACCCCCTCACGACATGCAACCCATCCGCATCGTATCGACCGACAGCGCGCCCGGCGCGATCGGACCGTACAGCCAGGCCGTCGTGCACGACGGCGTCGTGTACTGCTCCGGCCAGATCGGCATGGAGCCGTCGACCGGCGAGCTCGTCGAAGGCGGCGTCGAGGCGCAGGCCGAGCGCGCGCTCGAGAACCTCGCCGGCGTGCTGCACGCGGCGGGCTCGGGCTTCGAGCGCGCGCTGCGTCTCACCGTGTACGTGATCGACATGAACGACTTCGCCAAGGTCAACGCGATCTACGCCAAGCGCTTCGGCGAAGCGCCGCCGGCGCGCGCCACGGTCCAAGCGGCGGCGCTGCCCAAGGGCGCGCTCGTCGAGGTCGACTGCATCGCGGCGCTCGGATGAGTCTCGCCTGCGGAATCGTCGGTCTGCCGAACATCGGCAAGACCTCGGTGTTCAACGCCGCGACGGGCGCGGGCGCCGAGCGCGCGTCCTATGCCTTCAGCACGGTCGAGCCCAACCTCGCCGAGGTCGACGTGCCCGACCCGCGGCTCGAGGTGATCCACGGCTACGTCAAGACGGACCGGGTCGTCCCGGCCAAGGTCAAGCTCGTCGACATCGCCGGCCTCGCCGCCGGCGCCTCGACCGGCGAGGGCATGGGGAACAAGTTCCTCGGCCACATCAAGGAGACCGACGCGTTGTGCCAGGTCGTGCAGTGCTTCGAGCGCGCCGAGCTCGCGCGCGAGACGCCGGTCGATCCCAAGGGCGACATCGAGGTCCTCGAGCTCGAGCTCGCGCTGGCCGACTTCGAGACCGTCTCGCGCAACGCCGACCGCGTGGCGAAGAAGGCGCGCACGGGCGACAAGGAAGCGATCTTCCAGGGCGAGGTCTTCGCGCGCGCGAAGGCGTTGCTCGAGGACGGCACGCAGCTGCGCACGGTCGAGTGGACGAAGGACGAGCGCGTCGCGCTGCGTCCGATGTTCCTGCTGACGCTCAAGCCGGTGCTCTACCTGGCGAACGTCGGCGACGACGACTTCGACGGTTCGAGCGCCTTCGCGCAGGCCGTCGCCGCGCACGCCGAATCCGTGGGCTCGCCGTGGCTGCCGATGTGCGCCGACATGGAGTGCGAGCTCTCGGCCATGGACACGGACGACCGCGCGCTCTTCATGGAAGACCTCGGCCTGACCGAGCTCGCGCTCCCGCGCCTGCTCGCGTCCGTCTACCGCCTCCTCGGCTTGCAGACCTACTTCACGGCGGGCGAGATCGAGGTCAAGGCCTGGACGATCGAGAAGGGCGACACCGGCCCGGTCGCCGCGGGCAAGATCCATACGGACTTCGAAAAGGGCTTCGTGCGCGCCGAGATCTACTCGGTGGACGACCTCGTCGAGCACAAGACCGAGGCCGCGATCCGCGCCGCCGGCAAGCTGCGCGTCGAGGGCAAGGCGTACGTGATGCGCGACGGCGACATCTGCCACTTCCTCGTCAACCGCTGACCCTACGGCGCTGACCCTACGGAGTCGCACCCCTCTGCGGCGGTTCGTCGGCGCACCGGCGGAGTTTGGTGCGACTCCGTATCGCCGAAACGGCGGCGATGGGTGCGACTCCGTATGATCAGCGGGTGACGACGAACTCGCGCATCCTCGCCGGCGCCGCGGTCGGCATCGCGCTGCTCGGCGCGTTGCTCTACACGGTCGCGCGCACGGAGCGCGAACCGGACGGCGCGCGCGGGCCGTCTTCCGACGTGGCGAGCGCGGGCGCGGCGGGCGCGCATGCGCGTCCGGCGACGGACGGCGCGGCGTCCGACGAAGCCGGCGCGCGCGAAGCGGTCGCTCCCGCGGGCGTGATCGACCTGAACGGCTTCGGCACGTCGCCGGCCGAGTTCGCCGCGTCGCGCGGCGGGATCGACGGCGTGGTCGTCGATCCCTCCGGCCGCCCGGTGCCCGGCGCGACCGTGTGGCTCGCGACGACGGACCTGCGTTCGACGGGTGAGGAGCGCGCGACGACGGGCGCGCTCGGAGGGTTTTCGATCGACGGCGTGCAGCCCGGCACCGTGCACCTCGCGCCGTTCTTCGCCGACTTCGCGTCGTCGTGGTCGGGTTCGATCCCCGTGTTCGCGGGCGAGCGGACGACGGGCGTGGTGCTCGAGCTCGAGCGCGGCGAAGCGCTGCGCGGACGCGTGTACGAGCGCGGCACGGGCCAGGGGCTCGTCGCGACGCTCACCTTCGCGTCGGCGAACGGCGCGCGCAGCGTGTCCGCGACGTCGGGCCCCGACGGCAGCTACGTCGCGGCGGGACTGCGGCACGGCGACAGCGTGATCTTCTCCGTCGAGTGTCCGGGGTACGGCTATGCCGTTGCCGACGACGCGTTCGGTGGACCGAACGCGTTCGCGTTGACCGCGCCGCGCTTGGCCGAGGCGTTCGACGTTCCGATGCGCGTCCTGCCGCCGCGGCCCGAGACGCTGATCGTGCTGGACGAGCTGACGGGCGAGCCGGTGGCCGGGGCGGTCGTCAAGCGCGCCCCCGGCGGTGCTCCGCTGCTGCCGCCGTCGCAGCCGCTGGAAGCGAAGCTGGGCACCACGGATCGCAACGGCCGCATCGTGCTCGAGGGCGGCTGGCCGAGCGCGTTCCGCGTGAGTGCCGACGGCTACGTGCCGAAGGACTGGGACGGCGTTAGCGCTTCGTCGGAGGCGGGCGTCTTCGACGTTTCGATCTCGCCCGCGTGCACGATCACGGTCGACGTCGCCGCAGTCGGTGCCGTCGTGCGCGTCACCGAGTGGGCGCGGAGGACGCCCTTGCTCGCGCACGGCAAGACGAACGAGCGCGGCATCGTCGAGCTCGACGGCCTGCCGATCGGACGCGTGCGCGTGTCCGCGTACGACGCCGAAGGACGACGCGGCGCCGAGCGCATCGTCATCCTCCCGACGCGCGACCCCGTCGTCCTCGAGCTCGAGGCCTACGCGCGCGTCACCGGTCGCGTCGCACCGGCGACCGCGGGTCAGCGCGTTCTCGCGCTCGTGCACGATCGTCCGCCGTTCATCGCGGACATCGACGCGCGCGGCGCCTACGCGCTCGACCTGCCCGCCGGCGAATACGCGATCGGCGTCGAGGACGCGCCGCATGCGACCTACGGCTTCTTCGCGTCGACGTGGAGCGCGCGTCCCGAGGTCGTGCTGACGCTCGCGCCGGGCGAGGAGCGCACGCTCGACCTCGTCGGCTTCGATGGGCCGGGCTCCCTGCGCGGCGTGCTCGTCGCCGCGGGCCGCGACGTCGCGTTCCAGACGATCGCGATCACGTGGACCGACGACGCGGAACATCGTCTGCCCCCGGAGCCGATGCGCGCCGGCACCGACGCGACCGGCGCGTTCCGCGTGCCGTCGCTCGCGCCGGGGCGCTGCAGCGTGCGCTGGCTGGCGCCCGACGGGGACGCGATCGTCTCGCGCGAGGTCGACGTCGTGGCGGGGGAGACGGCGACGGTCGAGCTCTCTCCGACGACGGGGACGATTCGCGTGCTCGGCGCACCGCTCACCGAGGTCGTCGTCAACGGACCGGACGGTGGCGTCGACACGACCGCGCTGATTCCGGCGTCCGGGATCCTCTTCGTCGAGCGTTCGCCCGGAACCTATTGGGTCGGTCGGCTCGGAGCGCGCGAGAACGAGCGCGTCGAGCTCGCCCAGGGCGCGCTGGTCGAAGTGATCCTGCCCGAGTGAAAGACGTTCCGGGCTGCGACCACCAGCCCCGCTCGACCGCCGCCGGATGCGGGTCGAACGGCCCATTTCTTCGGGACCGGGTAGACTCGAACGCGGTATGCAGTCCATTACGCGGACTCGGAACGCATGGCGCGGGTGCGCCGCGCTCATCGTGAGCGGGGCCGCCTCGTCCGCCGCTGCCCAGGATGCGCCGCGGACGGCGGAGCTCGCGGATAGCGAGCCGACGCCGCCGACCGTGACGATCGGGTTCGACACGACGAGCGACGTCGTGTTCCGCGGTACGGACACGCTGCAACGCATGCTCGACGGCCTGCGCGACGAGGGCGGGATCGTCGAGTTCCTGCCGGGCCGCTACGTGCTGCACGCGACCGTGGCGGTGCCGCCCGACATCACGCTGCGCGGCAACGTCGGCGCCGTGATCGCGTTGCCGGCCCCGGTGCGCGTCCGCGCCGCCGCCGCCGCGGGTTCGCGCGAGCTCTTGGTGTCGGGGACGCGCGACTTCGCGCCGAACTACGTCGTTCAAGTCCTGCCCCACGAGGACGACGAGGTCTTCGCGGACGGGGAGACGCGCTCGCTGCGCTTCCTCGCGATCGAGTCGGTCACCGACGACGCGCTCGTCTTCGCGGAACCGCTTCCGGTCGACATCCCGGCGGGCGCGCGGGTGGGGTACTCCCACAAGCTGCTACGAACGACCGCCGAGGGGCGCGTGACGTTCGAGCGCCTGGCGTTCGACGGCGGACGCGTCGCCGGCATCCCGATGCCCGGCCACCACATGCGCACCGCGGTGTGGGCCGCCGGGCCGAAGACGACTCCCGGCAATCCGGCTCCCCCGGTGACCGCCGACATCGTCGTGCGCTCGTGCTCGTTCAAGAACCTCTACGGCCGCGGTGTCGCCTTCTATCGCACCGTCGACTGCCTGGTCGAGGCGTCGCACTTCTCGCACATCGCCGACGAGGCGATCGACTTCGACCACTACTGCGAGAGGAACCGCGCCGTCGGCAACGACATCCGCGACGCGTGGTGGGGCATCGTGCTGAACGACGCGGCCGACTGCGTCATCGAGTACAACAACATCGAGTCGGTGCGCATCGGCATCTGGGCCTGGGAGTGGAAGGGCGTGGACCAGAAGGGCTTCACGCGGCGCAACATCGTGCGCCACAACTTCGTTCGCGGGGCGACGGAAGCGGCGATCTCGCTCGACGAGTTCTGCCGCGATCACGCGGTCACGGGCAACTTGATCGAGGGCGTCGTGCGCCAAGGCGATGCGAGCAACGTGATCGACGGCAACGCCGATCTCTGAGCGGCGCTAGCGGCGCTCACAACTCGACGCGTGCGGAACTGCGCGACGGGACCTTGGCGCCCGGTGTCAGGATGCCTTCGAGGTTGAGCGGGTCGCACGGCGCGACGGTGACCGGCGCGTGTGGAGCAGCCGCCTTGTCGCGGCGCAGGCGGCGCATGAGCTTGACGGCTTCGGGCAGCGCGAACTGCTCGCCCG
>JAJDEV010000287.1 GCA_029259605.1 Planctomycetota bacterium | reverse complement strand
AACGGCCGATGGGACGTTCGGGGACTTGTTACCGGAGTGCGGCCGGCTGGGAACGCGGTGTCATCGCACTACGCGCCAGGCTTCGCCTGAGCGCGTGCGCTCCCGTATGAGTTGGCCGTTTGCACAACAGCATGTGAAGGTCTCCGGCACCTCCACCGGCGACGACGTTCGATTCGGGGACTCGAGCACGTCCCCACCGTTCAACGCCCGCGCGCAACCCGCCGGCCGCACTGCGGTAACAAGTCCCCGAACGTCCCATCGGCCGTTCCGGAAGCCGTAGAGCTGCCGTGTAAACCCCTGGGCCGTTGCGAACCGCGGCACGCGAGCGAAGCGAGCCTGTGCCGCAGCAGCGCGAAGCGCTGCGCGTGAATCGATCGAGAACGTCAACAACTCCCCGTCCCTGGGAGACCAACGGACGAGAGGAACACGTTCGGAACTTCCCTCTGCGATTCGATCCTCGGAACCACCTGGACCGTCACGATCAGAGGAACGTCAACAACTCCCCGTCCCTGGGAGACCAACGGACGAGAGGAACACGTTCGGAAGTTCCCTCCGCGATTCGATTCGCGGAACCACCCGGACCGTCACGATCAGAGGAACGTCAGCGACTCCCCGTCGCTCGGACTTCCAACGGACGAGAGGAACACGCTCGGAACTTCCCTCCGCGATTCGATTCGCGCCACCGCCCCGCTCCCGACACACAAGCGAGCGAAGCTCGCAGTGCCTCGGAGTCCCTAGCCTTCCTTCTGAATGTCGCCGAGGACGCGCACGCGCTGGATTGCCGCGGCGTCGACGACGACGTCGCGTTGGTCGACGGCGACTCCGTACTTGGCGGTGTTGCGGACGTGCTCTTCGGCGTTCTCGGGGGTCTCGATGGCGTGGATCGAGCAGTCGTGCATCAACACCTGGAAGCCGTTCGAGTTGTCGAAGCGGCCGATGTAGACCTTGTCCGGCGTCTCGATGACGAGGTTGATTCCGTGGTGGGCTTCGGTCAGTTCCATGGCGTGATTCTCCGCGGGGCGCGGTGCGGAGTCGAGGTCCGGGGCGCGTGTTGCTTCGGATGTTCGGGCGGGAGTCCCGACGCGATGTCGATCGGCGGTCGCGTGCCGAGCGTCGTGGGATCGGGTTCGGGGGTTCACCCTAGCAGGCTGTGGTGAAAGTGCTTCGCCCGCAGAGCGTCGGCATCTGCTCCGGGTTGGTCTCCGGAAACGTAGGCGAATCGGTGGATTCGGCGAGGCTTTCGGGGGCCAAGCCGGAGTGGAGGACGGCGTTCTGCGGGTGAATGACTTTTGCCACAGTCTGCTAGCGATCCAACTCCTCCTGCGCGATCGAAGCGAGCGCGAGCGTGACGCGATCGAGCGGCATTCCCAGCACGCGACCGTTGTCCGTGTTGAGCATCAACGCGGCGGCGATCTCCACGTCGGCGAAGTAGCCCATCGTGGCGGTGTAGCCCGTCATCACGCCGTCGTGTCCGATGTGCGGACCGAGGTCCGTCTCCGAAATCATGACGCCGCGCCCGTACTCCTTCCCGGGGCCGAGCTGCGCGGGCACGGACTCGAGCATGCTCGAGAGGTAGTCGCCCTTCATCGCCTCGCCGCGATAGAGGATGCGCGCCCAGCGTGCGAGGTCGGCCGACGTGTTCGCGTATCCGCCGCCGCACCACTCGAACTGCGGGTTGTAGCAGAACTCGCCGTCCTGCAGCGCGAGGTCGCCCATGCCGAACGCCTTGAACGCGACGACGTAGCCTTGGACGAGGCCGCGGATGCGCCGTGAGTCGCTCGGCAGCGTGTCCTTCAGCCCGAGCGGGTCGAGGAAGTTCTGCTTCACGTAGTCGTAGAACTTCATGCCCGACACCTTCTCGATCACCATCCCGATCACGATGAAGTTCGTGTCCGAGTAGGCCCAACCCTCGCCGGCGGGGAACATCGGCTCGTCGTCGAAGACGTACTCGAGCAGTTCCTTCGGCGTCCAGACTCGGTCGGGGTCGGCGAGGCAGTCGGGGAAGAAGCTCGGCTTGTAGACATAGCGGGGGATGCCGCTCTTGTGCTGCAGCAGCTGCGTCAGCGTCACCACGTCGCCGTTCGGAACACGCGCGAACCAATCCTCGCCGTCGAAGAACTCGATCGCGCGCTGGTCGAACGAGAGCTTGCCCTCGAGCATCAGCTTGTGCGCGGCGGCAGTGACGTACGTCTTGCCGATGCTGCCCGACAGCATCAGGTCGTCTTCCGTCATCTCGCGCTCGGCGGCGACGTCCGCGTATCCGATCGGGATCGAGATCTCGAATCCGTCCGGGAGGATGACCGTCGCGCAGCCGCCGGGGAAGCCGCGCTCCTCGTGGAGTCTCCAGAGGTACTCGGTGCAGCGCTCTTCGATCCGATCGTGGACGTCGTCGCGCGTCGCCGTGCGCGGCGCGCCGGACGCGAACGCGACGCTTGGACCGAGGAGCGCGCCGGCGCCGAGGGCGGTGAACGAAAGGGCGAGAAGGGTCGCGGGCGGGGTGTTGCGCATGGGCCGCATGCTCACCCGACGACGCGCGAGCGTCCAGTGCCCAAGTGGTTAGGGAATCGTCCGGTTTGCGTCGTCGCGCGAGGGATCAGAACGCGATGGTCGATTGCGGGAAGTTCACGCGCTTGACGCCGCGCTCCGTCTTGACGATTTCGTTCTGTTCGTTGCAGACGACCTTCTTCGCCTCGATCGGTGCCTCGGCCTGACCGAACGCCATCAGCGTGATGCGGTCGCCGCGACCGATGCGCCGTGCCGCCGGGCCGTTGATGACGAACGCACCGGAGCCGGCCGGTCCGGGTTGCACGTACGTCTCGAGGCGCGCGCCGGTGTCGCGGCAGACGATGAGGACCTTCTCGCCCGCCCAAAGGTCGACGGCCTGCATCATGTCCTCCGGAATGGTGACGCTGCCCTCGTAGTCGAGGTTGGAGTCGGAGACACAGGCGAGATGGATCTTGGACTTGAGCTGCGTGCGAAGCATGGGAGCGAGAGGGCGCGTTGCGTCGTCAGGGGAACCTGGTTCGAGCGATCCGCGGAGGGCGGTCGAACTCCAGATTCTAAGCGGTGGCGGCGGTTTGTTTCCACCCGACCCCCGGCGGACGCGCGGACCGCCACATCGGGCCCAGACCGGGACCACCGCAGTTCCTATGATCTCCGCGGATGAGACCGGACGCAGAACGCGCGGACCCCGGAGCCGCGCCCGAGACGGCGTCGCCGCCCGTTCGTTCGGGATTCGTCGGCCACGCGATTCTCGCGCTCGGCCTGCTCGGCGGCGCGTGGCTGCGCGTGCGCGGCGTGGGAGAGGCGGCTCCGTTCGGCGACGAGTTCCACACGCTCGACCTCGCGCGCCAGAGCGTCGGGACGATCGTCACGACCTTCGACGACGTCGGATCACACGTCGTTCTGCCGCTGCTGCAACACGTCTCGCTCGCGATCCTCGGCGACGGAGCGTTCGCGCTGCGCATGCCCGCGCTCATCCCCGGGCTGTTGACGCTGCTGCTCTTGTTCCCGGTTGCGCGCGGCATGGTCGGCCGCACGCCGGCGATCCTGGCGACGCTCTTGTTCGCGATCAGCCCGATGCACGTTTACTACTCGCGCTTCGGGCGATCGTACGCGTTGATCGTGTTGCTCGAGCTGTTGCTCGTTCATTGGGTCGTGCGAGCGACGCGACCGAACGCCGCGGGCGGCGCGCATTCGCGGCGCGCGTGGATCGGTGTTGCCTGCGTCGCGGCGGCGCTGCCGTACACGCACCTGTCCAGCGCGGGGTTCGTCGCGGCGCTCGCGCTCGTCGCGTGTTGGCTCGTGTGGCGCGAGCGAGGTGTGCGCGCGCTCGCGGCACCGTTGGCCGCGTTCGGTTCCGCGGCGCTCGTTTGCGGCTTGCTCTTCCTTCCCCTGCTCCCACAGATCGACGCGTACTTCGCGACGACCGAGGGCGTGAAGGAGCACCCGCTCACTTGGTTCGGGATTCCGCTGCTGCTCGCGGGCGGCGCGGCAGAGGGTTGGGTCTGGTTGGTCGGGTTTCCCGCCGCGCTGATCTGGATCGCGCGCAAGCGAGTCGACGTCGCGCTGGTCGGCGCGGCATCCCTCCTCGGTCCGCTCGCCACGCTGCTCGCCAAGATGCCGCACGGGATGGAGTACGCGTACGCGCGGTACCTCATGGGCGCGCTTCCGTTCGCGGCCATGGCGCTCGCCGCGGGGTTCGTGGCACTCGCGCAGCGCTACACGCGCGAGTCGGTCGTCTGCGGCATCGGAGCTCTGCTCATCGGCGCGTCGCTCGTCACCGGACCACTCGTCGGCGTTCCGCGCACGGGCGAGTTCGACAACACGTACCTCGCGATGCGCTCGTTGCCCGCGTTCGACCGCGCGTGGCCGGGCGCGCCGGCGATCTACGACGAGATCGCCGCGCTCGAGGGTGACGTGCACGTCGTCGAGTCGCCGCCGATCACTTCGCGCGGCGTGCTCCTGTACCGCGGCCACGCGCTGCGCCACGGGAAGCGCGTTTCGCTCGGCTATCCCGAGGCCGACCCGTTGCACCAGGCGCTGTACGTCAATCTCAGCACGGTGACGAAGGCCGACGCCGACTACGTCATCGTGCATCGCAACCTCGCGCGGGAAGTGCGCGCGTACTGGCGCTTCGTCTACGACGAGGTGTGGCCGACGATGCCGCACGGTTCCGACGAGGGCTTCATGGAGCGGCACCGCGCGCACTTCATCGCCGGTCAGCCGGCGGCGAGCGAAGAGGTCGCCGCGTCGCTCGCCGCGATCGTGCGAGAGCACCTCGGGCCGGCGACGTACAAGGACAAGCACGTCCTCGTGTGGAAGCTGGAATAGGCGCGCGGTCTACGGGGCGTCGATTTCGTCGAGCGTCGCGGGGCGTCGAGCTTGGGTGACCAGCTCGTTCAGATAACCTTCGCGCCAATCCTCGAGCTGCCAGTTCTCGTCGAACCACGCGACGACCCCGTGCTGCCTGTCGCGGACGTCGGCGTACTGGAGCGACGCGCTCTGCGAGCGATACACGGGGATCGAAACGGTGCCCGAGAACGTGCGGTCGTCGGACCACGACCAGGCGAGCACCAACCCGTGCACTTCGTTTTCCCACACGTAGGTCGGCGCACCCATCGCGGAGAGGCAGCGGTCGAGGCCGACGCCGGACTTCGGCAACGACTCGAGCGTGGCGCGATCGAAGTCCCGGTGCTCGCGCGACCGGTTCCACTGGAAGGTGATGCACGACGAGGCGCCCGCGACAATGAGCGCGGCGACGAGAACTCGCTCGAGCGCGATCATTCGGACAGGTCGCTCCAGGGCATCGCGTACTGGGCGGTGTCCGCTTCGAGCGTCGTGCCGACGTGCGAGAGCACGTCGTTCTCGTCGAAGAAGACCCACGTGCGATCCGCCTGGTTGTCGTTGTTCGAGAACACCACCACGATCAGGAAGAGCCCCGCTCGCTTCTGCTGGTCGTGCTCGTAGCGATACGCCGAGCGTCGTCCGAGCTGAACGACCTCCGTCGGCGCGCCGAGCAGTGCGACGACTTGCGCGGCCGTGGTCTGGCCGGGTCGCAACTGAGCGATGCTCGCCTCTTCGATCGGCGCGTTGACGTACGTGCGCGACAGGAAGCAGCCGGGCGTGAGGAGAACGGCAAGGAGCAGGGCGACTCGTTTCATGCGGCGATTGGATCTGGGTCGTGGGAGCGAGTTGAAGAGCGCTCGTTCTCCGGTCTAGTGGATGCGTCGGCGGTGGCCGAGGCAACCTTCGATCGCGTACAATCGTAGTCGGCGGCGACGCGATGGGAGTACGAGATGTGGCGAGGAGTACGGACGCGGCGCAGCTGATCGCGTGCTTGCGTGATTCGCGCGAGCGCTTGCTCGCCCTCTTCGTCGACCTCACCGACGATCAGCTGATCGGGCCCAAGCTCGACATCGTCAATCCGCCGATCTGGGAGGTCGGCCACGTCGCTTGGTTTCACGAGCGCTGGGTGCTGCGCGAGTTCGCCGGCCGCGCGCCGTTCCGTCCGGACTGCGACGCCTTCTACGACTCGGCCGCCGACGTGCATCACGAGCGCTGGGCGCGCTGCTTCCCGACACGCGAATCGACGCTGGAGTATCTGACGTACGTGCTCGAAGGCATCACGGCCGAGCTGGATGCGCACCCCGATGACGGGCGCCTGCTCTACTTCGCGCGCCTCGGCCTCTCCCACGAGGACATGCACGTCGAGGCGATGCTCTACACGCGCCAGACGCTCGGAATCGCGCCGCCTGCTTTCGTGGCAAGAGGCGTTTCGGACGACGGTGGCGAGCACGACGCGCGGGGCGATGTCGAGATCCCGGGCGGTGTGTACACGATCGGCGCCACACCGGACGAAGCGTTCGTGCACGACAACGAGAAGTGGGCGCACGACGTCGAACTCGCGCCGTTCCGCATGGCGCGCCACGCCGTGACGCAGGCGCAGTTCGCCGAGTTCGTCGATGCCGGCGGCTACGCGAGCGACGGGTGTTGGAGCGACGCGGGGCTGCGTTGGCGCGCAGCGGCGCAGGCGCGGCAGCCCGTGTATTGGACGCGCGCAAGCAGCGGTGCGTGGCGCCGGCGCGCGTTCGATCGCGAGGTCGCGCTCGAACCGCAACTGCCGATGCTCCACGTCAACTGGTTCGAGGCCGAGGCGTTCTGCGCGTGGAGCGGACGCCGGTTGCCGACGGAATACGAGTGGGAGGCCGCGGCGGCGCTGCAACCCGGCGGAGGCAAGCGGCGCTACCCGTGGGGTGCAACGATGCCGACGGAGGATACGGTGCAAATGAATTTCGAAGCGGGCGGCTGCGCCCCGGTTGACAGGAAGCCGGACGGCGACAGTTCCGCCGGTTGCCGTCAGATGCTGGGCAACGTTTGGGAGTGGACAGCGAGCGCGTTCGAGCCCTATCCCGGCTTCGAAGTCGATCCCTACCGCGAGTACTCCGCGCCCTGGTTCGGCACACGCAAAGTGCTGCGCGGTGGTTCGTGGGCGACGCGCTGTCGCGGCATTCGCAACACGTGGCGCAACTTCTTCACGCCGGACCGGCGCGACATCTGGTCAGGCTTCCGGACGTGTGCACGATGAGGCGCGCGATCGAAGAGGAGCGCTTCGTGCTCGTCGACTCGCTGTCGCGCGAAGTGCGCGCGGACGCGAAGCGCGCCGACGACGACTTCCGGGAGAGTGTTCGCGCGGGGCTCACCGCGACGCCCAAGTCGCTGTCCTGCCGGCACTTCTACGACGCCGAGGGGTCCGCGCTGTTCGAGCAGATCTGCGCGCTGCCTGAGTACTATCCGACGCGCACCGAAGCCGCGATCTTGCGCGCGTGCGCGTCGGACGTCGTCGAATGCGTGGGCGCGGCGCCGCAGCTCGTCGAGCTCGGCAGCGGCAGCGCGGAGAAGACGCGCATCCTGATCCGCGCGTTCCTCGAGCGGCACGGCGAACTCGGCTTCGTGCCGATCGACATCTCGCCCGACGCGCTCGTGCAGAGCTCCTATGCGTTGCTGAACGACTTTCCCGCGCTCGACGTGCACGCCATCGCGGCCCAGTACGTCGACGGCATCGCCGGACTGCCCGTGGTCGAGGGATCGTCACGGCTCGTGCTCTGGCTCGGGTCCAGCATCGGCAACGCCGATCGCGCCGAGGCGGCCGCGTTCCTCACGCAGCTGCACCGTTCGCTCGGTGAGCAGGGCGCGATGCTCGTCGGCATCGACCTGCGCAAGGACGCGAGCGTGCTCGAACGGGCGTACGACGACGCCGCCGGCGTGACGGCGCGCTTCAACAAGAACCTGCTCGCGCGCATCAACCGCGAGCTCGGCGGCGCGTTCGACCTGGATCGCTTCGAGCACCGCGCGACGTACGACGCCGAGCTCGGGCGCGTCGAAATGCACCTCGTCGCGCGGGACGAGATGACGGTTCCGATTCGCGCGCTCGAGCTCGATGTCGCGTTCCGAGCCGGCGAGTCGATCCACACCGAGAACTCCTACAAGTACTCGACCGACGAGATCCAGGAGCTCGCCGATGCGTCGGGCTTCCGGCTCGAAGCCCAGTGGTTCGACGAATCGAAGCTCTTCAGCGTCAACCTCCTGCGCCCATGACGAACGTCCGCGCCGCGTTGCTCTCGCTCGCCCTGCTCTCGGGCTGCCTCGCGTCTCCCGAACGCCTCCCGCCGCGCGTCGAGGGCACGTCGTTGCTCGGCCGCGAGCTCGAGACGCTGCAGCTGGACCGCGGACGGCTCCAGCACTACCGGGCGAAGCTCGCGCAAGCGCGCGCGAAGTGGGAGGCCGACGGCGCCGAGGTCGATGCCATCTGGGTCGGCCGCCACCTCGCGTACCTCGGCCGGTATCGCGACGCGATCGAGTGGTTCACGGCGCGGCTCGAGGACTTCCCCTCCAGCGTTCGGCTGCGGCGCCACCGCGGGCACCGCTTCCTCAGTGTGCGCGAGCTCGACCGCGCGATCGTTGACCTCGAGGATGCGTGGGAGTTCGCCGCCGGGACGCCGGACGAGCTCGAGCCCGACGGCGTGCCGAATCGGCTGGGCATCCCGCGCAGCACGACGCACACGAACATCCTCTACCACCTCGGGCTGGCGCGGTACGTCGGCGGAGAGTTCGACGAGGCGGCGCGCGTGTGGGGCGAGTGCCTCGAGCTTTGCGCCAACGACGACATGCGCGCGGCGACGTTGAGCTGGCGCCTGCTCGCGCTGCGCCGCGCGGGGCGCGAGGACGAGGCGCGCAAGCTGCTCTCGTCCCAACCGCGACTGACCGACGTGATCGAGAACGCGGCCTACCTCGTGCTCGTGCTCGAGCAGCGCCGGCGGCTGGCGGGCTTCGGGGCCGGGATCGACCTCACGAACGCCGAGCGCCTGGACGCGAGCCTGGCCTACGGCATCGGGGCGATCCTCTGGTGCGAGGGGGACCGCGACGGGGCCCGGGCGTTGTGGCAAAGGATCGTCGACGGGACTCCGTGGAACGCCTTCGGCCACCTCGCGGCCGAGGCCGAGCTCGCGCGCGAGTAGACCGGAGAGCGCTCGGAGAGGCTTTTTGCGGCCTCCTATGGGGCCGGGTTCCGCACGCCCGAAGCGGCCCTCTCAATCGCAATAGAGGTTGTTTGCTCCAAGAAGTTGCCGGAGGCTCGCATTTGAATGCCTGAGGCAACTACTATGGCGACGTGCCGACGAACTCCATCTCCGTCCCCGCCGATCCGTCCCGGGAGCCCGCGGTCGACGCGATCCGCCACTTCCACCGCTTCTTCACGCGCCAGATGGCGTTCCGCGGAGGCGGGCTGCTCTGGGGGCCGTTCTCGCTGACCGAGGCGCGTGTGATCTTCGAGATCGGCGCCGCCAACTCGCTCGCGGCCAAGGACCTCTCGACCGGACTCGGCCTGGACGCGGGATACATCAGCCGCCTCCTGCGACGGCTCGAGTCCACCGGCCTCGTCGCGCGCCGCCGCTCCGAGTCCGACGGCCGCCGCCGCCTGCTCTCGCTGACGGACAAGGGACGCGGGACGTACGACGAGTTTGTGGCGCGCGCGCGCAAGGAGGCCGGCGAGACCGTCGCCGCGCTCGAATGCGGTGAGCTCGAGCGCCTGCTCGGCGCCATGCGCACGATCGAGTCGCTCCTCGGCGGAGGAGCCGCGCCGCCGTCGGAGGCCCACGGCGCGATCGTCCTGCGCGATCACCGTCCGGGCGACATGGGTTGGATCCTGCACCGGCACGCGCTGATCTACCAGGCGAGCGAGGGGTGGGGCGCCGGCTTCGAGGTGAAGGTGGCCGAGGTGCTGCTCGAGGTGATGCAAGGGTTCGACCGCGAGCGGGACCGGAGCTTCATCGCCGAGGTCAACGGACGAATCGTGGGCTCGATCTTCGTCGTGCACGAGGAGGATCGCGTTGCGCGCCTGCGCCTGCTGTACGTCGAGTCCGAGATGCGCGGGCGCGGTTTGGGCGCGCGTCTCGTCGACGAGGTCATCGCCTTCGCGCGCGAGGCGGGCTACGAGCGCATCGTGCTGTGGACCACGAGCAACCTCGAGGCGGCGCGCCGGATCTACGCCCGGACGGGGTTCGTGCGGACCGAGGAAGTCGAGAGCGACCACTGGGGCAGCCACGTCGTCGACGAGACGTGGGAGCTCGACCTCACGCGCGCCTGACTACTCGCCATCGACGCGATGCCCCGCGGCGCGCAGCGCGCGGACCGCGCGCGCGAGTTCAACGCGGCGCACCAGGACGTAGTCCGTATCGAAGCTCGAGATCGCGAAGAGCGCGATGCCCTCGTCCGCGAGCACGCGCGTCAGCTCCGCGAGCAGGCCGACGAGCTCGAACGCGAGCGGGCCGACGACGCCGAGGCATGCGAAGCCGCGCTCGACGCGCGCGTCCGCGGGGACCGACGCCTCGTCGCACACGATCGACAGCTCGTCGGGCGTTCGCACGCACGCGAAAAACTCGCCGGCGGCGGACGCTTCGAGCAGGTCGGCGGGGACCTCCACGCGCGCGTCGAGACGCACGACGGCGAACGTGCGCTCGAGCACACGGAGCGAGCACGATGTGAAGCGCGGCATGGCGCGCGCGATTCTAAACGCACGGCAAGCGAGCCTTGCGCGCCGAATCTGTGCGCGTACGCTGCTCCACCGCGCTCCGCCAAATCAGCACCGTGAAACCCGCCAAGACTGTCGTCGACCTCAACCCGGAGCAGCACCGCGCGGTCACGACGACCGAGGGCCCGGTGCTCGTGTTGGCCGGCGCGGGCACGGGCAAGACGCGCGTCATCACGGTGCGCATCGCGCACCTCTTGAAGAAGCGCGTCGCCCCCGAGTCGATCCTGGCGATGACGTTCACGAACAAGGCGGCGCGCGAAATGCGCGAACGCGTCGCGGAGCTCGTCGGGAAGAAGCGCGCCGAGCGCTGTTTCGTCGGCACGTTCCACGCCTTCTGCATCGACCTGTTGCGCAAGCACGGAGACGAGGTCGGCCTGAAGAGCTTCACGATCAGCGACGGCGGCGACCAGATCGCGATCCTGCGCAGTGCGTTGCGCGAAGTGTCGGTCGGCGAAGTGAAGATGCAGCCGAGCCAGGTGCTGTCGCGCATCTCGCTGATGAAGAACCGGCTGACGGCGAACGACTCGTTCCTCGAGAACGCGAAGGATGACGACGACGAGCTCGTCGGCCGCGTTTGGGAGCGTTACGAAGCTCAGCTGCGTCGTTCACGCTCGCTCGACTTCGACGACATCCTGCTCTACGCGCTGAAGATCCTGAAGAAGCCCGGCGGTCCGCGCCGCGAGCTGCGCGAGCGCTATCGCTACGTCATGGTCGACGAGTACCAGGACACGAACGGTCCGCAGTACGAGATCATCAAGGCGATCGCCGGCGGACACCAGAACCTGTGCGTCGTGGGCGACGACGACCAGTCGATCTACGGTTGGCGTGGTGCCGACATCGGGAAGATCCTGAACTTCGAGCACGACTTCAAAGGCGCGACCGTCGTCAAGCTCGAGACGAACTACCGCTCGACCGAGCCGATCCTCAAGGCCGCGAACCGCGTGATTCGGAACAACCCGAATCGGCACGAGAAGACGCTGCGCGCGCACAACGGCGAGGGGCACTCGCTGCAACTCGTCATCGCCGACGACGAGTCGGAAGAGGCGGACCACGTCGTCCGCGAGATCCAGTTGCTGGCGAGCAAGGAGGAAGCGCGCCTCGGCGACTTCGCGATCCTGTTTCGTACCGGTCCGCAGGCGCGCTCGTTCGAAGGCGCGCTCCGCGCGCGCGCCATTCCCTACGTGCTCGTCGGCGGCATGTCGTTCTTCGATCGCAAGGAGGTGCGCGACGTCGTTTCGTACCTGAAGCTGGTCGCGAACCCGAACGACGAAGCCGCGCTGCTCCGCGTCATCAACAGTCCGCCGCGCGGCATCGGCAAGGCCTCGATCGATCGCATCCTCGAGCACTCGACCGCGAAGGGCATCTCGGTGTCCGAGGCGTTCAAAGATGCGGCCTCGATCGAGCGCGTACCGCCGGCCGCCGCGGACGCCGCGCGCCACCTGTTCTACATGCTGCAGACGCTCGGCGAGGGGGCGGGCAAGCGCGGGACGCTCGTTACGCTCGTGCACGACGTGCTGGAGGCGGTGTCGTACAAGTCCGAGGTCGATCGCTGCTATCCGGACGAGACCACGCGCAAGCAACGGTGGGGCGCGGTCGAAGAGGTCCTGAACTTCGCCGAGAACCACGAGCGGCGCCGCAAGCATCCCTCGCTCCTGACCTTCCTGCAGGAGCTCGCGCTCGACGCGAACGACGACCAGACGTCCGAGGACGCACAGGCGCGCAACCAGGTCACGCTGATGACGCTGCACGCCGCCAAGGGCCTCGAGTTTCCGCGCGTGTATCTCGTCGGGCTCGAGGAAGGACTGTTGCCGCACGCGCGCGCGGTCGCCGAGGACACGGTCGAAGAGGAACGACGGCTCGCGTACGTCGGCATCACGCGCGCGCGGCGCTTCCTGACGCTGACCCTGACGAAGACGCGCGCGCGTCACGGGCATCGCATGGAGACGATGCCCTCGCGCTTCCTCTTCGAGTTGAAGGACGAGAAACCGCCGGCCGGTTGGGTCGCGGCAGGTCAGGAACGCATGCCGCCGGCGACGAAGAAGAAGGGCGGCCGCAAGGGGACCAAGCGCAAGGCCGCTCGCCGCGCACGCTAGCCCGGGTTATTCATGAGGATGTGCGGCAGTAGCTGCAACTCGGTTCCTGCCGGTGCTTTGCGGGCGTTGGCCCCGGAGGCGACCTTGTCAGGTCGTCGAGGACGCCGACGTTCGCAAAGTGCCGGCAGGGGCCGAG
>JAJDEV010000286.1 GCA_029259605.1 Planctomycetota bacterium | reverse complement strand
GGTGTCGCGCTCGTGATCGGACCGCAACTCGTCGCCAACGCCCAAGCCGGGCACGGCCTGCGGCTGTCCGCGAACACGTGGTGGAACCTCGAGCTGGGACTGACGGACCTCGGCGACCTCGATCTCGAGCGCGTGGAGCAGGCCAAGCGCGACGGCATGCCGGACGGCATGGTGCGCTGGCTGCCCGTCGTCCGCACGAGCATGGCGTACTTCGAAGCCGCGGACGATCCGATCGAACGCGAGCGCCTCGCGCGCGCGCGCACGCTCGCCTACGTCCGCGCGCGCGGAATCGCGGGCGTCGCCATCGATCAGCTGCGCAAGACGGCGCGCCTGCTGTTCGCGCCCGAACCGTCGTTCGAACAGTCGGTGACCTACCGCCGGCGCTGGGGCGAGCCTCCGCCCGCGTGGCTGCGCGCGTCGTTGCTGCCCGCGCGTGTGCTCTGGTTCGCCGTTCTCGCGCTCGCGCTCGTCGGTTGCGCACGCGTCGCGCGCGAACCGCTGCGCCGGAACCGCGCGTGGCTCGTCCTCCTGCTCTTCGTTCTCTACCTCTTCGCCGCGCTGACGCTCGTGCCGGTCAAGTTCCGCTTCCTGCTCCCGGCGCTGCCGCTGCTCACGCTGCTCGCGTGCGCGGGTGGCGAGGCGCTCTGCGCGTGTTGTCGTCGGCAAGACGCGGAGCGGGAGCCGCACGTGTAGCCCGGATCATTCATGACGCTTCACCGAGATCGACGCGGCTACGCGCCAGATCAGCACTCATGAATACCCCGGACGAGTCCGACCCCCGCCCGCGGATCGGGCTACCTGCGCACGACGTCCGACTCGACGACCATCGCGACCTCGCCGGCCTCCATCATCGTCCACTTGCTCACGTAGCGGTCCGCGCCGAGTTTCTGGATGCGGCCCGTGTGCATGTGGCGGTCCGCCTCCTTCAGGTTGCCGCCGCCAATGCACTCGTACACGATCTCGCCCTCGGCCCCGTTCTTGGCGACGTAGGTGGGCGAGTTGTTGAGCATGCAGTAGTGCGTCATTTCGAGCCGCCCGTCGTCCTCGAAGTACACGGAGAGCATCTCGTGCTCGGTGCCGGGATAGACCGTCTCGACGACGGCGTTGCCGGCGGCCGTCACGCGATAGGAGGACACGATCTCGTCGGTCGGCTCGCCCGCTTCGTTCAGCTTGTACCAGTCGCCGGCGAGCGCCTTGATCGTCTCGAGCGACGGTGCGCTGCGCGGTTCGGACGGCGCCGGGGAGTCGGCGGCCGAGACCGCGTCGAGGGACGCGAGGAGCGTGAGGGCACCGAGTACGAGACCGGCGCCGGCGCTGTGGAGTTGGATTCGCTGCATGGGTCGTTCCTGCATGGGGTTTTCGGGACGCGACCGTCGTTGGCCGCGTTAGCCTGACGGTTGCCGCGCACCCGGATCGACCGGCGTCCGCGCGTTTTTTCCCCTCACTTGCAGACCCGCGCCCAACGACTCCCGTGACCGCATCTCCGTCCCCTTCCCTCGAGACCGCGACGCTTGCCGCGGGGTGTTTCTGGTGCGTCGAGGCGGTGCTCGCGCAGGTCGACGGCGTCGCGAGCGTGGCGTCCGGCTACATGGGCGGCCACGTCGAGAACCCCACGTACCGCGCCGTGTGCACGGGCGAGACCGGCCATGCCGAAGTCGTCCAGGTCCGCTTCGATCCCGCGCGCGTCTCCTACGCCGACGTGCTGGAGTGGTTCTGGCGCCTGCACGATCCGACGACGCTCAACCGCCAGGGCGCGGACGTCGGCACGCAGTACCGCTCGGCGATCTACGTGCACTCCGACAAACAGCGCGAGGCTGCGAAGCGCTCGCTCGCCGCCGCCGACGCGTCCGGAGCCTTCGACGCGCCGATCGTGACCGAGATCACGGACGCCGGCACGTTTTATCCGGCCGAGGACTACCACGACGACTACTACCGCCAGAACAAGGACCAGGGATACTGCCGCATGGTCATCGCGCCCAAGCTGCGCAAGCTCGGGCTCGACGATTGACGGCTGTTAACGAGCGCGGGGGGACGAACCCGATCGGCTCGTCCCCCCGCGCATGCGACCGGGCGTCGCGTCAGTTGCCGGCGACCGTTTGGCTCGCGAGCTCGGCGCGCACTTCGGCGAGACGGGCGCGGACCTCGGCCAGACGCGCGCGTTCGGCGTCGAGCTCGGCCGCGACGTCGTTGCGCGCGGCCTCCAGGGCGGCCAGCTTCTCCAGCGCGACCGGGCACTCGACGCGCAGCTCGTTCGAAACCGCGACGTCAGCGCTCTTCGTCGAGCACGACGTCTCGTCGGCGGCGACGGCCTTCGACGAGGAGCAGCTCGAACCGTCGGACGCGTCCGCGGCGAGCGCGACGGCGGCCGCGACCTCGGTGGTGCAGCTCGACGCCTTCTCGCATTCGGTCTGAGCGACGGCCTTCGACGACGGGCAGGCGCCCGCTTCGACGCGAACGGCGACGGTCGCGCTCGACGCGCAGCACTCCGATCCGTCTTCGCATTCCGGTCCTTCCTCACAGTCCGATCCGTCCTCGCAGTCTTCGCTCGCGACGGTCGTCGCCGAGGAGCACGCGGACGCTTCTTTCGATTCACAGCTCGACGCGGACACGACGCGGGCCGCCGCACCCTTCACCGGGCAGGACGCTTCCGACGCGACGGTCGCGGCACCCGCGGACGCGCACTCGGACTTCGCTTCGCCGTCGCACTTCGACGCCGCCGCAACGCGGGCGGCTTCGACCGGGCAACCTTCGTCCGACGACGCGACCGTCGTGGCCGAGGAGCATTCGCTCTTCGTCTTGCCGTCGCAGCCCTCGTCCGCAACCGCGACTGCGGTCGCCTGCGAGGACGAGCACGCGCTCTGCGCCTTGCCGTCGCAGCCTTCGTCCGAGGACACGAGCGCGATCGTCGCGGCCGTGGCCTGCGAGCAGTGCGATGCGTCGGCCACGGTTTGCGCCGTGGCGGCGGACGTTTCACAGGAACCGGCGTCCTTCGAGGCGCACGCGGTGTCGTCGGCGACGACGACCGCTTGCACAGAACCACCCGAGTGGTCGAGCAACGCGAGCTTCAGCTCGACCGCGGCGATCTCGGCCTTCACCTCGGCGAGATCGGCCTGCGCGAACGAGAGGCGCGCCTTGGCTTCGGTGACCTTGGCGTTCGCGAAGGCGAGCTGGAGCGCGTCGGCGCTGTTCTCGTCGTCACGCTGCAGCTCGACGACCAGGTCGCTCTTGCTGCAACTCGACGCCTTGGCGCTGCTGCAGGATTCGGTTTGAGCCCAGTTCGCGGTCGGCAGCAAGGCGACGGCGAAGAGAGCGAGAAGTCTCTTACTCATGGATGGATGCCTGGGTGGGCGGGCGGCGGGCGCCCGTCGGGTGGGGGAATGGGGACAACGAAGGCGTCCGCAGGCGAAGTGGTCCGGCGGGCGCGTGAGCTACGGACGAGGATACGACACGGACCGCGCGGTGCTGGCGCGCGGTCCGTAAGAAAGGCGTCGCGCCCGGCGAACGCGGAAGGAGCTTGACGAACGGAAGGCGGTCCCATCGGATTGCTCCTTCGCCCGTCTCGCCCTCGCCCTCCTTCGTGGTCGACGCCCATGCAACGCGCACGTCTCGCCGTTCCGATCCTCCTCGCGGGCACCCTCGCGACCAATGTGCTCCTGCTCCTGCGCACCGACGGCGGACCGCAACCGGCCCCGATGGGGCTCTCCGGCGACAAGGACGTGGCACAGAGCGTCTCGCGCGCCTTCCGCGAGGTCTCGCGGCGCGTCACGCCCGCGGTGGTGAGCGTCAGCACGCGTGGACTGCGCGGCTCGGGCGTGCTGATCAGCGACGAGGGGCTGATCGTCACGAACCACCACGTCACGAACGGGTCGCGCCGGGCACGCGTCGAATTGCTCGACGGATCGACATTCGTCGGCACGGTCATCGGCTCGGACCCCGATACGGACATCAGCCTGCTGCACGTGGACTCCAAGGGGCTGCCCTTCGTCTCGCTCAGCACGGACGCGCCGCCCGAGATCGGGACGTGGGTCCTCGCCGTGGGCAACCCGCTGGGGTACGACCACAGCGTCACGTTCGGGATCATCAGCGCCCAGGGTCGCGAGGCCGGCCTGCGCGACGTGGTCTACGAGGACTTCCTTCAGACCGACGCGGCGATCAACGCCGGCAACAGCGGCGGCCCGCTCATCGATCTCGAGGGACGCATCGTCGGAATCAACACCGCCAAGGAGGTCGTCTCCGAGGGCAACCAAGGGCTCGGGTTCGCGATCCCGGCCTACCTCGTCCGCGAGGTCGTGTCGGAGCTCCTCGAGAAAGGGTACGTCGAGCGCGGCTACTTCGGCATCCAGCTCGAGAACGACGGCGTCACCGTCGACGTCGTGAGCGGCACTCCGGCGCGCAACGCCGGCATCCGGAAGGGCGACGTGCTCGTCGCGATCGCGGGCGAGCCGGTGTCGACGCGCAAGGAGCTGTTCGACACGATCGCGCGTCTGCGTCCCGGAACGCGTGTCGCGGTCGACGTGTTGCGGCGCGGCGCGAAGGAACTCCTGCTCGTCGAAGTCGGCGACCGGCGCGACCTGAACCGCGTCGCGTCGGACTGACGCGCGCCCGACTCAAACGTCGGCGAGGATGGTGGCGAGCTTGTCGGCGTCGATGCTTCCGCCGGTCACCGGGCACACGCTGACACCGCGCTCGTCGGCGGGCATGCGCAACGCGGCCGCGAGTGCGAGCGCGCCAGCGCCTTCCGCGACGATGCGGTTATGCAGCGCGAGCGCGCGGATCGCGGCGCGCACGTCCGCCTCCGAAACGAGTACGACTTCGTCGATCAGCTCGGAGAGGAACGGGAACATCTCGGCCGTGATGTAGGGCACGGCGACGCCGTCGCACATCGTGTCGCAGGCGACCTCGACCGGCCGCCCCGCGCGCCGTGCGGCGTGGAACGACGGACAGCCCTCGGGCTCGACCGCGACGATGCGCGTCGAGGGCGAGAGGGTCGCGAGGGCGCTCGCCACTCCGGCGGTCAGCCCGCCCCCACCCAGCGGAACGAAGAGCGTGTCGACGCACTCGAGCTCCTCCACGATCTCGAGCCCCATGGTCGCGTGCCCGATCCACACGTCGCGCTCGGTCCACGGGTGAACGAACGCGTACGGCCCGCCCTCCCAGGCGTGCTCGCGCAGGTAGCGGAAGACCTCGGCGACCGGCACGAGGACGGGCGTGCCACCGAGCGCGCACACGGCGTCGACCTTCGTCTGTGGCGCGTGGTCGGGCATGATCGCGCGCGCCTCGACACCGAACGCGCGGCCGGTCCAGGCCAGCGCCTGGGCCGTGTTGCCGGCGCTCACGGTCTCGAGCCCGGCGCTGCGCCGCGCCTCGTCCATGCGCGCGACGGCGTGATACACGCCGCGGATCTTGAACGACGAGACGACCTGGTGGATCTCGGGTTTGAGCCAGATCGCGGGTCCGTCGCCCCGCGTATCGCTCGGGCGGAAGCGCACCATCGGCGTCGGTGCGAGCACGTCGGCGAGCAGCTCGCGCGCGGCCCGAATCTCGGACTCGCGGGGGCGCGCGTCCGCGCCGAAGACGGCGCCGCTCTCCGGTCCGTTCTGGTTCGTGTTCGCGTCCTTTGTCATCGCCCTTCGGTTCGAGGTGGCCGGAAGCCGGGCCCGAGTCTAGCCTCGGCGCATGCGCGATGCCTTTCGACTCTACGCGATCACCGGCGACGCGGCGCAACCGGCACGCCGCATCGCCCTCGACTCCGAGCCGGACTCCGCGCACGCGCTCTACGCCCAGCTCCCGGCGGGCGTCTACACGGCGATGCGCTCGTACGATCGCGAGCGCTTCCTCGCACTCGATCCACACTTCGAACGCACCGAGCGCAGCATGGAGCTCTCGGGTTGGGAGAACTGGCGCGTGCACTTTCGGCGCGACGACATCCGGCGCGCGATCCAGGCGACGATCGCCGACTATCCGACCGAGGCGTTCGTGCGCCTCGACGTGTTCCCTCCCGATAAGCCGTTGCGCGCGACCGCGCTCGACGGGACGCCACTCGTCGTGCACTGCGTGCTCTCCCTCAGTCCGTGGACCGCGCCGCCGGAGGCGTTCGTGCGTGAGGGCGTGCGCGTCGAGTTTGTCGAGTCGCTGCATCGACAGACCCCGCTCATCAAGAGTGCCGACTTCGCGCTCGCGCGCCACCCCTATCCGCTGAACACGCAGGACGCGTACGAGCACCTCATGCTCGGCGACGGCGGCAAGATCCTCGAGGGCACGTCGTCCAACTTCTTCGCCTTCTTCGGCGAGGAGCTGCGCACGACGACCGAGGGCGTGCTCGCCGGAATCACCCAGCGCTTGGTTTGCGAACTCGCCGTCGGGCTCGGATTCCGCGTCCGCGACGAGGCGATCGGCCGCGACGAGATCGAGCGCGCGGACGAGGCCTTCCTGACGAGTTCGACGCGCGGCGTGCTGCCGGTCGTCGCCGTCGGCGGCGCACGCATCGGGACCGGCGTGCCGGGCGAGCGGACGCTCGCGCTGCGCGAAGCGCTCATGCGCGCCGTCGTCGCGCGCGCGCAGCGCGCGTGGCCGGTCGCCGCCGAGGCCGGACTCGGAACTTCGCACTGACTCCGGCCAGGATCCGACGCGCCGGGAAGACGCGCGCGTCCTCACGCGTCCACCGAATCCCCCCCGCCACGTCTCGGAGCACCCCTACCCCGAGAACGACCATGAAGGTCCCGCTGCTCCTCTTTCTCGCGACCCCGCTGCTCGGCGCCTGCACCTCGACCGAGAGCGCGGCCGAAGAGACTCCCCACTTCGAGCTCGCCGACGAGCGCCCCGTCTCCGCGTTCGTCGCGCTCGTCCGCACGCTCGAGACGATCGACGCGATTCGGCCCGTGGACGCCGAGGTACGCCTGCGCGCCGTCGAGTGCCGCACGATGCTCGACCGTGAGCATGGCGGCGAACGCGTGCGCGTGCTGCTCGACCTCACCGTCCTCGCCGATGACTTCGACACCGTCGACGGGACGTTCGCCGCCCTCGAGCGCGCGCTCGAGGCCGAAGGCAACGCGACGCGCCGCCAACAGACCGTCGATTGGGCGCGCGCCGCGCGCGTCTTCGACTCGATGCAGTGGAACGCACCGCGCGTCGCGGAAACCGAGGTGTTCGATGCACTCGTGTCGAGCTCGCGCTCGTTGACCGTCGAGGTGCGCAACCCGCGAACGGCCGAGCTCGTCGTGGGCTCCGGGCCCGACGCGGGAGACTCGCAGGACGCCGGCCTCTACATCCGGTCGATCGCCGCCGACGACGACGTCGCGATCGGGGCCGTCGTCACGAAGAGCTCGGTCGTCCACCCGCGCGACGGGATCGCGGACATCCGCTACTCGATCCGACCCGTGGACAAGGAGACGGCGCTGTCGCGCGAACAGATCGGCGGCTTCCTGCACCAGCTCGAATCGCAGAGCCCGAACGTCCGAGTGACGCGCGTCAAGATCTCGCCCTCCGCGCCCGGCGCCGATGTCACGGACGACACTTGGACGTTCGAAGCGGACATCAGCCTGCGTGTGCGCGAGACGTAGCCCGATCGATTCATGACGCTGCACGGCACGAGCCACAGCCGCAGCTTCGCTGCTCTCCCCGATGCGTGCCAGCACGTAGCGAACGCGGGCGTGCTCGACGACCCGGACTGCACCTGTGCCCTAGCCCGGATCATTCATGAGCCTTCACCGAGATCGACGCAGCTGCGCGCCATATCAACGCTTCCCTTCCTCACCGGGTTCGACGACCCGTCAAGGTCGCCTGCACGCGCTTCGGTCGCGAAGCGCTGATCTGACGCACACCCGCGTCGATCTCGGCAAAGCCTCATGAATAACCCGGGCTAGCAGGCTGTGGCGAAAGTGCTTCGCCCGCAGAGCGTCGGCATC
>JAJDEV010000285.1 GCA_029259605.1 Planctomycetota bacterium | reverse complement strand
CTTCTTTGTGGTGGGGGTTGTGGGTTCTTTTTGGGGGGCTCATTTTTCTTTTTTTTTTTTTCTTTTGGTTGGCCGACTCCGTATTGTCGCTAGACCTTCGCCTCGACGCGCTCGAAGACCTCGCGCCATTGGTCCTCGCCCCAGCTCTTCTGGTCGAGCCGGTGGATCAGCGCGTCGACCGGACGCAGGTACCACGGCAGCGGACGCGGCACGTCGATGATCAGAACGACGCGCTCGGTCTCGGCCTCGTTCTTGATCTCGTGCTCCCAGGTGTCGTCGAAGATCATGCACTCGCGCTCCTTCCACGTGTGGAAGCGGTCCTTCACGCGCATGGTCGGCGGGTTCTTCTCGGGCACGACGAACGCCATGTGGTAGCGCAGGAAACCGAGCGACACGCCGTTGTGCGGCGGCACGTACTTGCCCGGGCTCATGATCGAGAAGAACGCCTGCAGCACGTCCGGAATCTGCGCGAGGACCGCGCACGTCTTCGGGCAGTGCTTGCGGTTCGACAGGCGTTCCCCCGCGCCCTTCAGCTCGAGCATGAACACGCGCCAGTCGCCCGCACTCTGTCCCGAGATCTCGTTCTGCTCGCCGTCGATCTCGTGGTAGCGCGGGATCCCGTCCGTGTTCGGGAGGATCGCGAGCAGCTCCTCGCGGATCACGTCGTAGTTCTCCGCGATCCGCGCCAGGCCCGGGTTCACGTCATCGATGTCGAAGAACACCGGACGCGCCTCTCCGCCGGCGGAGCGATAGAGGAAGCGGTTGGAGATGCGCCGCAGTTTCCTGGCGACGCGAAAGAGGAAGCGTTGGGACACTTGGGGGGACCTGAACGGGTCACGCTAGACGAGGTCGGAGGGGGTGACAAGGTCCTACGCACGGCGCTTGCTCGACCTACGCCGCGCGCGCACACTGTCGTCGTCATGACACTGGCCGACCTCGAGCAGGAGTGGAACCGCCGTAAGCGCGGGCGTCGGCGCGAGCGGCTCGTGCTCGCCGTCGTGCTTCTGGTCCTCGCCGTCGCGGCTTGGGGTGCGTGGGAAGCGTTCGGGCCCGAGAAGCCCGAGGCGGCGCCTACCGAACCGAAGTGAGCTTGACCGCGCGTCGCTCCTTCGCGGCGATCATCGCGGCCTCGAGCACGCGCTGGGTCTCGTAGGCGTCCGCGAAGTCGGGCAGCGGAATCTCCGGCTTCTTCCTGCCGAGCACGCGCAGCACGTCGGCGTACATGTTCGTGAAGCCGTGCTCGTAGCCGATCACGTGCGCGTCGGGCCACCAGTTCGCGGCGTACGGGTGGTTGCCCGCGGACGTGCACATGATGCGCCGCCAGCCGCCCTCGCGCGCGCCGTCGGACGCGTCGTGGAACGAGAGTACGTTCATGTTCTCGAACTCGAAGCGCAGCGAGCCCTTCTCGCCGTTGATCTCGATCGAGTTCGCGTTCTGGTGCGGCGCGGCGAGGCGCGACGCCTCGAAGCTGGCCACCGCGCCGCCCTTGAACGAAGCGAGGAACAGCACGGCGTCGTCGACCGTGCTCTTGCCCTTCTTCTTGGTGCCCGGAAGCGTGCGCTCCTTGATGAAGGTGCGCGACACGGCGCCGTGGATCTCGGTCACCTCGTCGCCGGTGAGGAAGCGCGCCATGTCGACGATGTGCGCGTTCAGATCACCGTGCGCACCGGACCCGGCGTCACCCTTCTTGAAGCGCCACAGGAGCGGCGTGTCCGGACCACCCCAGCTCTGCAAGTACTGCGCGCGCACGTGATAGATGCGGCCGATGCGCTTCTCGCGGATGAGCTTCCACGCGAACGCGAGCGCGGGACAACGGCGGTAGTTGTACCAGACGAAGGTCTTTTGCTTCTTCGCCTTGCGCGCGGCGTCGCGCATGCGGCGCGCGTCGTCGAGCGTGCCGGCGAGCGGCTTCTCGCACGCGACGTGCTTGCCCGCTTCGAGCATCGCGATCGCCTGCTCGGCGTGCACGTGGTTCGGCGTCGCGATGTCGACCAAATCGATCTGCGGGTTGGCGGCGAGGTCGCGCCAGTTCGTCGTCGTCGCCTTCCATCCCCAGTTGCGCGCGAAACGATCCAGCTCTTCCGCGTCACGCCCGGCCACGGTGTGCATCACGGGCTCTGCCGGCAGCTCGAAGAAGCGCGACACCTGCCGGAGCGCGTTCGAGTGCGCGCGCCCCATGAACTTTTGTCCGATCAGTCCGACGTACAGTGGTTTCATCGAGTCTCTCTCTGCGTTGCGCGGTTTCGGGCGCGACGATAGGCAACTCGCGCAGGCGCCGCCACAGCGGCCGCCTCGTCCACGGGCAGACGAAAGGAGGGAACCGGCGAAACGGACCTGACGCGCGAGGGCGTACGAGCGCGAGTTCGCCGCCCCGAACCCACACACACTACGATGGTCGCTGCGCAGAGCGCGGCTCCACCTCCGCGCGCTCGCCCTGCGCCCCGCCGCCACTCGACTCCGCCCGCCATGAACCCGAAGTCTTCGCTCGCCGTCGGCCTCCTCGTCGTCGGAATCGGCGCCGTCCTCTTCTACATCAACGCGGGAGGCGCCGGCGGGCGCGAAGCCACACCGCCCCGCGCCGCGCAGGCCGCCGATGCCGCGCCGTCCGCACCGCGCACCGGCGCGGACGCGCTGCTCGCGCCGACCGAGGTCGCGTCGAAGTCGCCCGCGCCACGGAGCTTGCGCGCGGTCGCGCCAACCGCCGACGCGCACGACCTGAGCGACGACGCGGGCTTCGACACGGAACACGCGCGCTGGATCGACGTCGCGATCTCGCTGCCGGCCGGCGTGCCGCTCGACGACGAGGTCGCCCTGGTCGCGGTGTCGGCGGTCACCCCGGCCACGCACTCTCGACATCAGTTATCGGAATGGCAGGTGCGCAGCCTCGCGAGCCGCATCGATCTGTCGAACGCCTACCGCGCCGAGCTCGAGCAGTATGCATGGAGCTGCCGCGCGGTCGCGGGCTCCGGCGTCGTTCGCGTTCCGTTCCACCCCGAAGCGAGGGAAGGAGCGCTCGTGCTCGTGTCGCGCTACGTCTACGCGAAGCCGTTGCGGGTCGAGTTCGACTCCGTCACCGGGCCGGTCCAACTCGAGTGCTCGCTCGGCGCCTACGTCACCGGACGCGTGATCGTCCCCGCCGGCGCCGAGGACCGCGGGCTCACATCGGACGACTTCGACGTCGAGCTGCAGGGACGTGGCGGGAAGGGCTTCGGTCAGTCGGAAGACGAGCGCGATGTGCGCCTCGAGAACGACCTCACGTTCGAGCTGCGCGCGCTCGCCGCCGATCGCAAGTATTTCGTGCACGCCGCGTGCGACGGACTCGTCGACCACTTCGACCTCGCGTTCGAGGCCCCGGCCGGTAAGCACACGACGCTCGACATTCCGCTCGCGCTCGGCGCGACCATCGTCGGGCGCGTGGTCGGCGACGACGGCGAGCCGATCGCCGATGCCGACGTGGAAGCCTCGGGTAAGGGAGCCTCCGCCATGTTCGGCGGCGGCGCATCGGCGACCTCCGCCGCGGACGGGACCTATTCGATTCAGGGCGTCGCGGGAAGGAGCGCCACGGTGCAAGCGAGGGCGGACGGTTGGCTCGAGGCGGACGAGATCAAGGTCGACATCGTCGAGGGCCAGGTGACCGCGGGCATCGACTTCATCCTGTCCTCCGGCAACCGCATCGCGGGGACGGTCCTGTGGCCGGACGGCAAACCGGCGCAGGGCGCAACCGTCACCGCGTCGAAGCAAGAGCGCGGCGGCTGGCAGAACCATGTGTCCGAGGCGAGCGCCGACGCGCAGGGCGCGTTCGTCCTGACCGGCCTCGGCGAAGGGCCCTTCGACCTGGATGCGCGCCTCGCTCCATCGTCCGCTTCCGAGGAAAACCCCGACGGAGCGACGGACGACGCCGACGACCTGGAAATCGTCTGGGAGAGCGGCGGCACGGAGGGGCCCGACTCGTACCGCGCCTTCGCACCGGCCGTCGGTCCGGGCACGAGCGGCCTCGTGCTCCGCCTCGTCGCGCCGCTCGAACTCGCCGGTTCGGTCGTCGACGACACGGGCGCGCCGGTCACGGAATTCGAGATCACCGCGCGCCCCGCGAACGGTCCGCGCTGGGGAGGAGACTCCGTGCACCGCCGGTTCGAAGCGGAGGATGGCGCGTTCTCGCTCGCCGGCGTCTACGCGGGCGATTGGATCGTCGCGGCCAACGCGGACGGCTACAGCCCCGACGTCGACGGAGAGCTCAACGTCCACGTCCCCTCGCCCGCCCGCGTCGCGTTCGTTCTGCGCCGCGCGGTCGCGGTCAGCGGCTTGGTCGTCGATCCGTCCGGCGCGCCCGTCCCGAACGCGGACGTCGTCGCGTCGAGTGGTTCGCGCGACCGCTTCGACTCGGGTTCCAGCGCGCGCGAGGAGACGAAGACCGACGACACGGGACGCTTCGAGCTCGAAGGCTGCGCGCCCGACGGATTGTCCCTGGTCGCCAACCACGAGAATTGGGCGTCGAGCGAGCCGTTCCCGCTCGAAGCCGCACCGGGCTCCGCGCGCGACGACGTCGTGCTCACGCTGCGCATCGGGGCGACGATCACGGGCGAGGTCTTCGACGCGGAGGGGCAACCCGACGCTGGCTGCATGGTCAGCGCGAGCAGCAAGAGCGAGCTCGACCTGTTCGACGGCGAGAACCAGGTCGTCACCGACGCCGCGGGCACGTTCCTCATCGAGCACGTCGAGCCCGGTGCCGTCACCGTCGTCGCGACACCGAGCGAGGACGACATGATCGACGCGTTCATGTCCGCCGACGAGGACGACGCGGAGGCCACGATGATGGGCGTGTTCAGCCAGATGCGCATGACCTCGATCGACGTGGCCGACGGCGACGAAGTGCACGTCGTCCTCGGCGCGGAGCCGAAGGCGCCGGTGCGCATCACCGGAACGGTCACCGAGGCAGGCGAACCGCTCGCCGAGACGATGGTGCTCGTCATCGAAGAGGGCGGCGCGATGCTGCAGGGGATGAAGATCGCGCGCACGGACGACGGCGGTCGCTTCGAAGTGGCGGTCGATCGCCCCGGCGACTTCGTCTTCGGCGTCGGCGAGGACGGGTTCAACGCGCGGACGCAGTTCTACGTCGCGGTGCCCGAGGTCGAGGAGTTCGTCGTCGACCTCGAGATTCCGCAGGGCCGCCTCGCGGGCACGGTCTTCGGGACCGACGGCGCGCCGGCGATCGGCGTGGGTGTGCGCCTGTCGGAGGACGGTGGCGTGCTCGCGTTCTCCGACTTCGACGACTCGAACTCGTTCGTGACCGCGAGCGACGGGACCTTCTCGTTCACGCGCCTGCGCGCGGGAACCTACTCGCTGCGGGCCGGCGGCGGCGCGAGCTTCTTCGGGGGCGACGAGGCGCGCTTCGGCGGCGTGGTCGTCGACGGCATCGAGGTCGGCGAGGGCAAGTCCGTGCGCGGCATCGAGATCCACCTCGCCGAAGCGGGGTCGATCTCGGGCACCGTGCGCGACGCGTCCGGCGCGCCCGTCGCGTCGGCGTCGATCTTCGCGCGCGACGCGTCCGGCCGCGTGCTCTCGACCATCGCCTCCTGCGCGACGAACGGCACGGGCCAGTTCCGCTACAAGGGACTCCCCGCGGGTCGCGTTTGGGTCTTCGCGCGCGCCGGAGACGCGGCGAGCGCGGAGTACGGGCCGCTCGACGTCACCGCGCAGGGCAACTCGACCGTCGACCTGACGCTCTCGCCGGGCTGCTATCTCGTCATCAACGTCGAGCGCGACGACGAGCCCGTTCACGCGCGCGTCAAGGTGCTCGACGACGAGGGACGACAGGTCAACGGCGTCATGACCCAGAACTCGCTCGAGAGCCTGATGGTCGAAGGGCTCTCGTCGAAGGAGCAGCGCGCCGGGCCGCTCCCCGCCGGGAAGTACACGGTCCACGCCACGACGCAGGACGGCGCGTCGTCCAAGAAGGCCATCACGGTGCGCGAGGGCCAGGACGAACGGCGCGTGAAGCTGCGCATCCGCTAGCGGGCTGTGGCGAAAGTGCTTCGCCCGCAGAGCGTCGGCATCCGCTCCGGGTTGGCATCCGGAAACGTAGGCGAATCGGTGGATTCGGCGAGGCTTTCGGGGGCCAAGCCGGAGTGGAGGACGGCGTTCTGCGGGTGAATGACTTTTGCCACAGCCTGCTAGCGTCGCCCTCAAGGCGCGGGACGCGGGCAGCCGAAGCTGACGTGCCGGCTTCGCGCCGGATGCCATGCCCTGCCCCCGCTGCCATGCCGACGCTCCCGCCACCTCGCCGTTCTGTTCGGTGTGCGCCGGATCGCTGCGGGCGAGGCGCGAGCGGTACGCGCCGCTGCGCGACGGGACGCGACCGGTGCTGCGCGTGCGCCCCGTGTTCCTCGCCTCCGCGCACTTGCATGCGAACGCGCCGGTCTACCTCTTCGTCGCGCTGTGGAGCACGCTCGTGTTCGGCGGGCTCGCGCGTTTGCTCGTGGGCCAGGTCGACTCGTCGCTACTCGCGTGGGCGCCGTTCGCGGTGTTCGGCATCGCGCTCGCGATCGCCGTCCCCGTGGTCGGCATGTCGCTCTCGAAGCGCACGTACGCCGGCACCGAGTTCGTCTTCCACCCCCACCGACTCGACTACGCGCGCGGCTTCCTGACGCCCAAGCCGCGCTCGATGCGGCTCGCCGACATCATCGACGTGCGCCTCGCCCCCGACGACGAAGCGACCTCGCCGGTGCTCGGGACGGTGCTGATCTCCGCGCGCGCGTCGGCGCCGGACGTCGACCGCGTCGTGCGGATCACCGATGTCCCGGACGCGGCCGAACTCGTCGCGCGCATTCGGACGATGATCGTCGCTCCGGAGCCTGAGCTCGCCGCGATTCCCCACGCGGCCTGAAGCAGCAGGCGAGCCATCGCGGTGTGAATGCGCGTAGGATGCGCGCGTGCAAACCCGCTTCACCGAACTCGACCCGCGCGACTTCGCGCTTCCGCCCGCGCTGCAAGCAAAGGCACTGAGCCCCGCGCTCGTCGTCGTCCTCGACCACGTGCGCGAGAACGTACGCCGCATGCTCGCCTACACAGGCGGTACGGAGCGTTGGCGGCCGCACGTCAAGACGACCAAGATCCCCGCCGTGTGGCGCGTCCTCGCGGACGCCGGACTGCGGCGGTTCAAGTGTGCGACGACGCGCGAGGCGCGGCTCCTGCTCGACGTGCTCGACGACTACGGCGGCGGCGATCTCCTGGTCGCCTATCCGCTCGTCGGTCCGGCGCTCGACGCCGTCGGAGTTCTCGCGCGCGAGCATCCGGCGAGCCGCGTGTCCGTGCTTTGCGAAACGCCGTCGATCGCGCGCGACGTCCCCGCGGAGGTCTCGATCTTCGTCGACGTGAACCCGGGCATGCACCGCACCGGGATTCCGGCGGGAGACCGCGCGGCCATCCTCGCCGTCGCGAGCGTCTCCGGCGCGCGGTTCCGCGGCATTCACTTCTACGACGGGCACTTGCACGACGCCGACCTCGACGCGCGGCGGCGCTCGATCCTCGCGGGCTACGACGTGTTGCTCGACATCGCGCGCGAGCTGCGCGAGGCGGGGCATGACACCCAGGAGATCATCACGAGCGGGACGCCCGCGTTTCGTCACGCGCTCGCCGATCCGCGCCTCTCGAAGTCCGACGACTTTGTGCACCGCGTGTCCCCCGGCACCGTCGTCTTCCACGACCTGCGCACCGAGCGCGAGAACCCGGACGTCGAGCTCGTGCCCGCCGCCTTCGTTCTGGCGCGCGTCGTGAGCCATCCGGCCGACGACATCGTGACGTGCGACGCCGGTTCCAAGTCGATCGCCGCCGAAGCGGGCGACCCGTGCGCCTTCGCGATCGGGTATCCGGGGCTCGAGGCGATGACACCGAGCGAGGAGCACCTCCCGCTGCGCGTGACGTCGGGCACCGCACCGGAACGCGGCGCCGTGCTCGCGCTCGTACCGATGCACATCTGCCCCACGGTCAACCTCGCGGAGAAAGCCTGGCTGCTCGACGGCACCGAAGCGCGCATCGTCGACGTCCAAGGCCGCGCGCACGACATGACCTGAGGTCAGAGCGACGCGAGGTACGCGAGCAGGTCGCGCATCTCGGGGCGGGTCAGGCTCGCGGCCAGGTCCTCGGGCATCGCGGACAGGTCGGGGCGGCGCTCGTCGATGGCGTCGCGCGCGATCTCGAGCGTGCCGCCGTCCGCGTCGAGCAGCGTGATCCCGTGCTCGTCCTCGGCGACGACGCGTCCGTTCGCGATCTTGCCGTCGGTGAGGAACAGCACCGTGCCCGCGAAGCCCGGCGTCGTGCGGCGGTTCGGCGCGACGATCGACTCGAGGATCTGCAGACGGCTCAGGCGCGTCGCGACGCCGGTCAGGTCCGGACCGATGCGCACCGCCTCGCCCTCACCCGATGCGTGGCAGCGCACGCACGACAGGTCGACGCGTTGGAAGACGTCGCGCCCGCGCTCGACGTCGCCGCCGTAGAGGCTCGCGAGCCACGGGGCGAGCTCGCCGTCGCGCGCGATGCGCGGCGCCGACCAGCGCGCGGTGCTCGCCGTCAGCGCCTCGCTGTCGCGCGCCTCGACCGCGAGCACGAGGTCGAGCGCGAGCTCCCCTGGATACACGCCGTCGACGAGCTTGTCGGCCTCGGCGGCCAGCAGCCCGTCCGCGCTCGCCTCCTTCGCGCGCGCGAGGATGCGCAGCGCGACGCGGCGCTCGGCCGTCTCCCCCTTGTCGAGGATCGAACGCAGGCTCGGCAGCGCCTCGCCGGGCGACAGGCGCTCGAGCGTGTCGAGCGCGGCGGCGCGCAACAAGCCATCGGCGTCGCCGAGCGCGACGCGCACGACGGCGACGAGGTCGTTCGAGCCGAGGGCTTCGAGGGCGGAGAGCGCGGCGATGCGCGCCGGCGCGCTGCGGTCGGTGTCCTCGCACCACGCGCGAAGGAGCGGCTCGAACGACGTCTGTTCGGTCGCGACCACGAGCCGCGCGAAGGCGGGGAAGAGCGCATCGCCTCCGTCGCCGGCCTCGAACGCGTCGGCGATTTCCGGTGCGAAGCGCGCGACCTCGCTGAGCGGACGCGCCTCGTACGGACGCGGGGCGTTCGAGACGCGGTCGCGCACGCCGGGCGTCGACCACGCCGCGAGCAGGTCGATGGCTTCGCGGCGAATGGCCTCGCCGAGGTCCGCGCGCCGCGCGGCGAGCGCGAGCCGATCGGCGGCTCCGGTGCGCAGCGCGGCGCTGAGCACGCGGCGCGCGAGCGCATCGCTCGCACTCGCCGGGATGTCGAGCCCCGCGAGCGCGCTCAGCGCCGCGTCGATCGGCACGTCGTGGATCGCGCGCGCGGCCTCGAGCACGATCGAGTCCTCGGCGTCGTGCAAGAAGCACGCGACGTCCGCGTGGCGGCGCCGACGCAGCGCGACGACGACGGCCGTGCGCACGTGCGGAGACGCGTGGTCGTAGAGCTCGGCGAGCGTGCGCTCGTCCGTGCAGCCGAGCAGCCCCATGATGCCCGCGTGCCGCAGGTTGCGGTCGTCCTCGCCCGCATCGACGAGCAGCTGGACGAGCGGCGCGATCGCGTCCGTCGCGCCGAGGCGCCCGGCGGCGATCGCCGCGAAGAAACGCACGCGCGGCGCCGGATCGGAGATGCGCGCGACGATGTCGGCCGACGCGGACGCGACGCGTTCGTCGCCGAGGACCCGGGTCGCCAGCGCGCGCACCTCGGCGTCACCGTCGTCCGTGAGCCCGCGCAGCTGCGCCGTCGCGTCGTCGGGCCGCGTCCGCGCCACGATGCCGAGGGCCCAGATCGCGTGCACTCGCGCGAGCCGGCCCAGCTCGTCGTCGCTCGCGCCCGCTGCGACCGCGGTCAGCGCCTCGACGCCGGCGCCGCCCGCGTCGGCCAGCGCGAAGTGCGCCTCCTGTCGGACGCGCATGTCCGCATGCCGCAGCAGCGGAACGAGCTCGTCCACCGTCTTCGCGCGCCAGTCGCCGCCCAAGAGCTCGGCGGTCGAACGCGCGCGCTCGTCCGCGCCGGGCGCGAAGGCGCGGAACACGCGCCCCTTGCCCGTCTTGTTCCAGCCCGCGACCCAGTCCGTGAAGTACATCCGCCCGTCGGGGCCGAAGTCACAGTCGGTCACGAGCGTGTTCCACACGAACCGCTCCACCTCGTCGACCTCCCAGAACGCGCCCTTGGGTTCGGTCGTGAACGTGTGGATGCCGCTGTAGGCCGGGTCGCCGCGGAAGTCGCACAGGAAGAAGTGCCGCGCGTACTTGCCCGCGAGCCCGGTGCCCGGGTGATAGGTGAGCCCCGACGGACCGTGCCCGATGTTCTTGATCGGCGGAACGATGTACGCCGCCTGCCCTGCGAACGGCGGGTACCAGAGCTTCTCGTCGTTCCACGGCCCGCGCTGGACGGGCGCCGTGATCCATTGATACGCGTAGCGCCAACCGGAGTCCGCGCCCTCGACGACGTTCACCCAGCGCGCCTGGTCGCCGCCGTCCGAGTTGTTGTCGCCGGTGAACAGGTTGCCGTACTCGTCGAACACGAGTTCCTGCGGATTGCGCAGCCCGCTGTGCCAAACCTCGAGCCCGCTCCCATCGAGGTTGCAGCGCAGCACCGCACCCGTCTCCGTGTGCTCGATCACGCCGGCCTCGGTCGAAACGTTGAACGCGCGGTCGCCGCACGAGAAGTAGAGGCGTCGGTCCGGACCGATGCGCAACCCGTGCAGGTCGTGACCCAGCAGCGCGATGTGCACGCCATACCCGGTGGACAGGACCTGACGTTCGTCGCTCTTCCCGTCGCCGTCCAGGTCGCGCAGCACCCACAGATCCGGGATGCACGTGTAGTAGACGTTCCCGCGGTACGAGAGCACGCCCGCGCCGATGCCGGACGCGTGCGAGTTGAAGCCGTCGGCGAACACGACGGCAGAGTCCGCCACGCCGTCGCCATCCGTGTCGCGGATCAGCCGCAGGCGTTCGTGCTCGACGCCGTAGCCGGTGTCGAAGTCCTCGCCTTCGTGCGCGCGGATCATCTCCAATCGATCCTCGACCGAGCGCGACGCGATGTCCTCGTCGAGCCAGTCCATGTGATCGCGCATATCCGTCACGCCGGCGAAGTGGCGGAACGTCTCGCCGACGTACACGCCGCCGTCGAAGTCGACGTAGAGGCAGACGGGATTGGCGAGCATCGGCTCCTCGGCGAAGAGGTCCGCCTCGATTCCCTCGGCGAGTTCGAGCGCGCGCAACGCGGCGCGGCCCTCGTCCGACGCCTGCTCGATGTGCGGCGCGTACTCCTGCGCGAACGCGGCCGTGGTGAAGAGGGTGAGCGCCGTGAGCGCGGCTCCGCAGCGGACGCCGCTCGCCACTAGCGCGCCTCCTCGGTCGCGAACTCGTCGCGCACGCGCTCCAGCAAACGCTGCGTCGCGCGGATGCCCTCGACCTCGGACAGCGAGTCGCCTTCCCACTCGACACCGACGTACCCGGTGTAGCCCGCGTCGAGCACGATGCGCAGCATGCGGCGGTAGTCGGTCTTCGTCTCGTTGCCCTGTTCGTCGAAGGCGTGCGACTTGGCGCTGACCGCGCGCGCCCACGGCATCATCTGCTCGACGCCGAGATAGCGGTCGTACCACTCGCCGTTGCCGACGTGGAAGTTGCCGAAGTCGGGCAGCGTGCCGACGCGCGGGTGGTCGGCGGCGACCATGACCTGCGACAGCCACTCGCCGTTCGACGACAGGCCGCCATGGTTCTCGACGATGATATCGATGCCGTAATCGTCACCCATGACGCCGAGACGGTGCAGCGAATCGGCCGCGCGCGCGCGGTCGGCGTCCCAGTCGCCGTCCCCCGCCGCGTTGAGCCGGATCGCGTGACAGCCCAGGAAGCGCGCCGCCGCGATCCACTTGAAGTGCTTCTCGATCGCGCGTCGACGCTCGGCGTCATCGCCCGTCGCCAGGCTGCCCTCGCCGTCGATCATGATCAGCAGGCTGCGCACGCCCGCGTCGCTCGCGCGTTGCTTCAGCTCGCCGAGCCAATCGAAGTCGCCCGCCTTGTCGAAGAAGAAGCTGTTCACGTACTCGACGGCTTCGATCCCGAACTCGTCCTTCGCGAACGCCGGGAAGCCGAGCGCGTCGAGCTCGCCCGCACGCAGCGCGCGGTGCAGCGACCACTGCGCGAGCGAGATCTTGAACAGCGGTTCGGTCGCGCGCGCTACGGCGAACGCACGCGAGGGAAGCAGGAGCGCGGCGCCCGCGCCGGATCCGGACGCGAGGAGTTGGCGGCGAGTGATCGACATGGCGTTTGCTCCTGAAGCAGAGTGGCGAAGCGCGCGGAACGGGGCGGACAGTTTGTCACATCGTGCAAGCGCGCGGCAGCCGCGTTGTGCCAAACTGTGCGCCCGCGCCGCGACGCGCGGAACCCAGGAGAACGACGTGTCGAAGAAGAAGCGCATCGGAGTCTGCTCGTGGTCGCTGCGCGCGGACTCACCCGCCGAGCTCGCGACGCGCGCCGCTGCGTGCGGCGTCTCACACGTCCAGCTCGCGCTGGAGCCGCTGCGCCCGTCACGCCCGCAACCGTGGTCGCTCGACGAAACCGCCGACGCATTGGCCGCGCAGGGGATCGCGTGCCTCTCCGGCATGATGGAAATGGAGGGCGAGGACTACTCGACGCTCGACTCGATTCGTCGCACGGGCGGCGTGCGTCCGGACGAGCACTGGGAGGCGAACCTCGCGGCGGCGCACGAGAACGCGATCGCCATGGCGCGACTCGGCCTCGACCTCGTCTCGTTCCACGCCGGGTTCCTGCCGCACGAGGACGGCGCCGAACGCCGCAAGCTGCTGGCGCGCTTGCGCGAAATGGTCGACGTCTTCGCCGACGCCGGCGCGCGCACCGCGTTCGAAACGGGACAGGAGTCCGCGGACACGCTCGTCGCGTTTCTCAACGAACTCGATCGTGACAGCGCCGGCGTGAACTTCGATCCCGCCAACATGATCCTGTACGACCAGGGCGATCCGATCGCCGGATTGCGACGCCTCGCTCCGCGCGTTCTGCAGATCCACGTGAAGGACGCGACGCGCACGAAGACCGCCGGCGAGTGGGGCGCGGAGGTCTGCGTAGGAACCGGGGATGTCGACTGGCCGGCGTTCTTCGCCACGCTCGACGCGAACGCGCTCGACGTCGACCTCGTGATCGAGCGCGAAGCCGGCGACCGCCGCATCGACGACATCATCGCGGCGCGCGGTGTGATCGAGGAGCACATCCGCTGACGATGGGTGCGTCGAATCGAAGCTCCATCGGCGTCGGCGTGATCGGCTTCGGCTTCATGGGGCGCACGCACATCCGCGCCTACGCCGCCGCGAACGCCGCGGGCCATCCGAACCGCTTGGTCGCCGTGTGCGACCGCAACGCCGAGCGCTTGCGCGGCGACGGCTTCGCGAAGGGCAACATCGAAGAGGACGACGGCGGTCCGCTGTTCGACGCCGACGCGACGCAGCTCACGGACGATCCGGCCGAACTCTTCGCGAGCGACGCTGTCGAGCTCGTCAGCATCTGCACGCACACCGACACGCATGTCGACCTCGCGTTGCGCGCGCTCGAATCCGGCAAGCACGTCCTGGTCGAGAAGCCCGTCGCGCTCCACGCCGCGGACATCGACCGCCTGGCCGCCGCCGCGCGCGCGTCCGAACGCGTGTGCATGCCGGCCATGTGCATGCGCTTCTGGCCGGGGTGGACCGAGCTGAAGCACGCAGTGGACGCGGGGGAATACGGGCGCGTGCGCAGCGCCGTCTTCCGGCGCCTCGGCTCGCACCCCGCGTGGTCGCCCGAGTTCTACCTCGACTCGTCGAAGAGCGGCGGTGCGCTGTTCGACCTGCACGTCCACGACGCGGACCTCGTGCGTTGGCTGTTCGGGGCGCCGCGGTCGGTGACGTCGATCGGGACGTTCGATCACGTGAGCACGGCGTACGCCTTCGACGACGGTCCGGCGCACGTCGTGGCCGAGGGGGGCTGGGACCACACGCCCGGCTTTCCGTTCCACATGGGCTACACGGTCGTGTTCGAGCGCGCGACGCTCGAGTTCGCGCTCGGGCGCGAGCACCCGCTCGTGCTGGCGCGCGACGGGAACGTCGAGCCGCTCGTGCTCGCGGACGGCACGGGGTACGACGGCGAGGTGCGCCACGTGCTCGCGCTCTGCCGCGGCGAGGGCGAGCCGCGCGCGACGATCGACGAGTCCGCCGGGCTGGCCCGCATGCTCGACGCCGAGCGCGAGAGCCTCGAGACACGCTCGACCGTTCCCTGCTGAGTCGGCGCCCCCGGCGAAGCCGTTTCGCTGCTAAGCTGTCGAGCTGGTCGGCGCGCTCCGCGCCGTCGTCGCGCAACGCCACGCCTCCCCCGCAAATGACTCGGACTCGCCGATCGACCGCCGCACCGATTCCGTCGCGCTGGCTCGCGCTCACGTGCGCGGCCCTGCTCCTCGCCGGCGCGCCACAGGCGCAAGCACAGCGCGCCAAGGTCAAGACCGTCGGCGGCGCCTCGTCGCTCGCCTCCGTTCCGTTGCACACGGCGCTCGACCTGCAGGTCGAACTCGCGGGCGTCCGCACCGACGGCTTTCCGTACTTCACGTACGTCAGCGCGTTCAACGAGCTGACGCCGATCGAGATCTCGATCGACACGGCCGCCCTGCCGAAGTTCGTCGGGCGCGCAGTCGACGTGTACCTCGTGCCCCACCGCGCGCCGAACGAATGGCTGAGCGATCCGTCGCTCGCCGACGCGGTCGCCGGTCCGTTGCGCGTGACGCCGCACATCGGTGGGCGACGGAGCAACATCATCCAGATCGACGCGGGCACGCTGCTCGGCTCGAACGGCACGCCGAAGATCGGCGTCGGCTACGACGTCGTGCTCGACGCCAACCGCAACGGGATGCTCGACCGCGAGGATCGCATCGACGGCTGGGGCGCCGAAGCGGGCCTGTACGTCGTGCCCGACCTCACGCGCAACGGGCCCTACGCGACGCGCGAACGCCTGTACAACGGCGGGCAGCTGCTGCTTCAGGACGTCTACTACCCCGCGCCGATCGCCCAGCTCGGCGAGCTGCCGCTGGTCGTCATCAGCCACGGCAACGGGCACAACTATCGCTGGTACGACCACATCGGGAAGTTCCTCGCGTCGTGGGGCTACGTCGTGATGAGCCACTCGAACAACACGGGGCCGGGCATCGAGACGGCGTCGACGACGACGCTCGTCAACACCGAGCACTTCCTGACGAACCTCGATCTGATCGCCGGCGGAGATCTCGAGGGTCACGTCGACGGCGAGACGATCGTTTGGATGGGCCACAGCCGCGGCGGCGAGGGCGTCGCGCGTGCGTACAACCGGTTGGTCGCGGGGACGGGCCTCGCGCGCTCGTACGGGCCCGAGAACATCAAGCTGGTCTCGAGCATCGCGCCCACGGACTTCCTCGGCGTCAACCAGTCGAACCCGCTCGACGTTCCGTACCACCTGTGGACCGGCGGCGCGGATGCCGACGTGAACGGATGCGCGTCGTCCGACATCGCGCAGACGTTCCACCTACATGACCGCGCGCAGGGCATGCGCATGTCGACGTCCTACCACGGCGTCGGACACGGCGACTTCCACGACGGCGGCGGGAGCTCGGTCGCGTCGGGGCCCTGCCTCGTCGGCCGGCAGCGCACGCACCTTCTGATGAAGGGCTACCTCCTGCCGCTGCTCGCACACGTCCTCGACGGCAACATCCCCTGCAAGGACTTCCTCTGGCGTCAGTGGGAGAGCCTGCGTCCGCTCGGCGCGCCGAACGATCCCTGCGTCGTCGTCGACCTGATGTACCAGGACCCGACCGAGCGACGGCGCATCGTGGACGACTTCCAGTCGAACCCGTCGGTCAACCTGTCGAGCTCCGGTGGCCGCGTCGAGCACGACCTGTTCTGGTTCAACGAGCTGTTGCTCAACGACGGGAACGCCTCGTTCACGCACTTGATCTCCGATCCCGGCAACGGAATGACGTCCGGCGGCGCGGGCGACACGACCGCCGGCATCACGTTCAGCTGGCAGCGCAACGCGGATAGCCACGCGCTGTTCGAGGTGCACCGCGAGATCATGGACGTCTCGAAGTACGAGTACCTCTCGTTCCGCGCGGCGCAGATGACCCGCACCCCTCCGACGGTCGCCGAGTTCGGCGACGTCACGTTCGGCGTCGAGCTCTTCGACCTGTTCGGTCACAGCAGCACGGTGCGCATCGACGCCTACGGAGGCGGGATCGAGGAGCCGTACCAACGCCGCGGGTGCGGCACGGGCGCGGGCTGGGCGAACGAGTGGGAGACCATTCGCATTCCGCTCGCGGACTTCACGGCGAACGGTCGGCGGCTCGAGACGCGCGGCGTGATCGGCATCGCGTTCCACTTCGGCGAGCGCTACGGCAGCGAGCTCGGCCGCATCGGCTTGGACGACATCGAGTTCACGAAAGACTAATGCACACGAAGAACATCGCCCTCGCCCTGCTCGCCGGAGCGCTCGTCATCGGAGCCGCGACAGGAAACCGCGGCAGCCAAGGAAGCCAAGGGCTGCGCGCCCTTCCGGCGAATCCGACCGCCGCCGAGATCGACCTGCTCGACGCCGTCCCGTTCGTGCTCGACGAACCCTTCGTGCACACCTGGCGCGCGGACCAACCGAGCTATCGCGCCGGCTACCTCGTCGTGCTGCGCACCGATCCCGACCTGACCACACCGCGCCAGTCGGCGGAGCCGGTACTGTACGTCGGCGAGCAGACGGCCGAGCGCTGCAACGCTGGAACGGAGGCGGGCACGCTCGTCTGCGTCGTGCCGGCCGAGCTCCTGCCCGATGGCTCCATCGACCTCGATCCGACGACGGCACCGATCTGGTTCGGCGCGGCGGAGCTGCCCGAGCGCCTCGACGCGAACGCGATCCTCACCGCCCACCGCACGGCGCTGTCCCAGGGCATCGGCCCGGCCACGCTCTCGACGCGCATGCGCCGCGCGCAATCGGCGAGCATCGGCGCGAACGCCTTCTTCGCACGCGACCGCGCCGAGCTGAACCTCCCGATCGCCGACCTGATCGAGACCTACTCCCCCACCGAAACCGACCTCGTCGAGGGCCTGCGCGTTCCGATCACGCGGCGCTGACCCGGCAATACGGAGTCGCTGGGACGTCTACTCGCGACGGATGATCAGGCGGTCGGGGATCTCGTTGCGGTCGCTGTCCTGCCACGGGAAGTGCTCGGCGAGGACGACCGCGGCGTTCTCGATGCCGGCGACCAGGCCGTCCGCGAGCGAGCCCGCGGCGATGCCCTTCAGCACGGATTCCGTGGTCGCGATCCACTGCTGCGATTCGACGCGGGCGTCGATGCCCTCGTCGCCGAGCACGATGACGCGGCGCTCGAAGAGGCTGACGAAGATCAGCACCCCGGTCTGCGCCTCGGTCTTGTGCAGGCCGTTGCGGTAGAACTCCTGGAAGGCCTGCTCCTCGGCCATCTCGGTCGCGCGCGACTCGCGCACGAAGAGGCGCTGGAAGTCGGGGAGCGCGCGGCACGTGAAGTACCCGACCGCGCCGAGCGCGAGTTGGCTCAGGAGCACGAACGCGGGCTGCTCCCAGGGAATCAGCGTTCCGAACAGCGTCGAGCCGAGGAGAACGAAGACCACTGCGGCGAGCCAAACGCCGGCGGGGTGCGCGTCCGAACGCTCGACCACGACCGGCACGATCTCGCCGACGGTCTGCTTCTCGGCCGCCGTGATCGCGTCGTGGACGCGCTCGAGGTCGCCCGCGGACAGGACGCCGGTCGCGCGATACAGGTTGCGGCGCACCACGGCGCGCAGCATGAGCATCACGACGACGACGAGCAGGAGCCCCGTGCCGAGCCGGCCGGCGTACTCGAGCCACGCGCCCGGATCGCTGTGTCCGCCCGCGCTCCAGTCGCCGGCCGAGGCCTCCTGCAGGAACGCGTGCATCGATACGAGGAGTCCCATCACCAACCTCCCGACGAGCCGCCGCCCGAGAATCCGCCGCCGCCACCGAAGCCGCCAAAGCCGCCGCCGCCTCCTCCTCCAAACCCCCCGCCTCCGCCGCCGAGGCCACCGCGCCGACCCCCGCCGCCCATGCTCGCGAGGATGATCCACGGCAGCGCTCCACCGAGTCCGCCGCCGCGACCACCGCGTCCACCGCGACGTCCCGAGAGCAATCCGACGAAGAGCAGGATGAAGAGCACGTTCACGGCGCCGGTGACACAACCGCCGACGCCGACCGCGTTGCGACGTCCGCCCTCGCTGCGCTCGATCGGCCCGTAGTCGCCGCCGATCGCCGCGTGCATGGCTTCGATCCCGGAGCGTATGCCCGTGTAGAACTCCCCGCGCTTGAACTCCGGCGTGATCACGTCGCGGATGATCCGGCCGGCGACCGAGTCGGTGAGCGTTCCCTCGAGGCCGCGCCCGACCTCGATGCGCATCACGCGGTCGTCGCGCGAGACGAGGAGCAACGCTCCGTTGTTCTCACCCTCGACGCCGATGCCCCACTCGCGCGCTGTCTCCAGCGCGTACGCGTCGAGCGACCGCCCCTCGAGGCTCTCGATCGTGAGCAGCGCGATCTCGTGCGTCGTCCCCACTCGATAGGACTCCATCAGAGCCTCGAGTGCGCGCTCCTGATCGTCCGTCAGGAGGTTTCCGCGGTCGGTGACCCAGCCGTCGCTGCGCGGGGTCGTCTGGTCCTGCGGCGCGAGCGCGAGGGTGAGGCCGAGGCCGAGTGAGGCGACGAAGGCGAGCAAGGGCGCTACTCGCCCCCGTTGAAGTCGAACTTCACGTCGGGCACTTGCGTGCTCTCCGGCTCGAACTGGAGCTGGGGCACCTTCTCGAAGCCGAACGAACTCGCGATCAGCGTCGCCGGGAACTGCTTGATCTGCGTGTTGTACGCGGTCACGGCGTCGATGTAGTCACGCCGCGCGACCGCGATCCGGTTCTCGGTTCCTTCGAGCTGATCCTGCAGCGATAGGAAGTTCGTCGACGCCTTCAGGTCGGGATAGGCCTCGACGGTGGCGATCAGGCGCGACATCGACGAGCCGAGCGCGCGCTGTGCCGCGAGGTACTCCTGCGCCGACTTCTCATCGACCGGAACGCCGGGGGCGAGCTTGACCTGGTTGGCAGCGGCGCGCGCCTCGGTCACGGCGGTGATCGTCGACTGCTCGAAGTTCGCGGCGCCCTTCACGGTCTCGACGAGCGCCGGGACGAGGTCGGAGCGACGCTTGTACTGGTTGCCGATCTCGGTCCACTGCTGCTCGACGCGGTTCTCCTTCGCGACGATGCCGTTGTAGGACTTGACGGAGAGTCCGACGGCGATGAGCGCGAAGAGAACGGCGCCGCCTACGGCGAACCAGCAGCCGGAACGGCCGAGTCGAGAGGCGTGGGAAACGTGGCCTCGGGTTTGCATCGATCGAGTCCTGATCGGGTGGTCTGCCCGGCGTTGGCGCCAGGCGTGTCGGAATGCCGCGCACACGTTGGCGCGCAGAACCGGCATCGTACGGCGGCAGGCGCCTTCGATTCACGGCCTATTCGAAACGGCCTGCGATCCGGCGCCGGTCAGCGCGACGAAGCGATCGGCGCGCGCGGGAGCGTCCCCTCCGCATCCGCGACCAACCAGACCAAGCCCGCGATCGCCGCCGCGCCGAGCTCCAACTCGCGCCGGTTCACCGCCGCGAATACGTCGCGCGCCGAATGGTGGTAGTCGAAGTAGCGCTGCGGATCGGGGACGAAACCGACCAGCGGCACCCCCTCCTGCGCCATGGGACCGATGTCCGCACCTCCGCCGCCCGGATCGACGTCGCGCACGCCGGTGCGCTCGAGCAGCTCGACGAGCTCGGCGATCTCGGCCCGCGCCGCGTCGGTTCCGGCGACCGCGAAGCCGCGCGGCGTGAAGCCGCCGCGATCCGATTCGACGGCGAGCACGTGGCGGCTCATCTCGTCGATGTGCGTGCGAAAGTACGCGTTGCCGCCGCCCACGCCGTTCTCCTCGTTCATGAACAGGACACAGCGAATCGTACGACGCGGGCGCAAGCCGAGCTTCTCGAGCAAGCGCGGCACCTCGAGCGCCTGGACACAGCCGGCGCCATCGTCGTGTGCACCCTCGCCGACGTCCCACGCGTCGAGGTGCGCGCCGACGACCACGATTTCGTCGGGCAGCTCGCGACCGACGAGCTCGCCGACCACGTTGAACGACTCGACCGGGTCGTGCGAGCGGCAGTCGAGGCGCAAGCGCAGACGCACGTCGCGCCCCGCTTCGACGAGTCCGGCGATTCGATTCGCGCCGTTCGTGCTGATCGCCGCGGCGGGGATGCGCGGCACTCCGGCCGCGTACTGCATCGCGCCGGTGTGCGGGAAGTCGTCCAGGCGCGTCGTCAAGGAGCGGACGAGCGCGGCGACTGCGCCGACGCGCGCGGCCTCCGACGCACCGCTCCGACGCTGACCGACCGCGCCGCCGTAGGCCTGGAACGGGTTCTCGTTCGCGTCGTCCATGGGACGGTTGAAGAGCACGATGCGCCCGCGCGCTTCATCGGCGCGCTTGCGCAGCTCCTCGACGGACCGCACGACGATCACGCCGGCCTCGATGCCCTCTTCCGGCGTCGCGATGCTCCCGCCGAGCGCGAGGATCGGGAGTCGCGCGCCGCGCAGGGGCGGCGGCGAGGTCAGCGTCAGCTCCTCGACCTCGCCGCGCTCCCAACGCGCGACCCGGCAGGGCTCGAGGCGCACGTTCTCCAGACCGTCCCGCTCCATGATGTCGCGCGCCCAACGGATCGCCTTCTCGGCGCCCTTCGAACCCGAGAGGCGGTGCGGCGCGATTCGGCACAGGGAGCGCAGCCGCGCGTAGGCCTCGCCCCGCGCGAGGGACTCCTCGACGATGCGGTCGACCGCTTCGCGCCGCGGATCTTCCTGCGGGGACGCGGCGAGCGCGACAACGAACGCGGCGACGGCGAGGGCGGCCTGCGGGGGGACGGTTCGAGCGAACATGACGCAACAGCGTAGCAGACGCTCCAACGCGGAGGTCCACGCCGCGTACTCGTCGAACGCCACTGCCGCTCGTCGCCGTTCGACCTCGGTTGTATCGTGGCGGAGCGCTCTCTAGTCTCCCCCCCCATGTTCGACACCCGCGGCTCCGCACACGCTTTTGCGCTCCTCCTCGCAGCCTCGGGACTCGCCGGTTGCGACGCCTCTGACGTCGAGGCGAGCCCGACGCAGGAAGACGGCGACGACGAGATTTCGCTCGCGCACATTCGCTTCGAGGATGTGGCCGAGAGCGCCGGCATCGACGTCGTCAACGTCTGCGGCGATCCGCGGCGTTGGTACATACCGGAGAGCAACGGCACCGGCGCCGCGTGGCTCGACTACGACAGCGACGGCGACGACGACCTGTTCGTCGCGAACAGCGCGTCGATGAACTATCTCGACGACGGCGCGCGGCTCGAGATCGTCCGCAACGCCTCCTGCCGTCTGTACCGCAACGACGGCGACATGACGTTCACCGACGTGACGGAGAAGGCCGGCGCGCGTCGGTCCGATTGGGTCAACGCCGTGGCGACCGGCGACATCGACAACGACGGCGATCCCGACCTCTACCTCGCCTGCCTCGGGCGCGACGTGCTGCTGCGCAACGACAACGGGCGCTTCGTCGACACGACCGTCGCGTCGGGCATCGCGAACGAACTGTGGGGTACGGGCGCGGCGTTCGCGGACGCGGACCACGACGGCAACCTCGACCTCTACGTCTCCAATTACTGCGAGTTCGACCTCGAGCACCCGCCCGCGGGCGGGAAGCGCGCCGTGTACGACGGCGTCGAGGTCGCGCACGGCCCCGAGGGCGAGGCGGGTCCGGGGATCAACCCCGGCGCGCCGGACCGGTTCTACCTCGGGAACGGCGACGGGACGTTCACGGACGCGACGGATGCGGCCGGCTTCACGCTCGACAAGGCGCTGTGCTCGTACGCGTGCGTGTTCAGCGACGTCGACGGCGACGGCTGGGAGGACTTGCTCGTCGCGAACGACATCCAACCGGCGAACCTGTTCATGAACCGCGGCGACGGGACCTTCGCCGACGAGGGCGTCGAGCGCGGGTTCGCGCTGAACGCCGACGGACAACCGACGAGCGCCATGGGGCTCTTCGTCGCGGACGTCGACGGCGACGGCGACCAGGACGTGCTGCGCACGAACTTCGACCTCGAGCCGAACTCGCTGCACATCAACGACGGCAACGGGCACTTCGCCGAGAGCGCGGGCAGGTTCGGCCTGGCCGAAACGAGCCTCGACCGCCTCGCTTGGGGCGGCGGCTTCTTCGACGCCGACTGCGACGGCGACTTCGACCTGTTGATCGCGAACGGGCACGTCTACCCGCAGGCCGAGCAGATCGGGATGCACGCGTGGGCGCAGCAAACGCAGCTCTTCGAGGCGGTCACCGATCCCGAGCGCGGACTTCGGTGGCAGGACATCAGCGCGCGGACCGGCGGCGGACTGGCGGAACCGCGCTCGGCGCGCGGCGTCGCGTTCGCCGATCCGGACGGCGACGGCGACCTGGACGCGATCCTCGTCGACATGGACGACGTTCCGCGTCTGCTCGAGAACCGCTCCGAGCGCCGCGGACACTGGCTGGCCGTCGAGCTCATCGGCGACGCCAGCAACCGCGACGGCTACGGCGCGCGCGTGACCGTCTTCGCCGGCGGCAAGAGCTTCACCGCCGAGGCGCGCACGACGAACGGCCTGTACTCCGCCCACTCGACGCGACTCCACTTCGGGCTCGGCGACGTCGACGCCATCGAGCGCGTCGAAGTCCGCTGGCCCGGCGCCGAACGCGGCCCGGCCACCCACCTCCAAACCGTCGCATCGCCCCGCATCGACGGACTCCTGACGATCCGAGAGGAAGCACGATGAAGGTCGCACTGATCTTTCCGCCCCAGGGGCATTTCACGCAGCCGTACCTGAGCCTCCCGTCGCTCACCGCGTACCTGCGCCAGAACGGCATCGACGACGTCACCCAGATGGACGTCAACATGGCCGCGTACGACTGGTTCCTCTCGAAGGAGCGCCTCGCGCTCTCGCTCGAGCGCATCGGCGCCGAGGAGAAGCTGGCCGCGCTCGACGCGAAGGACGAGCTCGTGTTCTCGGACATGGAGCAGTATCAAACGCTCTCGGAGATCGCGCTGATCGGCCAGGAAGTCGCCGACTCGATCGAAGAGGCGAAGAGCGTCATCCGCACGCCGGAGAAGTTCTACGACTACGAGCGCTACCTCTGGGCCGGTCGCACGATGGAGCAGGGGCTGCGCCTGTTTTCGACCGAGTTCGCGCCGACCAAGTTGACGGCGCACGGCTTCATCATGCGCCACCGCATCGAGCGCTCGTCCGAGATCATCGAGGCGCTCACCGACGAGGCCGAGAACCCGTTCATCGAGTACTTCCGCGAGCACACGCTGCCCGAGCTGAAGGCGCTCGATCCCGATCTGATCGGCATCTCGCTCACGTTCCCGAGCCAGGCCATCCCGACGCTGACGCTGTGCAAGCTGATCAAGGAGTGGAAGCCCGAGGTCCACATCACGATCGGCGGCGGCTTGCTCGCCTACATCTCCGAGAAGCTGTCGAAGCGGCCCGAGGTGTGGAGCCTGATCGATTCGATGGTACTGCTCGAGGGCGAGCGTCCGTTGCTCCAGCTGTGCGAACACGTGCAGGGCAAGCGCGAGCTCGCCGACGTCACGAACATCGTGTACTGCGACGGGAACGGCGAGGTGCAGGTCACGCCGCAGCAGGAGCCGCTGAACATCGCGACGCTGCCGACGCCCGACTTCGACGGGCTGCCGCTCGACGACTACTTCTCGCCCGAGCTCGTCCTGCCGCTCGCAGCGACGCGCGGTTGCTATTGGGGCAAGTGCGTGTTCTGCACGCTCTACACGGTGATAGGCCCGGGCTACCGCGGGCGCAGCATCGAGGAGACGGTCGACGACATGCGCATCCTGCAGGAGCGTTATGGCGCGAACTCGTTCTACCTCGCGATCGAGGACCTGCCGCCGAACATGGCCAAGGCGTTCCCGCGCGCGATCCTCGACGCCGGACTGAACGTGAACTGGTGGTGCGACGCGCGTCTCGAGCACGACGTTTTCGACGAGCAGGTGTGCAAGGACCTGGCCGAGTCGGGCTGCCGGCGCATCGCCTTCGGCTACGAGAGCGCGTCGCGGCGCGTGCTCGGCAAGATGTGCAAGGGCATCGATCCCGACGCGAGCCTCGAGCTGATCAAGCGCGCGCACAACGCGGGCATCTCGGTCACGCTCTACGTCATGATCGGCTTCCCGACCGAGACCGAAGAGGAGGCGATGCACACGCTGAACACCGTGATCGCGAACCAGGAGTTCGTGCAGGAGGTCAGCGTGCGCGTCTTCTATCTCGACGAGCGCTCGGAGCTGTTCGATCGTCGCGAGGAGTTCGACATCGACGAGATCTATCCGGATCCCGACGCCGACATGCAGGTCTACTACGACTTCAAGTGCAAGACCGGCATGTCGCGCAGCCGCGCGCGCCAGGTGTACCTCGAGTTCACCCAGGCGCTGCGCTCGCACTTCCCGGTGTTCCAGAACACGAACATGCTCTACCACGAGCTGAAGAGTCACTACTTCCTCTACCTCGTGAAGCACGACGGCTGGGACAACCTGCGCGCGAACGTGCTCGAGCGCACGACGGCATCCAAGCCGCTCCTCGCTTCCGGCCCGCGCCGCCGCCAGCGCCTGGTCTCGCGCGCGCTGCGCTTCGACCGCTCGGCGCTGGACGAGATCGTGTCGTCGATCGACTCGGCGACCATCCGGCCGCGCTACCAGTCGGACCTGCTCGACGACGAGGACCGCGTGCGTTTTGACGCGGAACTGAAGCCGCTCGAGCGCTGTGACTCGACTCTGATCTACAATCCCGCGACGGCCGAGGTGCAATGCCTGTCGCCGGCCGCGGTCGATCTCCTGGAACGCTGCGACGGCTCGCGCTCGGTCGACGAAGTCGTCGAGGTCTTCCCGGAGGAAGTGCGCGACGACGCGAAGCGCGCGATCGCCGTGATCTCGGACGCGGGACTCCTCGAACCCCTCAGCCAGTCATGAAGGAAGACCAAGCCAAACCGGACGACAAGCAAGCGGCCGAGCCGCTCGCGCGCGCGGACAACGACTCCGGCGCCGAGCAGGCGGAGACGACGCGCAAGAAGCCGAAGTACGAATTCAAGATCCTGCCCGTCGACCCGAAGAACAACTTCGACTTCGAAGACGTCGCCGACAAGTAACCGCGTGAGCGCTTCGATCCCCGTCGTCGACGCCGCGGAGCTCGAGTCGGGCGACGCGGGCGTGCTCGAGAAGCTGCGCGTCGCCTTCGGACGCTTCGGCATCCTGCACCTCGCGGGGCACGGCCTCGCGGACGCCGAGCTCGACGCGCTGTACGGCGACTTCACGCGCTTCTGTGCCGCGGGCGACGAGGTCAAGGCGCGCATGTCGCGACCCGACCTTTGGTTCCAGCGCGGCTGGACGCCACCGAACACCGAGGTCGCGCTGGCCGGCGGCGGACAGCCCGACTTCAAGGAGTGCTTCTTCGCCTGCTGCACCGAGCAGGCGCCGACCGACCGCGCGCTCTTCCCCGAGATCCACGCCGACAACGTGTGGCCGGACGAGCCCGAGGGGCTGGCGGAGTTCCCCACGCACTACGCCACCGTCGCGCTGCGCCTGCAACGCCTGGGCGAGTCCGTACTGCGCGGCTGCGCACGCGCGCTCGACCTCGCGCCCGAGACGTTCGTCGAGATCGTCCGCGGGGGCCCGCACGTCACGCGTCTCCTGCGCTACCTGCCGCTCGACGAGGAGCAGGTGCACGCCGGACTCCTGTGGGGCGAGAACCACACGGACTTCTGCGCGCTGACGCTGCTCCCCGGCGGACGCTTCGTCGACGCGAACGGCGAACGGCTCGAAGCGAACGGCGCGGCGGTTCCGCCGGGCAGCGGACTCTTCCTGACGTCGCGCGACGGCGAGCGGGTCGCGGGCTCGCCCCCGCCCGGCTGCATCACCGTTCAAATCGGCCAGCAGCTCGAGACCTTGACCGGCGGCACGCTGCTCGCGACCCCACACGAGATCCGCGCACCGCGCGCCCCCGGCATCTCGCGCCTCTCGGGCGCACACTTCATCCACATGCACCCGCTGAACGTCGTCTTCCCGCTCGACCCGTTCCGCACCGACGCCGCCGTGCGACGCTACCGCCCACCGGTCCTCGCGGGAACCTACGACGTCAAGATCCTGGTCGACATCGGCCTCGCGCCACCGAACGCGATCGAGCGCTTCGGCTACGCGAACCAGGACCGCATCGAGGGGCACGGGCCGGACTGAGAGACTGGCGGGCGGCACCGGCTCAGGTCAGTCGGGGAGTCCAGGGGGCGGGGAGTTGGCGGCGTTCCTCGGATCCGGACGGTTCGGGTGGTTCCGCGAATCGAATCGCGAAGGGAAGTTCCGAACGTGTTCCTCTCGTCGGGTGGAAGTCCGAGAGCCGGAGAGTTGTCGACGTTCCTCGGATCCGGACGGTCCGGGTGGTTCCGCGAATCGCACGCGAAGGGAAGTGCCGAACGTGTTCCTTTCGTCGGGTGGACGTCCGAGAGTCGGAGAGCTGTCGACGTTCCTCGGATCCGGACGGTCCGCGTGGTTCCGCGAATCGAATCGCACTCGGAAGTGCCGAACGTGTTCCTCTCGTCCGTTGGGATCTCTCAGGGACGGGGAGTTGTGGACGTTCGTTATCGATTCACGCGCAGCGCTTCGCGCTGCTGCGGCACAGGCTCGCTTCGCTCGCGTGCCGCGGTTCGCAACGGAACAGGGGTTTACACGGCAGCCGAGACGGTTTCCGGAACGGGCGATGAGACGTTCGGGGACTTGTCACCGGAGTGCTAGCCGCTGGTT
>JAJDEV010000284.1 GCA_029259605.1 Planctomycetota bacterium | reverse complement strand
CATGAGGCTTTGCCGAGATCGACGCGGATGTGCGTCAGATCAGCGCTTCGCGACCGAAGCGCGTGCAGGCGACCTTGACGGGTCGTCGAACCCGGTGAGGGAGGGAAGTGCTGATATGGCGCGCAGCTGCGTCGATCTCGGTGAAGGCTCATGAATGATCCGGGCTAGACCGCCGGAAACGCGGGCGCCGCGTCTGTCGCCTGGCCGTGCCGGCCGGGCCGCAGTGCGGACTTCGCGTGCGTGCCCCGCAGGCGTGTCGACGCCCGGCGCCAGGCGGCGTCGACCTCGAAGCTGCCGGGCGGGAACACGTCCTCGTCGTCGAAGAACGCCGAGGAGAGCTCGTGGAGCACGAGCGGTTCGGGAGCGAACGCCTCGCGTGCGTCGATGACGTCCGCGTCGCGCGACAGCACGCCGTGTGGCTGCACCTGTCCGTCCTTCAGGAAGAACTCGCTGACCTCGCACGGGCGATCGATCAGCGCGTCTTCGAACGGTTGCGCGCCGCAACACGCGGCGTGTAGCGTGAGCTCGGCGCCGCGCGAGCTGTGCACGCGCAGCCGCACCTCCGTCGCCTCGTCCGCGAGCTCGAACTTCGCACGCCCGTGGTCATGCTGCAGCGCGCGCCCGCGCCAATGCGCTCCGAGCAACGAGGAGGTCTCGCGCCGCGCGACCCAGGTGCACGACGACGCGCGCGCTCCGTTCGGCGCCACGGCGGCAACGCGGTACGCGAGGTCGTGCGAGCTCGCGCGCGCCGCCGGCAGGAACTTCGTGGCGAGCGCACCCAGGCGCGTGTACGAGAGCACGACGATCGCGGATCCTCCGACCGTGCGCGGCGTCCACTCGGACGGCAGCAGCCGCGCCGCGACGTCGGGATCGACCCGGTGGAACACGACGATGCGCCCGAGGACGGGGCGCCGCGTCAGGCGCATGGGTGAGAGCGCAGCCATGGGAGTCGCGTCTGATCCTATCACACGCCCTTGGCGGCGAGCTTGGCGACGAGGGTTCGGAGGGCGGTCTGGCACTCGTCCCCGAACCACTCGTCGAGGAAGAGCTCGAGCTGCTCCTCGTCGACGGCGCGGAACGAGCGCATCAGCTCGCGCCGGCAGAGCGCGCGGGTCTTCCGCAGCGTCGCCGGCGGCAGCGCGATCATGCGCTCGGCCCACTCGAGCGCGGTCGGAACCACGTCCCCGATCGGGACGACGGCGTCGACCAGCCCGATGCGCAGCGCCTCGTCGTCGTCGAACAGCTCGGCCGTCGTCGCCATGCGCTCGGCCTGGCGCCGACCGACCACGTGGGTCGCCGCAGCGAAGATCGGGAGCGGGACGCGCACGCCGACCTGGACCTCGTTGAGCCCGATGCGATACCGCCCGCTGGCGAACACGCGGTAGTCGCAACACAGCGCGAGGACGCAGCCGCCGGCGGGCGCGTGTCCGGTGAGCGCGGCGGCGAGAGGAATCTGCGAGCCCGCCAGCGTCGCCATGAGTCGGAAGAACGACTCCCACGCGGTTTGCACCTCGCTGCGGTCGAGCTCGAGGAAGCGGGGGACGTCGAGTCCGGCCGAGAACATGCCCTCGGCGCCCGAGAGGACGATGGCGCGAAAGCCGCGCTCGGGCGCGGTGCGCACCGCGTCGTCGAGCGCGACGAGCAGCTCCGGCGAGAGCGCGTTCGCGGGCGGGCGATCGAGGCGCAGTTCGAGGATCGAGCCGTCGGCGCCGTGGGAAGTCGATGCAATCATCGCGGCGAGGATAGTGCCGTCCTGCGCCCCGGACAATCGAAGCGGGAACGGCGCCCTTGCGCCGGCGCCCGCCGATCACTGAACTGTGCCGCCCATGGCAGACCCCCACGCATGATCGAGATCGCCGGCATCCTGCTCCTTGGAATCGGAGCGCAGTGGCTCGCGTGGCGTCTGCGGATTCCGTCGATCCTTCTCTTGCTCCTGATCGGCTTCACGGTCGGTCCGTTCACGCGCCAAGCGCTGCTCGATCCCGAAGCGATGTTCGGGGAGACGCTGCGCCCGATCGTGGCGCTCTCGGTCGCGGTGATCCTGTTCGACGGCGGGCTGTCGCTGCGCTTCCGCGAGCTCAAGGGGACGGGGTGGGCGGTGACGAGCCTGATCGTGATCGGGCCGGTGCTCACCTTCGCCGCGGTGACGACGATCGCGCACTGGCCGCTCGGCTTCGGCTGGCGACCGGCGGCGCTCCTCGGTGCGATCCTGGTCGTCACGGGACCGACGGTGATCGGACCGCTGCTTCGTTCCGTGCGACCGGCCGGTGCCGTCGGGAGGATCGTGCACTGGGAGGGCATCGTCACCGATCCGATCGGCGCGATCGTCGCCGTGCTCGTGTTCCAGGCCTTCTTGCACGGCGACCCGAACCACGACATCGCGCTCGTCGGACTCGGCAAGGCGATGCTCGCGGGCGGCGGCATGGGAGCGATGGGCGGATTCGTCGTCGCGTTCCTGCTCAAGAAGAAGCTCGTGCCCGACTTCCTGCACGCGCCGGTCACGCTCGCCATCGCGCTGTTCGCGTTCGTCGTGTCGGATGAGATCCAGCACGAGAGCGGCCTGCTCGCGGTCACGCTGATGGGCGTCCTGCTCGCCAACCAGCGCAAGGTTGCCATCGAGCACATCGTCGAGTTCGGTGAGAACGTGCGCGTGATCCTGGTGTCGACGCTGTTCATCGTGCTCGCCGCGCGGCTGCCGCTCGAGGTGTTCACGCAGATCGACCTGCGCAGCATCGCGTTCGTCGTGCTCCTGATCCTCGTGGTCCGACCCGTGGTCGTCTTCCTCGCGACGATCGGCGCCGGGTTGAAACTGAACGAGCGCGTGTTCATCGCCTGGATGGCGCCGCGCGGGATCGTGGCCGCCGCCGTCGCCGTCGCGTTCGCCGAGGAGCTGGACGCCGAGCTCTTTCCCGAGGCCACGCAGCTCGTCCCGGTCGTGTTCCTCGTGATCATCGCGACCGTGCTCGTATACGGCCTGACCGCCGGCCCGCTCGCGCGGCGACTGGGGCTGTCGCGCGGAGCACCGCAGGGCGTGCTGTTCTTCGGTGCGCACGCATGGGCGCGCGCGATGGCGAAGTCGCTCGCCGGCGCCGGACTCGACGTCCTGCTCGTCGACACGAACTACCGCGAGGTCCAGGCGGCGCGCATCGACGGACTGCGCGCGCACTACGGCAACATCCTCGCGCACGAGTTCGAGCTGCGCGTTCCGCTCGACGGGATCGGGCACCTCGTCTCGCAGACGCACAACGACGAGGTGAATGCGCTCGCGTGCATCCAGTTCACGTCGACCTTCGGACGCGGGCAGGTGCACCAGCTCGTTCCCGACGACGACGAGCCCGGCGGCGAGGAGCTCCCGTCGCACCTCCGCGGCCACGCGCTCTACGGCAGCCAGGTGCACTACTGGACGCTCGAGTCACGCTTCCGCGGCGGCGCCGTCGTCAAGCGCACGCAGCTGAGCGAAGAGTTCGGCTACGAGCAGTTCCTCGAGGAGTACGCGACGCCCGACGCGCCGGTCATCCCGCTCTTCATCATCGACTCCGACAAGAAGCTCGAAGTGCTCAACGTCGATGAGCCCGTGAAGCCCGGGCCCGGCGACACGATCGTCGCGCTGGTCGATCCGCCGGCAGCGTAGGGCGTTACGTCTTGGCCTTGTTCTTCGGGCGGAACACCTGGACGACTTCGGGATCGCCCTCGAGGTAGGGCCCGCCGATCAGGTCGATGCAGTAGGGGACGGCGGGGAACACCGCGTCGAGGCACACGCGGATCGAGGCCGGCTTCCCGGGCAGGTTCACGACGAGGCTCTTGCCGACGATGCCGGCGGTCTGTCGCGAGAGGATCGCGGTGGGGACGCCGACCGCCAGCGACGCCGTGCGCATGAGCTCACCGAAGCCCGGTAGCGACTTCTCGCACACGTGCTCCATCGCTTCGGGCGTGACGTCGCGCGGCGACGGGCCCGTGCCGCCCGTCGTGCAGATCAGACCGCAGCCCTGCTCGGCGAAGGTGCGAATCGCCGCGACGATCTCGGGCACCTCGTCGGGGATGACGCGTCGCACGAACGCGCACTCGGTCGACAGGTAGTCGCGCAGCGCGGCTTCGATCGCCGGTCCGGACAGGTCCTCGTACTCTCCGCTCGTCGCGCGATCGGAGATCGTCACGATTCCGATCTTGGGGGTCTTCTCAGTCATCGCTTGGATTCCCGGTGGGGGCGGCCAGTGGAACAGGTTACGCGGCCCGCGCGCTCTACTCGCCGGCGTCCGCGCTCAACACGCGCAGCTCTTCGAGCGGCGAATCCGGGCCGACGACGATCGTCTCGGTGCCCGGCGGCAGCGCGCCCGACTCGATGAGCTGGTCGAGGTAGAGCGCTTGGATCGTGCGGTCGGTGAACAGCACGTTCATCACGCCGTCGTGGTTCATTCCGTGCGCGTTGTCGCAGGCGACGAGCGCCGTGTTGTCCGGTCCGCCCGCGGGGAACGTGGTCAGCGGGAACGCGGCCGAGTCGCGTCCCGCGTAGGCGGACGACGCGTTCGTCAACGAAGCGAGCTGCGCGAAGTCCGTCGCGTCCGGCACGGGGGTGGCGCCGGATCCCGGACAGGTCAGCCGCTCGCGCGCCTCCGGCGAGTCCTCCCAGATCCCGGCGGACACGAGCTCGGCGAAGAACGCGACGCCCGAGCCCGACGGTGGGCGGCCGAAGCGGTCGTTGTATGCGCGCAGCCCGTCATAGATCGCCTGCAGGTTCGACGTGCAGGTGCGCACGTCCGACGAGACGTCGTGGCGCAGGGACGGGGGCTCACCGGTGCGCGTCCACCAGAAGAGGGCGAGCATCAGAATCGCGATCGTGAGCGGAACGACGTTGCGGCGCATCATCCGTCCTCGGACTCAGCGGATCACCGGCGGCAGCCTGTCGATTTGCGGCATGCCGAGGTTCTCGTGCACGAACGCCCAGCGATCGGCGGCCTCGGCGATGCGCTTCTTCGTCGGCTTGCCGCTGCCGTGCCCGGCGCGCGTTTCGATGCGGATCAGGATCGGATTGTCGCTCTCTTGGTTGGCCTGGAGCGTCGCCGCGAACTTGAAGCTGTGCGCCGGAACGACGCGGTCGTCGTGATCGGCGGTCGTGATCAGCGTGGCGGGATACGAGCCCCGGGGGCGCACGTTGTGCAGCGGCGAGTAGTCCAGCAACGCGAGGAACTCGTCCTTGTTGTCGGATGTGCCGTAGTCGCGCGCCCACGCCCAGCCGATCGTGAACTTGTGATAGCGCAGCATGTCGAGCACGCCGACCGCGGGCAGCGCGGCGCCGTACATCCACGGCTCCTGCGTCATGCACGCACCGACGAGCAGTCCGCCGTTCGAGCCGCCGCCGATCGCGAGCTTGCCCGGGATCGTGTAGTCGTTGCGGATCAGCCAGCGCGCGGCGTAGGCGAAGTCGTCGAACACGTTCTGCTTCTTCAGCTTCGTGCCGGCCGCGTGCCAGTCCTCGCCGTACTCGCCGCCGCCGCGCAGGTTCGGAATCGCGAGCACGCCGCCCATCTCGAGCCACACGAGGTTCGGCACGCTGAACGATGGCGTGAGCGAGACGTTGAAGCCACCGTACCCGTAGAGGTACGTCGGGTTCTTGCCGTTGAGGTCGATGTCCTTCCTGTGCGTGATGAACATCGGCACGGTCGTGTGCTTGTCCTTGCTCAGGTAGAAGACCTGGTAGGTCTCGTACAGGCTCGCGTCGAAGTCGACCTGCGGCTTGCGGAACACCTCGCTCGTTCCGGTCGCGAAGTCGTAGCGATAGATCGTCGGTGCCTGCGTGAAGCTCGTGAACGAGTAGAAGGCGTCCGTCGCGTCGAGTTCGCCGCCGAAGCCGTACGCGCTGCCGATCCCCGGTAGGGTGATCTCGCTCTCGGGTGTGCCGTCGAGCTCGAACACCTGGACGCGCGAGCTCGCGTCCTTCATGTACGTGACGACCAGCTTCCCGCCGACCGCCGAGACGCCCTGGATCGCGTCCTCGGACTCGGGCACGAGGTCGCGCCAGTTCTCGCGCGCCGGGTTGGCCCGGTCGACCGCGATGACCTTCCAAAGCGGCGCGTCGAGGTCGGTGCGGATCCACAGCGTGTTGCCGTCGTCTCCGATGTAGCTGTACTGCGCGTCGAAGCCGTCGGCGACGACGACGTGATCCGCCTCACCCGTCGAGTCCGTCGGCACGAGGATCAACTCGTCGTGACCCGAGGTCGTGTTCCAGTGCGTCACGACCAACGCGCGTTTGTCCTCGGTGAGCGAGAACGACAGGCTGACGTCTTCCTCGGTCGGGCGCGCGACGACGATGCGGTCGTCCTCCGCGCGCGATCCGAGCCGGTGGTAGGCGATGTCCGGCGTCGAGTTAACCGCCTGGAGCTCGGTGCCCTCCGCCGGCGCGTCGTAGCGCGCGTAGTAGAAGCCGCGGTCGTCGCCCGCCCATGCGAAGTTGCCGAACTTGTTGCGCGTGATGACGTCGTCCAAGTCGACGCCGGCGTCGATGTCGCGCACGCGCCACTCGCGCCAATCGGATCCGCCATCGGAAAGCGCGTAGGCGAGATAGCGACCGTTCCAGCTCAGGACGTAGCTCGCGAGGGCGATCGTGTTGTCCTCGGAGAACGTGTTCGGGTCGAGCACGACGCGCGGTTCGCCGTCGTCGTCGAGCATGTACAGCACCGACTGGTCCTGCAGCCCGTCGTTCTTCGTGAAGAGCGTCCGCCCTCCGCGCCGCGACGGCAGCCCGTAGCGTTCGTAGTTCCACAGCTCGGTCAGGCGCTTCTCGATCGCGCGGCGATCCCAGAGCTTCGAGAGGTAGTTCTCGCTCAGCTCGTTCTGCGCCTCGATCCACGCGCGCGTTTCGGGCGAGTCGGGATCTTCGAGCCAGCGATAGGGGTCCGGCACCTCGGTGTCGTGGTACGTGTCGACGTGATCCGAGAAGCGCGCGTTCGGGTAGCGCAGCGGTTCGTGCGACTTGCACGCGACGGCGGCGAACGCGGCTCCCGTGGCGAGCAGCGCGACGCCGGCGCGCACGCTCGAGGGCCTGGTCCGTGCGCTCGAATTCGACCCGTTCGTGTCCATTGCGCGCGCCTTCGTCAATCGGTTCATGGTTTCGAACTCCTTCGCGATTCGGAGCGAGATTCTAACGCGGGCCGTGAGCGCGGCCAGCGTTCTCGCGCGTGTGATCCACAGCGGGTTGCTAGACTCGCCGACTCCTGCGCCGCGTCCCGCCAACGAGGTCCGTCATGCTCGATCGTCGCCAGTTGCTCGGAGCCCTCTCCGTTCCCGCCGTCGCCTGCCATTCGCCGCTCACGGGTGGAGGCGTGTCGGAGGCGCTCGAGCGGGCGCACGCGGCCGAGACCGAGGAGGACTTCTGGCAAGAGATCGCGCGTGCGTTCACGGTCGACCGCAGCTTGATCAACTTGAACAACGGCGGCGTCAGTCCCTCGCCGGCGTACGTGCAAGAGGCGATGAAGGCGCACCTCGACCTCTCCAACAAGGCACCGGCGTACACGATGTGGCGCATCCAGGAGCCGCGCAAGGAGACGGTGCGCGCACGCCTCGCGCGGAGTTGGGGCGTCGACCCCGAGGAGATCGCGCTCACACGCAACGCGTCCGAGGGGCTGCAGATCTGCCAGTTCGGCTTCGATCTCGAGCGCGGGGACGAGGTGCTGACGACGACGCAGGACTACCCGCGGATGATCACGACGTTCCAGCAGCGTGCGCGTCGCGAGGGGATCGTCCTCAAGCAGTTCTCGATTCCGACGCCGGCCGAGGACGACGCGGAGATCGTGCGCCTCTACGAGGAGAACATCACGCCCAAGACGAAGCTCATCCTCGTCAGCCACGTGATCTTCCTGACCGGGCAGGTGTTGCCGGTGGCCGACGTCGTCGCGCTCGGACGCAAGCACGGCATCCCGGTCATCGTCGACGGCGCGCACGCGTTCGCGCACATCGACTTCCGCCTGTCCGATCTCGACTGCGACTACTACGCGACGAGCCTGCACAAGTGGCTCTTCGGCCCGCACGGGACGGGCCTCCTGTACGTGCGCAAGTCGAAGATCGAGGGCCTGTGGCCGCTGATGGCCGCGGGCGAGGGCAAGTCGAAGGACATCCGCAAGTTCGAAGAGATCGGAACGCACCCCGCCGCGAACACCCTCGCGCTCGCCGAAGCGCTGACGTTCCACGAAGGCATCGGCGCCACGCGCAAACTCGCGCGACTCGTGGACCTCCGAAACAACTGGGCCGAACGCCTGCTCGCGCTGAGCGACCGCGTGCGCCTGCACACGAGCCTGAAACCGGGCTTCGCCGGCGGAATCGCGAACGTCGAAGTCGAGGGGCTCGACCCGAACGCGCTGACAGCTTGGCTCTGGAAGAAGCACAGCATCCTGGTCGTCGCGATCCGGCACGAGGACTTCCAGGGCCTGCGTGTATCGCCGAGCGTGTACACGACGCGTGAGGAGCTTGATCGGTTTTGCGAGGCGATGGAGTTCGCCATTGTGAACGGGATCGAGGGGTAGGGGGAGTCGGGGGGTAGGGGAGTCGTCGGCGTTCGCTGATTCGCCTCGCTGGCTCGCTTCGCTCGCTGCGCTCGTGTTGGTGTCGTCTTCGATTCGGGGACCTGCCAGCGTTCCCTATCGATTCACGCGCAGCGCTTCGCGCTGCTGCAGCACAGGCTCGCTTCGCTCGCGTGCTGCCTTACGCAACGGAACAGGGGTTTACACGGCAGCCGATACGGCTCCCGGAACAGCCGATGAGCCGTTCGGGGACATGCAACCGGAGTGCTCGCCGCGGCACGCCCCTGGCGCGCGGCGCCTTGCGCGCATGCCCCGAGCGCGCTGTGACAAGTCCCCGTACCTCTCATCTGCATTTCCGGGAGCCGTAGGGGCTGCAGAATCGTCACCTGCTCTGTTGCCCCCGCAACACGCGAGCGACGCGAGCCTGTGCTGCAGCGGCGCGCTTCGCGCCGCGCGTCATGAAGGTGTGGACGTGCTCGAGTCGCCGGACCGAGACGTTGTCCCCGCTGGAACTGCCAGCGCCGCACGCGGGCGAGTTGCGCCATGGCGGGCAAGAGGAAGTCCATCGGGCTTGATTCCCCTGCTGGGCATTCTCCGTTGCCTGGATCGGTGGATCTGTGGATGTCTGGCGATTCGCACGCCTCCTAGGCTGAAAGGCGATCGGACTGCATGCCTCGTTCGCGTCCACACTTCGACGCTCCAAGGGGTGTTTGCCCACTGGTGGATCAGAGTCCGGTCGCGAGTGACCCAGTCCAACATGGAACAACCACATGCTTCATCTCATCCTCGCCATTCTGACCACCGCGCAGCTCGGTGGCGGCGCTAGTGCTTCACCCCGACCGGCCGAAGGAGATCCTGTGGGCCTTTCCATGAGAGGCACCGCGCCTCCCTCGATCCAAGGCCTTGGCGACAATGGCTACTACTTTCACTTCGGTGCTGGGCTCGCGACGACGCGCGACTCCGATGGGCCCGGTGAATCGGTCAACTTCGACGAGGGCCACGCGATACCCGTGGCCTTCGGAAGGCGCTTCGGAGCGAACGATGGCAATGCATATGCCTTCGATCTCGAACTCGAAGGCATATGGACGGACCAGGACGTCAGCGGCTCCGGCACGTTGCAGGCGGTCACGGACGTGACGGTTCTCGGATTGCTCGTGAACGGTGTCGGCGAGGTGGCTCTGAACGACAGGTTCGGCCTCTACGCTGGAGGGGGAATCGGACTGGCGATGTTGGATGCGGGAACGACCAGCGATGCCTTCAACGACTTCGACGACGAAGACGGTCCGTTCCTGGCCTGGCAAGCGAAGGCGGGCCTGCGCCTATGGGCCAGCAAGAGCACCGCCTGGAATATTGGCTATCGATTCTTGAACATCGATGATGCAACGATCGACGACAACATCGGCAGCGCGAGTTTTGGTCTCCAGACCGAGCAACACATCTTGGAGATCGGCGTGCGGTTCGGTTTGTAGCCGACCTGCGCGTGTGAGCGGGACTCGGGCACGTCCCGGCCATTTGGCGCGCGGCGCTTTGCGCCGCTGCACCGCATACGCCGCTTCGCGGGCGTGCCGCGCGGCCCGCGGGCGCCGTCATGACGCGCGGCGCGAAGCGGGCCGCTGCAGCACAGGCTCGCGTGCTGCGGGGCAACAGAACAAGGGGGGGGCTACGGCCCCTGCGGGTCTCGAAACTGCAGATGAAAGGCACGGGGACTTGTCACAGCGCGCTCGGGGCATGCGCACGACGCGCCGCGTGCGGGGCGCGCAGCGGCGAGCACTCCGGTTGCAAGTCCCCGACCGGCTCATCGGCCGTTCCGGGGGCCGTCACGGCTGCCGTGTAAACCCCTGTTCCGTTGCGAAAGGATAGAGAACGTCAGCAACTCCCCGGACCGGACGAACTCCGCACTGGAATTGTCCGCGACGTACGCAGGCGATTCGCTCGAGCGCCCGGGACGTTCGGTGGCGAACTCGCGGTGACAAGTCCCCGAACGACTCATCGGCCGTTCCGGAATCCGCAACGGCTGCCGTGAAAACCCCTGTTGCGTTGCGGACGGCAGCACGCGAGCGAAGCGAGCCTGTGCTGCAGCAGCGCGAAGCGCTGCGCGTGAATCGATAGGGAACGTCAACAACTCCCCGCTGCTCCTGTTCTCCCCCCACGCGAGCGAAGCGAGCCTGTGCTGCAGCAGCGCGAAGCGCTGCGCGTGACTCGATAGGGAACGTCAACAACTCCCCGGACCGGACGAACTCCGCACTGGAACTGTCCGAGACGTACGCAGGCGACTTGCTCGAGCGCCCGGGACGTTCGGTGGCGAACTCGGGGTGACAAGTCCCCGAACGTCTCATTGGCCGTCCGGAAGCCGCAACGGCTGCCGTGAAAACCCCTGTTCCGTTGCGTAACGCAGCACGCGAGCGAAGCGAGCCTGTGCTGCAGCAGCGCGAAGCGCTGCGCGTGAATCGATAGCGAACGTGAGCAACTCCCCGAATCGAAGGGAACACCAACACGAGCGCAGCGAGCGAAGCGAGCCAGCGAGGCGAAAGAAGAACGTCACCAGATCCCCGTGACGCTGTTTCCGCCTAGGCGAGCGAAGCGAGCCAGCGACGCGAAAGAAAAACGTCACCAGATCCCCGTGACGCTGCTTCCGCCTCCGACGAGCGGAAGCGAACAGGAACACGCCCACACTCCCCACCTACCCTTCCTCGACAAGCCCTCGCAGCTCCCGAATCGTCCCCGGCCCATGCCCCGCATAGTGGTTGTTCGCGAACACGTAGATCTCCGACGCGCGTGACTGCGCGGTCGTGATGAGCGACGCCCAGCGCAGGAGGTCGCTCGACTTGTCGAGCACCGTGCGGTCGAAGGTCTTCGTCGCGCGGTCGACGGCGCGGCGGTCGCCGATCAGGCGTGCGTAGGCGAAGTTGGTCGTGCCGATGTCCATGCGTTCGGCGAGGTCGGCGGGGTGTGGCATGTTCACGAGTTCGGACCACACGAAGGCGGTGCGGTGTGCGCGGAGGACGTCGAGCAGCTCGGGGCCGATCCAGTCGCGGTTGCGCACCTCGACGCCGTAGCGAAAGTCCTCGGGCAGGGCTTCGAGGTACGTGCCCAGGCGCTCGACGAACTCGGGCGCGGCGAGCGGTGCGCGTCGGCTGAACCAGGGGAATTGGAGCACGAGCGGGCCGCACTTCGCGCCGAGCAAACGCATGCGCTCGAGGAAGAGCGTGGTCTCGTCGCGGGCTTCGGGAGACGCGAGCACCTTGCTCGGGTCGGGCGTCGAACCCTCGCCGCAGTGGACGATCGTGCGCGGGAACTTGGCGCAGAGCGTGAAGGTCGCGGGGACCTTGCGCTCCCAGCCGAGGACGGTGCGCTCGTCCGGAACGGCGTAGTAGGTCGCGTCGACTTCGACGGTGTCGAACTGCGTCGCGTACCAGGTCAGGAAGTCGGCCGGCTTCGTGCCCGGCGGATAGAACGGTCCGACCCAGCTCTTCTCGGAGAAGCTCGACGTGCCCCAACGCAGCGGCTTGACCACGGCTTCCCTGCGCGCTCAGTCGCGGAGCACGGCGCGCGACAGGTCCCACGTGAGCCCGACCGTGATCGTCTCGGCCTCGAACGAGCCGTGGTTCGCCTCGAGCTTGCCGAAGCTGAGGTCGAACTGCGCGTCCTCGGTCACGTCGTAGCGCCATCCGATGGCGAAGTGCGCCACGAGGCCGGAGCCGACGTCCGCGCCGCCGCCGCCGGCCGCGCCGACTTCGGCGCTGAGCTCGAGGTGGTGTCCCGGGAACTGGTACATCGTGTAGTCGTACCGCGCGCCGAGCAGCCCCTCGGAATAGCCGCCGATGTCGCCGTCGTACGCGGCCGCCACGCGCGCGGTCAGGTCGACGTTCGCCGTGATCGGCTCTTCGATGCCGACACCCAGCAGGCCGATCGAGCCCTCGTGCGCCGCACCGCTCTTGCTGATCGCGTCCTTGGTCGGCGAGTAGAACTTGTTCTGGACGAAGAGCCGCGTGCCCCGCACCTCGGCGTCCGCGCTCGACAGTCCTTCGCGCGCCAGGTTGCCGCGCGGATAGTTGAGCGCGAGCTCGACGGGATACGCGCTCCAGCTGAGCCCGATGCTCGCGGTCTCGGCACCGAAGTCGCCGTCGGGGAACTCGAGCAGGCCGCCCATCAGTTCCAACGAGAGGCTGGGCGTGAGGACGGCGCGCAGTCCAGCGCGCGCGTGCCAGCCGAGGCCACCGCCGGTGCTGACGTTGCCGCCGCCGCCGGTCACGCCCGAGGCCGCGATCTCGAACGACGCGCGTTGCGTGACGGGCAGGCTCAGGCCGACGCCCGCCGACGCCATGACGAAGCCGTCGACCGCGCCGCGCACGGCGCCGTACGCCTCGACGGGGAAGTAGACGAAGTCGTTCACGAAGTAGTCGAGGCCGAGGCCGATCGTTCCGATGTCGACGTCCATCGTGTCGCCCGAGCGTGTCCTCGAGTCGTCGTCGGGACGCAGCCAGAGCGTGCGCGGCGTGACGCGTACCTGGTGACGAACGATCGCATCGGCCGGGATGCGGCCGCGCTGGCGACTCTCGCGTGCGCGCAGGAGTTCGGAGGCGAGGCTGATGCCGAGCGACGCGGTCCAGTCGCCCTCGAAGTCGTCGGTGTCGAAGTACGCGACTTCGGCGCGCAGGCCGTAGAGCCCGAAGGAGCGCTCCACGGCGAAGAACGGCTGCGCGGCGAGCCCCGTGCCCGGAACGCTGTCGCCGCCGCCGCCGCCGCCGACGAACACGCCGGTGTCGAACTGCCAGTCGGGCACCGGCTCCCAGACGCCACCGACGGTCAGGCCGGCGAGCAGGTAGCCGTCGTTCTCCCCGGTGACTTCCGCGAAGCCGCCGATTCCGACGTAGAGCGGCGGGATCGCGTCGACGACGCCGAGCAGGTCGTAGTGGATGCCGAGCAGCCCGAGGTCGTCGCCCGGACCGTCGAGGTCGATCTGCTCGAACATCACACGCCAACGCGTGTGCTCGTTCTCGAGCTGGATGTCCTGGGCGAACGTGGACGCGCCCGTGACGACGAGTCCGAGAGCTAGGGTCGAGACTTGGTGACGAAGGCGCATCGTTGCGCCGATCCTAGCTGGAATCGTCAGGCAGCTCACGCGCGAAGGGCGCGGCGCTACCGGTTTGCTTCCTCGGGCGCCATGAGCGCGAGCTGTTTCGTGAGCGCGTCGCTCGTCGGATGGAACCGGAGTCCAGCGCGCCAGGTCTCGGCCGCCTGCTCGGCTTCGCCGAGGCGTTGGTACATGTTCCCGAGGAAGAGGTAGAGCTGCGGCGACGAACCCTGCGCGCCCGGCTCCTCGACGAGCGAACGCGCCGCCTCGAAGTGTCGAATGGCGTCGTCCGTGCGGCCCATGAACTCCGGCCAGTTCGAGAGCGAGATGGCCTTCGTGAAGTGCGCTTCGAGGTTGCGCGGGTCGAGCTCGATGGCGCGGTCGAACGAGCGGTCGGCCTGCATCGCGACCTGTCCGGCCTCGGGCGTGGCGCCGAGTCCGAAGAGCTTCTGCAGGTACGCGACGCCGAGGGACGCGTGGAGCGCCGAGTCATCGGGGCTCGCCTCGACGCGCGCTTCGAGCGCGGCGACGAGCTCGTCGATGCGACCGGCCTTGCGCAGCTCCTCGTACATCAGCGTGCTCTCGGTGTCGAAGCTGGCGCGCTCGTCGAAGAACTCGAGCAGCTGCTCGAGCGAGAGGTCGCTCGCGGCGGACATCGGAGCGGCGGTCGGCGCGCTCGGCGCGTGCGCGAGCGCTTCTTCGTCGATGGCGCGCGCCGCGAGCCAGTCGGCCACCGCGTGCTCGATTTCGTCGTCGTCCGCGGCCGGCGCCGTCGGCTGGGCGCGGCCGATTCCCGCGAGCGTGACGCGCATGCGCTCGTTCTCTGCGGCGAGCGTGCGGACCGCCGCAGTGACGCTCGCGATCCGATCCACGGGAGCGTCGTGGTGCGGCGCGCGGGCGGCTTCGGCGCGGCCGGAGTTCGTGAGGAGCGACTGCGCCGGAATGGCGACGCAAACCGAGAGCGGAAGCAGGAGCCAAGTCTTCATCGCTGTTCCTTCGCGAGGTTCGCGACCTGCGTGCTGAGCTGTCCGTCGTCCGGGAAGATCGCGAGGCCGCGCTTCCACATGGCCAGCGCCTTGTCCGGGGCACCGTTCTCGCGATACAGGTTCCCGAGATAGAAGTAGGTTTGCGCGAAGCGGGACTCGGCCGGGCGGCCTTCCTGTTGTTCGACCAGGATCTCGAAGTTGCGCATCGCCTCACCCGACTTGCCGAGGAAGCTCGGTTGGTTGGACAGCGAGATGGCCTTGCCGAAGCGCGCGCGCCAGTTGCCATCGTCGAGCTCGATCGCGCGGTCGTACGCCCGGTCGGCGCGGTCCGCGAACTCCGCTTGCAGCGGCCCCGGGCCGACGTCGAACACCTTCTGGACGTACGCTCCCGCGAGCTCGACCTGGACGTCCGGATCGTGGGGCGAGGCCGTCGCGATGCGCTCGAGGCTCGCGATGACACCGTCGAGCCGACCGCTCTTGCGCAGCTCCATCCAGAACTCGATGTCGGTGTTGCCGTCGTCGGCCAGGATGCGATCCACCGCGGCGTCGATCGCGCGGACCTCCTCCGGATCGGTGGCGGCGGAGTCCGTCGCGCCATCGGTGCCCTCGGCGAGCGCCGGCGCGTTGCGCCGCATCCAGCGCGCGACCGCGTCGTCGACTCCTCCGACCTGCTCGCGCGTTCCCGTCGATCCGGTCGACGCGTGCGCGAGCGCTTCGCGCAGCGTGTCTTGCTCGCGGCGCAACGCGTCGAGCTCGGCTTCGAGGGCGCGCAACCCTTCGGTGTCCGTGTTCGTTGCGGACGGCGTCGTCGCGTCGCGCTCGGCGGCGTGCGGCGTCGCCGTCCACATGCCGGTCAGCGCGCTCGTTGCGGCGGCGAGCAGCACGCCGAGGGGCAGGATCAGCCAGTCTTTCGTTTTCATCGTCTTGTCGGGTCGGTCTGCGGGAGAGAAGTCGCGAGCACGATACGGACGCTGCTCTCGCGGCCGGCGCGGCACTCGAACGACGTGACGCCGTCCTCGAACCCGTCGTGGCGCGCGATGACGCGGTACGTACCGACGCGCAGGCCGAGGGAGCGGAAGCGACCGCTCCCGTCCGTCTGGGCCGTGCGCGTGAGCGTGTGGGCGTTGCCGTCTTCGTCGACGAAGAGGACGACGGCGTGTGCGATCGGCGCGCCGCCCGCGTCGACCACTTCGACGTCGACCCCGGCGCCTGCGGAGAGGTCGAATTCGAGCGCGACGAACGGCTCGTCGTCGCCGAGCGCGAACGCGCGACTGCGCAGGAAGCCCAGTTCGGGATGGTGCGGATAGACCGTCGCGACGTAGGTGCCCGCGTTGAGGCCGGGCATCTCGAACGATCCGTCCGCTTCGATGTCGAGCGCTCCCGCGAACAGCGCACGTCCGTCCTCGTCGAGCTTCGAGACGACGACGTTCGCGTCGGCGAGCGGTGCACCCGACCGGCCGTCGCGCACCGCGCCGCGGACCGCGAAGTCGGCGTTCGTGAGGTCGAATTCGTACTCCTGCACGCGTGGTACGTCGACGTCGCCGATGAGGCGAATCCAGCGCCCGGTCTTCTCGACCGCGTAGACCAGGTACGCGCCCGGCGGAACGCGCTCGAAGACGTAGCTGCCGTCGGCGAGCGTCGTCGTCGCATCGAAACGACTCATGTCGCCCTCCGCCGTCGCGAGCTCCTTGTCGAAGAGCGCGACGTTCTGGAAGGCGATCGGTGCGCCGACGGGCGAGCGCAGCCGGCCGACGAGCCGCGTCGTGGAGCCCGCGCTCTCGAAGTCGCACACGGCCGTCTGTCCGCTGCGGACTTCGACCGGCTTGACGCGCGGGCCGGTCGGGCGCGCCCGGTCGAAGAGAACCACCAGCATCGAGGTCGTCGGCAGGTCGTCGAAGCGGTAGCTGCCGTCCGGACCCGCGAACGTCTGCGTGAAGTTCATTTGCGGGTGCTTCGTCTGGTCCATCGGCACGACGACGAGCGCGGCGGACGCCCACGGTGTGCCGTCGTCGTGCGCGACCGTGCCCGTGATGCTGCCGCCCGGTTCGAGTTCGACACGGAGGGGCGCGGCGTCGCCGTCGCGCGTCACGGTCACGCCGGGTTTCCACGCGGGAGCGAAGCCGGTCGCCGTGATGCGCAGCGTGTGCGTTCCGATCGAGAGGTGCGGAAGCTCGAAGCCGCCGCCCGCGTCCGTTCGCACCGCGGTGGGGATCCACTGCGCGCGGTCCGCGTCCTCGAAGAGCGCGTAGGTCTGCGGCGTGTCCTGCTCCGAATACACGAGCGCGTTCGGAACGGGCGTGCCCGTGGCCGGATCGACGACGAACCCGCGCACCGCCGCACCGCCGTCGAGGACGACGCGGTCGAGCGTGTGGAGCCGATCCTCGAGTCCTTCGACGGTGCCCAGGTTCGCGAGCGCGAGGCCGGCCGCGTGCACGAACACGGTGTACGCGCCCGCGGCGATGTCCGCGCAAAGGAACGCTCCGTCCTCGCTCTCGAAGTCGAACACGAGCGGCGGTTCGAAGCTGTTCCCGAGGCGCGGCGCCAGGAGCGCCACACGGAAGCGTTGCACCGGCGCGCCCGTCGCGTCGACGACGCTGCCGCGCAACCCGCTCGGCGGCGCGTCCGCCTCCGGTTCCACGGGCGCGATCTGGGGCAGCACCTCACGCGCGCTCGCGACCTGCTGCGCGAGCGCGTTCGCCGCGACGCCGGACGACACCTCGGGAACGCCGCCGATCACGCGCAGGAGCTGTCCGACGCCGAGCGCCACCGAACCCGCCGGCCCCTCGTAGCGCGCCTCGCCGCGCGCGAGCAGGAAGCGTTCGAGCGATCCCTCCTTCGTGGCGTCGACCGCGCCTTGCACGAGCGTCAGCGTTCCGGGATCGGTTCGAACGCGCCACGGCTCGCCGATGGGTTGCGCGCGCTCGTCCGCGCGGTCGAGCGTGATCGTCCCCGCGTCGAGTCGGCCGCGCAGGGCGCTGCCCGGCTCCGCGGCGGTCAGCGTGACGTGCGAAGCGGCGTGCACGAGCACGCGCCCCGCTTCGTTCGCGACCCTGACGAGCGCGGTCACGCGCTCCGGAACACACACCTCGAGTCCATTCGGTCCGAGCACGAGTCCGCGCGCGAGCTCGGCATCGGTCGCCGCGCGCCACGGCGCGGACGGTTTGCCGGGTTCGCGGACCGCGACGGCTCCCGACGCGAGCAGCTCGTCCACACCGGTGCCCGTTTCTGTGCCGAACCAGTCGGACGTCGTCGCGAAGGTCCATGCGAAGAACGCGACGAGCAGCGCCGCCGCGACCGCGGCGATGCGCTTCCATGCGCGGCCCGTCCGTTCGACGGCGCGCGGCGCGTGCGTTCCCTCGTGTGCGCGCCGCACCGCGCGCATCCAGCGCTCCTCGAGCGCGGAGCGAAACTCGGGACGCGGCAACGCCGGGACGTACGCGCGTCGCAACAGGCGCCCGATGTTGTGGTCGAGGACGCGGCCGCTCTCGTGCCCGGTCATTCCAGTCCCCCCCGGCGCTTGGCGAGCAACTGGAAGACCTTCCCGAAGGCGAGGCGCGCGCGATGCAGCGTCGACTCCGCGGCCTTGTGTCCCTTGCCGAGCCGCTTGGCGATGTCGGCGACGCTGCGATCGTCGAGGTACTTCTCGACCAGGATGTCGCGGTAGTCCGGCGGCAGCGACGAGAGCGTGGCGCCGACCAGCTCCTGTGTCTCGGCGCGCTCGAGCACCCAATCGGGCAGCGGTTCGCGCTCGACCTCGGCCAGGATCGCGTCGATGTCGGCGTCCGCGTCCTCGAGCAGGTCCTCGACGAGCACCGGGCGACGCTTCCGGCGGTGCGCGCGGATCTTGTTCTTGGCGATGCCGCAGATCCACGTGTGCAGGCTCGACCGTCCATCGAACGAACGCAGGCGGTCGAGGACGACGAGCATCGTGTCCTGCACCACGTCCTCGACGAGCGCGCGGTCGCCGCCGAGGCGGAAGTGGACGAACTCGTAGAGCGCGTCGACGTGCGTCCGGAACAGCTCCGCCGCCGCGTCCTCGTCACCGTCGAGGATGCGGTTCGTCAGGAAGAGGTCGTCGGCCGTCCGTCCAGCGGGGTGCATGGGAGTTCGTGCCGCGCACGGCCCCCATCCTTCGCGCGGCGTTCCTTTTTGGAAGCGGAGTGGGGGAGCGAACGCCCTCCGGGGGCGCCGGCCGGGCCCCGGAGGGCGGGTGTCTGTCCGCGTTGGGACGATGGAAGTGCTTGTGTCGTCTTTGGTTAGGTCGATCGTGCGCGAGCGAGTGCGCGACCGCCGCCCACCGCCGATCGGGTGCTCAACCGCCGGCGGGATCCGGTCGAAAAACCGATCGGATCGCGAGGGGCGGCTCCCATCCGTCGCCTGGCAAAGCTCGCGCATCCCCTGGTCCCCACCTCTCCGGGAACCTCGTTAGGCGATGCACGACACCCGTCCGGCGCCCGCCGGGCGGGTGTTTTCGATCGGGGTCGCCTCAGGCGTCGGCGAGGACTTCGGCCACACGCTCGAGCCAGCGCGCCGAGCGCTCGAGCCCGCCCGGTCGCGAGCGCAGGAGCCACAGGCGTCGGTGTTCGAGGACGAGCGGCGCGAGCCGTTCGGAGAGCTCGGCGCGCACCTTCGCCGGCAGCGGCGCGTCCGCGTCCCGGGGGCTCTGCCGCAGTCGCCGGAACGCGATCGTCTGCGCGAGGTCGAGCAGGTCCGCTTCGAAGCGCAGCTCGTCGAGCACGATGTGCCGGTCGGAACAGCGCATGGTCTCGTGCTCGACGTCCTCGCGCGCGGCGGCGATGCACGGTCGCGCGCGCTTCGTGCCGACGCCGGTCAAGCCGACGATCTCCGGCGGGGGAAAGGGCGCGTCGATCTTCGTCAGCGCGATCGACAGCGGCGAGGCGTTCGCCACGCGCGCGCCGATGGCCTCGCTGACCTGCGCGAGCCGGATGGCCGCGCGCCCGGCGCCGCCGCCGCCCTCGGCGTCGAGGTCCTCGTCGAGGGCGTGGATCGAGACGAGCTCGGCGAGCGCATCCGGCGTACGTCGCTCGTGCGGCGAGTCCGCGTTCCACGCGAGGTCGGCCGCGGCGAGGAAGCCCGCGAAGCTCGCGGTGAGCGGTTGCAGGTGCCCGCGGTCGCCCCAATCCGTGACGAGCAGTCCGATCGCGCCGTGCGTTCGGCCGTGGAGTGCGGCCGCCTCGACGTTGCGCACCATGTTCGAGAAGCGGCCGGCGATGCTCTGCCACGAACTCGTGCCCGGGCACACGTAGTAGTCGAGGCCGCTCGCTTGCAGCTGTCGCGTCTCGCGCTCGAAGGGATGGTCGGCCTCGTAACCCCACAGCATCGGGATCGCGTCGCGCGGGATCTCGCCGACGAGCTCGGGATGATTCAGCACGATGTCCGCCCAGAACTGCATGCGCTTGCCGCGCGCGCGCAGCGTTTCGGCGAGGCGCACGACGTAGTCGAGGTACACGCGACCGACGCCGTTCTCGGCGCACGCGTCCGCCGAGCGCCCCTGCCCGAGGTCGAACGTCTCGTCGCAACCGACGTTGACGCGCTCGCTCCGGAAGCAGGGCAGGAGCTCGTCGAACAGGCCGCCGACGAACTCGAGGCTGCGCGGGTCGGTCGGGCAGAGGCTGAAGGGCTCGCGCGCGCTCGAAAACGGGTGCTCGACGCCGTCGGGGCACTCCGCGAGGTCGCGATAGCGCTCGTGGACGAGCCAGTGATGCATGTGCCCGAAGGCCTGCTGGTTCGGGACGAGCTCGATGTGGCGCGCGGCGCAATAGTCGTCGAGCGCGCGCACCTCGTCGCTCGTCAGCGCACCCGCGTCGCGCCAGACGTCCGCGTGCTCGCCGTAGGCGAACGTGTGCTCCATGTAGAGCTGGAGCTCGTTGAACTTCCACCGCGCGAAGCGATCGACGAGCGCGAACAGCGTCTTCATCGTCGGCACTCGGTCGCGGCTGATGTCGAGCAGGACACCGCGATGGGCGAACGACGGCGCGTCTTCGATGCGCACCGAGCGCAGCGCGCCGTCGGTCGCCGCGTGGACGAGCTGGATCAGCGTCTGCGTTCCGTAGAAGAGGCCGGCGGCGTCGGCGCCGCTGACGAGGACCGTCTCGGGCTCGACGAAGATGCGGTAGCTCTCGCCGCCGCTCTGGGTCTCGGCGTCGATCGCGAGCGTGACGCGCGCCGCGCTGAGGCGTGCGTCCGAGTTCGCTTGGCCGGTGTGCAGCGCCGCGGACGCCCCGCGCGCGGCCAGCGCGTCGATCAGCAGCCCCGCAGCGACGCAGCTCGTATCCGGCGCGAAGACATCGATCGCGCGTGCGAGCGCGAACGCTTCGTCCTGCGTCGCACCGGCCAGCTCGACCCGCGTCGGGAGCGGACAGAGATGGCGCAGTCGTCGCAACGGGTCGAGCTCGAGCCCCATGCTTCCATTCTCACGCGAGACGACGTTCGAGTCACTCGCGAACCCGGTAGGATGGCGCCGTGTCCCCCAATCGATTCAGCGTTCTGCGCGACCCCGTCCACGGCGACGTCTATCTCACGCACGAGGAGATGTCCGTCCTCGACACGCCCGAGATGCAGCGCTTGCGCGGGATCAAGCAGCTCGGCACCGCGTTCCTCGCGTATCCCGGCGCCGTGCACACGCGCTTCGATCACTCGATCGGCGTGCTGCATGTCACGGGGACGATGATCGAGGCGATCAACCGCAACTTCGAGGTCGACCCGCGCCAGTGTCTGGCGGTGGGGGAGCGCGAGGCGCGCATCATTCGCTTCGCCGCGCTGATCCATGACGTCACGCACATTCCGTTCGGTCACAACATCGAGGACCAGACCGGCCTCTTTCACCGCCACGACTCGGCCTATCGCTTCGAGCGCATCCTCGACGGGCGCACCGAGCTCGGCAGCAGGCTCGAGCAGCTCGGCGTCCGCGGGGACGTCCTCGCCACGCTCCTCAGCGCCGGCGACGAGACCGTCGCGGAGGGCGGCGTGCCCCCGTACTGGTCGCAGATCATGTCCGACACGATCTGCTCGGACATCCTCGACTACCTGCAGCGCGACGCCTACTTCACCGGCCTACGCCTCGGCGTCGATCCGCGCCTCGCGAACTACTTCCGCGTCGATCGCCGGTCGGGAAACCTCTTCATCGACGTGTCGAAGCGCGACCTCCTGCGCGAGGACATCCTGAGCGAGCTCGTGCGGATGCTCGAGGCGCGCTACTACTTCTCCGAGCGCGTGTACTACCACCACGCCAAGGTCGCGGCCGGGGCGCTGATCGCGCGCGCGGTGGAACTCGCGGTCGTCGCGGACCTGGTGACCGAGGCGGACTTCTACGACCGGACGGACGCGTCGCTGGTCGACATGCTCCAGCGCAAGGCCGCCGCCGCATCTGGCGACGTGGGCCGGCGCATCCGCGCGCTGCTCACGCGGTTCGAACAGCGCAAGTTGCTCAAGCGCGCCTGCGTGTTTCCGCGCTACGAGAACGCGGACGTGCAGTCCGACCTCGTCGAGCGCTACTTCGCCGCCGGGGCGCAGGCGACGCGCTCCGCTGTCGAGAGTCGGATCACGGATCTCGTACGCTTCGCGACCGGGCAGGAGATCGAGGTCGTGCTGTATTGCCCGGCCGCGTCGATGCAGCTCAAGGAAGCGCAGACGCACGTGCGTTGGCCGGGCGAGCGCGAGTTACGCCCTTTGTCCTACTACTCCGACCGCGTACCGCGCCTCGCGGATCTCGAGCGCTCGTACCGCGACCTCTGGAAGTTCTACGTCTTCGCCGACACGACCGACGTCGCGCTGCTCGCCAAGGTCCAGGAGGTCGCGCTCGGCGAGATTCCGGGCGCGAAGAACGTCTATCGCGTCGGCGCGACTTCCTGAAGCGAGTCCGCCGTCGTCGGGAAGTTTGTTTGCGGCTGAGGACCGGACGGCGCTACTCTGCGAGTTGCTTCTATTCGTTATCCGTCTCGAGGGGGAGGTTGGAAACCATGGGCGCTTCATTCGACTCGCGTGCCGAATCGTCTTCGACGCACGCGACCGTGTGCAGCCAGTGCACCGCGATCGTCCGGCTATCGGGCCGCTTGATGATTGGCGAGGTACTCGATTGCTCGGCGTGCGGGGCACCGCTCGAAGTCGCGCGGGTCGACCCGCCGCGGCTCGTTCCGTTCGCGCGCATCGAAGAAGAACCCGAGGACTTCGCGGGCTTCGAGCTGCTCTGACCGAGCCGATCCGGTCGTGAAGTTGATCGGCCCGTGCGCACGCCGCACGATCAGCGCGTGATCCTCACGCACTTGGGTTCGGCGTTCTGCGCCGCAATGTTGCTCGTCCCCGCGTCGCGACCCGGGGCTGAGGGGCGCGTCCATCCGGACTCGATGAGCCGCACGCGCGTCGTCGTCGAGGGGAGCTCCGTGCGCGTGTCGATGCGCCTGCAGTCGCTGAGCCTCATCGAGCTGATGCCGCGGCTCGACCTGGACCGCGACGGCGTCTATTCGGAGGCGGAGCTGGGGGCCGGGAGCGACGCGATCGGGAGCTACCTGCTCGGACGCTGGCAGCTCTTCGTGGGCGCCGGTGACGGCGCGCCGCTCGAGGGGCGCGTGACCCGCCTCGCGCTGGCCCCCGACGAGCGCGAGTCGCCGTTCGACTTCCAGTGGATGGAGGCGCAGTTCGAGTTCGAGGCGGCGAACGATCTCGAGACGTTCGCGATCGAATCGCGGCTCTTCCTCGAAGCCAATCCGTACCACCGCGACTTCGTCAGCGTCTTCTGGCACGACGAGCCCGAGGTGCGCGCGCTGCTGCGCGCGGACCAGCCACGCTTCCTGTTCGAACCGGAGAACGTGCGTCGCCCAGGCGTCTTCGGGTTCTTCGCACGGCTCGGATTCGCGCACATCCTCGAGGGGTACGACCACCTCGCGTTCCTGCTCATGCTGCTCGTCGCCGCGCCGCGGATGCGGAGCCTCCTCGGCGTCGTCACCGCGTTCACGGTGGCGCACTCGATCACGCTGGGCTTCGCCGCGCTCGATCCCGAGGGGTTCCTCGGCAGCATTCCGTCGCGCTTCGTCGAGCTCGCGATCGCGCTCTCCATCGCCTACGTCGCGTGCGAGAACCTGCTGCGCGACAAGGCGCGCGTCGCGTGGATCGAGGCGTTCGCCTTCGGGCTGTTGCACGGGCTCGGCTTCGCCGGCTTTCTCGGCGACGCGCTCGCCGGCGAGAGCCTCGTCGTCACCGCGTTGTTCGGCTTCAACCTCGGCGTCGAGGCGGGTCAGCTCGCCGTCGTGAGCGGGCTCGCGCTCGTGTTCGTCGCGCTCGCGAAGCTGCCGCGCGCGCAGATCGCGCGCGGCGAAGGCGACGGACTCGTGACGCGGCGTCTGCGCAAGCTGTCGTCGGTCGCCGTCGCGATCGTCGCGTTCTACTGGTTCGCGGAACGCGCGGGCTGGACGCCCTGAGCGAGGAACACGCCGAGGCGCCGCAGGGCCTCGTTGATCTGCTCGGTGCTCGTCGCGTACGAGAGCCGCACGTGCGTGTCGAGTCCGAAGGCCGAGCCCGGCACGAGCGCGAGTCGTTGCTGTTCGAGCAGGTCCTCGCAGAAGCCGACCGAACCGCGCGCGTCGAGGTGTTCGCTCACGTTCGGGAAGGCGTAGAACGCGCCGTGGGGCGCGGGCGTATCGAGACCGAGCGCGCTCAACCCGTCGAGCAGCACGGTGCGCCGCTCGGCGAAGGCCGCGCGCATCTCCTCGAGCTCGGGCGGGTTCCCGCGCAGCGCCGCCTCGTAGGCGACCTGTCCGACGGTGTTCGGCGAGCCGTTCGTCTGGCTGCCCAGCTTCGCGATCGCGGCGGCGAACTCGCGCGGTCCCGCGACGAAGCCCATGCGATAGCCGGTCATCGCGAAGCACTTGCTCGCGCCGTCGATGACGATCGTGCGCGCGCGTGCCTCGGGCGAGACGGACGCGGGGCTCAGCGCCTCGCACCCGTCGTAGACGAGCGCGCGGTAGATCTCGTCGGAGAGGATGACCAGGTCGTGCTCGACCGCGAAGTCGGCGATGCCCTGGATCTCCTCGTTCGACCAGACCGTGCCCGACGGATTGTTCGGCGAGTTGATCATGACGACGCGCGTGCGCGGCGTGAGCGCGGCGCGCAAGGCGTCGAAGTCGGGATGGAAGCCGTCCGCGTCGGACGGGGACGGAACGAGCACCGGTTCGGCGCCGGCGATGCGGATCAGGTCGAAGTAGCTCGCCCACGCGGGCAACGGAACGAGCACCTCGTCACCGCGCTGGACGAGCGCGAGGAGCGACGCGGAGAGCGCGTGCTTGGCGCTGTGGCACACGGTGACGTTGTCGCTCGTCCATTCTCCGCCCCGCGTTTCGCACAGGGTGTCGGCGATCGCGGCGCGCAGCCCCGGCGTTCCGGCCGCCGGCGTGTAGCGCACGTCGCCGCTCCGCACGCGTTCGAGCGCCGCTTCGCGAGCGACGAGCGGCGCGGGGAAGTCCGGCTCTCCGACCGCCATGCTCACGACGTCATGACCTGCTGCGGCGAGCGCTTTGGCCCGCGCATCCAGCGTCAGCGTGATGGAAGGCTCGATTCGGGCGATGCGATCTGCGAATTGCATCGTCGCATTCTGGGGCGCTTCGACGGAGTTGGGAAGACGCGGCGTGGGGGGAAGACGGAGACTCGCGGGTCGTCGTGGACGGGTTCACTCCATAGAATCCCCCGCGGTCCATGAAGTCTCGTCTCGTCAAGTACGTCCTGTCCGGCCTCGCGCTGCTCGCGCTCGCCGTGTTCTGGGCGTTCACGCACTTCTTCTTCAATCCGTTCGAGGGCACGTTCGAGTACAAGCTCTCGACGCTGGTGCCGCGCGACGTCGATTTCTTCGTCACCGAGCCGAACCTGATCGACGACTTCGATCCGCTGCCGCGCCTCGCCTTCGCGGACAAGTTCGAGGCCAGCCCCCACGGGCGCGCGATCCTCGAGTTCGACGCCGTACGCGAGCTGCTCGATTCGATCGACGTCGACGGGCTGATGGCCGAGCTCGATCAGAGCCTTGCGCAGGCGCCGATCGACATCGATCCGCTCGAGGCGTTCGGCGGCCGCGAGATCGCGCTCGGCGGCTACTTTCGAGGCAGTGACCTCGCCCAGGCGGACTGGGCGGTCTACGGGCGCGCGAGCTGGCTGGGCAAGCTTGGCGCCGAGGTGATCCGCTCCGGCCTGCTCGACCTGCGCGGCCAGGGGATCACGATGAGCGAGATTCCCGACGGGTTCACGCTCGCGGGTGGTCAGCTGCCACGCCCGATCCACTTCACGCGCATCCTCGACGTCATCGTCGTGTCGACGTCCACCGAACTGATTCGCCAGGCGCACGTGTTCGAGCAGGGCCGCGGCGAGGACTCCTTCGGCCTCTCCGCGCAGTACGCCGACCACGTCGCCCGGCTGCGCTCCGATTCGGCGAGCGCGTCGACCGAGTCGGTCGCGAAGACGACCGCGCTCGTCGGCGACAGCAGCATCGACGACCAGTTCAATTTCTACATCGACCAGCAGGCGCTGATCGAGAACCTCGGCCTCACGGGCGCGTGGCCCGACCCTCGCTCGGAGGTCATGGTCGAAGCGTTCGCGGGCAAGCTCTTCCAGCTCGGCATGGTGCGCGACGTGATGACGACCGCGTCCTTCCAGAACGGCTTGCGCTTCGACGCGACCGGGAAGCTGTCCGCCGAGCTGATGACGCCGTTGCAAAAGCGAGCGTATCGCGAGCGCGGCTTCGACCGGCGCGAGATCTTCGAGTTCGCCGCGATGGCGCCGGCCGACGTGGGCATCTTCGTGTTCGGGCGCGCCCCGCTGAACGACCTGCTCGGCGAGCTGGCGAAGTCGATCGATCCGGCGACGCTCGAGCTCCTCGAGAGTCCGATTCGCGATGTGTGGGGCTACTCCGACATCTATCCCGTCCTGGGCGACATCAGCGCGTCGTTCGGTGATCGCGTCGCGTTCTTCATGCGCGACCACGACTATCCGCCCGACACGGGAGCGGACGCTCCGCCGCACGACGACGCGAAGGTCGCGGCCTGGGCCGCGGTGTTCGAGGTCGACGATTCGGACACGCTGTCGCGCTTCACGAAGGAGATCAGCGCGAACCAGGCCGCGTTCGGGATCCAGGGGCGCAACCCCGGCAAGGGGGGCGTGTTCACGAACGAGGTCGAGAGCGCGACCGTCACCGAGTACCACCACTTCGCCGTTCCGGGCACGGGGCACATCTCGACCATCGAGATCTTCGGCAACGCGGGCCGCAAGTACTTCATCGTGACGAACAGCCACGAACTCGCGGGGCAAGCGTGGGTGACCTACCGCCTGAAGAAGGGCACGCTCGCGAACGACAACTGGTTCCAGTCGCTCGTCAACGCGGGCATGCCGAACGCCGACTTCGTCGCCTACCTGAACCCGCGCGCGATGCGCAAGACGACGCGCGCGATCGCGCAGTACGACGCCGAGCTCGACAGCACGCTCGCGATCAACTGGGACATCGAACGACCGCGCATCGAGAAGATGGTGCTCAAGCGCGACTTCCCGGGTGAGAAGTTCGGCGCCGTCTCACCCGAGAACGCGGACGCCTTCGAGAGCGTGGTGCAACTCGAGATCGACGCCTTCGAAACCGCGATGAAGCCGCGCTTCGTGGGCGAACTCGTGAAGCGCTACGCACGTCCGTACGACGCCGCCGAGATCGCGCGCGCGGCGCTGTTCGAGCTTTCGATCGATCCCAAGGCGTTCCGGCTGCACGGTCGCATCGTCACGCCCTTCGACGAAGCCGCCCGCTAAGCAGCCCGCTTCGCGGGCGTACGTGGGGGTGCTCGGGGTATGGGAATCGGGGGCGTTCGATGGCGCGAATCGTATCGCGGAGAGAAGTTCCGGACGTGTTCCTTTGGTCCGGTGGGAGTCCCGGGGAGCGAGACTTGTTGACGCTCCTCTGCGACGGTGGAAGTCCCGGGGACAGGGAGTTGTTGACGGTCCGGGTGGTTCGGGGGGGCGAATCGCGGAGGGGAGTTCCGAACGCGTTTCTCTCCGTTGGTGGAGGTCCTGGGGACGGGGAGTTGTTGACGTTCGTCGGATCGTGACGGTTCGGGTGGTTCGGGGG
>JAJDEV010000283.1 GCA_029259605.1 Planctomycetota bacterium | reverse complement strand
GCAACGGAAAGTGCCGCACCAAGATCGACCACGACTCCCCGTCACAAGATCTGGTGGCCGATGCGTCGTGGGAGTCGTGGTCGATCTTGGTGCGGCACTTTCCGTTGCCTTTCTTCCGTTCGGTGTGCGACTCCGTATTGTCGCATCGTCTCGCTTCGACGTCCTGCCAGGAGAACCCGATGTCGCGTCCCGTCTGTTTGTTCACCGGTCAATGGGCTGATCTGCCGCTCGAGGTGCTTGCAAGGAAGGCGCGCGACATGGGGTACGACGGGCTCGAGCTCGCCTGTTGGGGGGACCACTTCGACGTGCAGCGCGCACTCGAGGACGACGGGTACTGCAAGGCGCAGTGGGCCGTGCTCACCGCGCACGACCTCGGTTGCTATGCGATCAGCACGCACCTCGTCGGGCAGGCGACGTGCGATCTGATCGACGAGCGTCACAAGTCGATCCTGCCCGAGAGCATCTACGGCGACGGCGATCCCGAGGGCGTGCGCGAGCGCGCGGCGCTCGAGGTCATGGACACCGCGCGCGCCGCGCGTCGCTTCTTCGACGCGGCGCCCGACGACGTGCGCGCGCAACTCGCGAAGTCGGGGCGCACGGTCGTGAACGGCTTCACCGGCAGCAGCATCTGGCACCTGCTCTACTCGTTCCCTCCGGTGTCGCCGGAGCGGATCGAGGCGGGCTTCGCCGACTTCGCGCAGCGTTGGAAGCGCATCCTGGGCGCGTTCGAGGAGAGCGACGTGTGCTTTGCGCTCGAAGTGCACCCGACCGAGATCGCGTTCGACATCGTCACCGCGAAGCGTGCGCTGGCCGCCATCGACGCGCACCCGAACTTCGGCTTCAACTTCGACCCGTCGCACTTCGGCTACCAGGGCGTCGACTACGTCGGCTTCCTGCGCGAGCTCGGTGACCGCGTGTGGAACGTGCACGTGAAGGATGTTTGGTGGTCGGACAGCCCGACGCCGATCGGGGTCTTCGGCGGCCACACGGACTTCGGTACGGAGGGGCGCTTCTGGGACTTCCGCTCGCCGGGGCGCGGCTCGATCGACTTCGAGGGTGTCGTCCGCGCGCTGAACCGCGCCGGGTACGACGGGCCGCTCACGGTCGAGTGGGAGGACCCCGAGATGGATCGCGAACACGGTGCGGCCGAGGCCTGCGACTTCACGCGGCAGCTCGACTTCGCGCGCTCGAACGTCGCGTTCGACGCGGCGTTCTCGGACTCCTAGCCCGGATCATTCACGCGGCTTCACCGAGATCAACGCAGCTACGCGCCATCTCAGCACTTCCCTCCCTCATCGGGTTCGACGACCCGTGAAGGTCGACTGCACGCGCTTCGGTCGCGAAGCGCTGATCTGTCGCGCATCAGCGTCGATCTCGGCAAAGCTTCATGAAGAACCCGGGCTAGCAGGCCGTGAGTTTCACCACGGCCTGCTAGATCCATGCGCGCGGCGGCGCCGCCAAAGGGCATTCGGTAAGGTGTCCGCCACACCGGGCGCCGAGTGCGGCTGCGCGCGGATTCGATCCCTTTCCACCCCGCCGATCCGAACATGAGCGCATCCGTCGCCCGTCCGCTCGACCGAGGACTGAACATCCGTCTGTCGACGATGATGTTCCTCCAGTACGCGATCTGGGGAGCGTGGCTTCCGTTCCTGTGGTCGTTCCTCGCGGGCCACCGCGGCATGGAAGGCGCGGACATCGGCAACATGTTCGCCGCGGGCGCGATCGGCGCGATCATCGGTCCGTTCGTCGCGGGCCAGGTCGCCGACCGCTACTTCGCGACCGAGAAGTTCCTCGCGATCAGCCACCTCGTCGGCGCGGTCCTGATCTGGCAGCTCGCGACGATCGAATCGTCGAGCGGCTTCCTCGTGTTCTCGCTCGTCTACGGGCTGGTGTACGCACCGACGCTCTCGCTGACGAACTCGCTCGCGTTCCACCACCTGCCCGACCGCGATCGCGACTTCGGCAAGGTGCGACTCTGGGGCACGTTCGGTTGGATCGCCGTCGGTTTGATGATGGGGCAGTGGCTCGCGCTCTCGCACACTCCGTCGGGCGCGGGCGTCACACCGGAAGCCGTGCTCGCCGCGCAGGCCGCAGGCAAGGCGGACGCCTTCCGGCTCAGCGCGCTCCTCGGCGTCGTGATGGGCGCGTACTGCTTGACGCTGCCGAGCACGCCGCCGTCGAAGGGCGAACAGAAGAACGCGACCCTCGAGGCCCTCGGCTCGATCCGCGTGCAACCGCTGATCACGCTGTTCCTGCTCGCCGTGCCGGTCAGCTGCATCCACCAGTTCTACTTCGTGCACGCCGAGCCGTTCCTCGGCGCGAAGCAGCTCGATGCGCCGCGCTGGATGTCGACCCTCTTCGGCGCGGGTGGCGGGGGGCTGATGACGGTGGGGCAGATGAGCGAGGTGCTCGTGCTCGGCGCGATTCCGCTCGTGGCCAAGCGCTTCTCGCGCAAGACGCTGCTCGCCGCGGGGCTCGTCGCCTACGCGCTGCGCATGTTGCTCTTCGCGCAGGTGGACGCCATTCCGCTCCCGACCATGGCGACGCTGATGATCGGCATCGCGCTGCACGGGTTCTGCTTCGGCTGCTTCATCTTCGTCGCGTTCATGGTCGTCGACGAGGAGTGCAAGCCGGACGTGCGCGCGAGCGCGCAGAGCCTCTTCAACCTGGTCATCATCGGCGTGGGCGTCATCGTCGGCAGCAAGGTCGCCGCGTCGGTCGCCGGCTGGGCGACCGACGACGGTGGTGTGAACTACACGAAGCTCTTCTCCGCGCCGATGTGGGCGTCGCTCGTCTGCCTCGCGTTCCTCTTGCTCTTCTATCCCGGCCGCTCGCGAACCCAATCCGTCGCGCAATGAGCGCGTTCGACAGCTCACGAAGGAAAGTCATGCGCATCCCCGCCCTCGCCGCCGTCTCGCTCGCCCTGCTCCTCGGTTCGTGTCTCGGAACATCCAGCAAGGAATCGACCGAGTGGACGCCGCTCTTCGACGGTTCGTCGCTCGACGCGTGGCGTGGGTACAAGTCCGAGACCGTGCCCGCCGGCTGGCAGATCATCGACGGTGCGCTGACGCGCGCCGACGCCGGCGGCGACCTGATCACGCGCGAGCAATTCGGCAGCTTCGACCTGCGCTTCGAATGGCGTGTCGACGAGGGCGCGAACAGCGGCGTGATCTGGCACGTGAGCGAGGACCACGGCGCGACGTACGAGACCGGTCCCGAGTACCAGGTGCTGGACAACGTCGTGCTCGGCCCCGACGGCGACGAGCGCCACGCGGCCGCGTCGAACTACGCGCTGCACGCGCCGCCGCGGGACTTCACGCACGCGCCGGGCGAATGGAACGCGGGACGCCTCTTGGTCGACGGTGCGCACGTGAAGCACTGGCTCAACGGCCACCTCGTCGTCGAGTACGACCTGTGGAACGACGACTGGCGCGCGCTCGTGAAGGCCAGCAAATTCGACGCGATGCCGGACTACGGGTTGAACGAGCGCGGACACATCGCGCTCCAGGACCACGGCGATCGGGTCGCCTACCGCAACATCCGCGTGCGCGCGCTCGATTGAGCGCGGTTCCCCCGTGTCAGACGGGGGCCGCCGTGAGGGCTTCGGGGTCGGCGAGCACGCGGAAGTCCGCGTGACCGACGAAGTGCGATGCGGGCAGAACGGGATCCGGAGCTTCGCACGCGATCAAGCGTGAGACGACGGCGGCCTTCGACGCGCCGGTGGCGAGCAACACGATCGCGCGCGCGTCGAGGAGCTCGCCGATGCCGAGCGTGATGCCCTCGGTCGGCAGCTCGTTCGGCTCGAAGGCGAGCCGCAGTCCCTCGAGCGTTGTCTCGGCGAGCGCGACACGCCGCCCGCGATCCGTGCGCTGCGAGCCCGGCTCGTTGAACGCGACGTGCCCGTTGCGCCCGATGCCGAGCAGCGCGAGGTCCGCGCCACCGGCGTTCGCGAGTGCGTCCCGATGCGCCGCGATCTCGTCGTCGGGACTCGACGCGGCACCGTCGAGGAGAAACACGCCTTCGTGGTCGAGTCCGGCGGGAGCGATGACGTGCGAACCGAGAAACGCGTGAAAGCTGCGCGCGTCGGCGGGCGCGACGCCGACGAGCTCGTCGAGCTGGAACAAGCGCGCGCGCGACAGGTCGAGTTCGCCGGCGCGATGGCGACGAACGATCTCGTCGCAGAACAGGACCGGCGTCCGTCCCGCAGGGAGAATCAGGTTCGCGTTCGGTTTCGCTGCGAGCGCACGGGCGACGCCATCCGCCGCGCGCTGCGCGACCTCGCGCTCCGACGCCAAACGTTCGATCCGCATGGGGGGGATAATAGGGAATCGACGGGTACAATCCGCCGCCCTCAGCCCGATGGACCCGACGCCGAACGCCTTGCTCCAATTCCTCGGACGACTTCACCCCCTGGTCGTGCACTTTCCGATCGCGCTGCTGCTCGTGGCAGGCGTGATCGAGGGCTGGTTCGCGTTCGTGAAGCGCGAGCGCGAAGCCTCCGCGTCCGCGACGACGTGCCTGGCGTTCGGGGCCTTCGGCGCGGTCGCCGCCGCGCTCTTCGGTTGGTTGTACGCGGACTTCGATCCGCCCGGGCGCGGGGTCGAGAGCGAGCTCCTCTGGCACCGTTGGGTGGGCGTCGCGACAGCCGTCGTGGCGGTGATCGCGTTCATCGCGTCGCGCACGATGTCCGGGCGTTCGCCCGGTTCGGTGCTGCGGTACCGCATCCTGCTCGGTGGCGCGGCGCTGCTCGTCCTGTTCGGTTCGCACCTCGGCGGCGAGATGGTCTACGGCGAGGGCTACCTCTGGGAGTCGTTCGAGTCGCAGGCGCCGCCTGCCGATCCGGGGCCGCCGTCGACGACGGACCCCGATCCGGCTCCCACGTCGGGAACCGAGCCGATCGTCGTCACGCCCGATCCCGATCCGGAGCCGTCGGATCCCGAGCCCGAACCCGAACCGGACATCGAGCCGATCGGAACCGTCGCGGACCCGACGCCCGCCGATCCAGTCCGCACCGGCGTCGACTACCTCACCCAGATCGCGCCGATCTTCGAAGCGCGCTGCGGCAAGTGCCACGGTGCGAAGGGGCGCGCGAAGGCGGGGCTGCGCTTGCACGACATGAGGGAGGTGTTCACGGGCGACCGTGAGTACTGGGTCATCCAGCCCGGCGACGCCGCGGCGAGCGTGCTCGCGCAGCTGGTTCGCTTGCCCGCCGACTCCGACGACATCATGCCGGCGAGCGGGGACCCGCTCACCGCCGAGCAGATCCAGCTCATCGTCGACTGGATCGACCAGGGCGCGAGCTCGCCCGAGGTGCCGCATCCTGGAACGGAAGCGGGAGGCGCACCGGTGGCGCCGCCCGTCGAGGAGGCCGCGCCCGCGGCGCCCGAAGCGTCGAACGAAACGGCATCGACCGACGCGCCCGCGCCCGCGCCCGACCGCGACGCGATCGCGCGTGCGATCGTCGAGCACGGCGGATTCGCGGGACGCGTCTCGCTCGAATCGAACGACTTCGACGTGAACCTCGGGCTCGCCGTCGAGCGCACCACCGACGCGTCGCTCGCGTTGCTCGACGGATTGGAAGCGGACCTCGTCGCGCTCGACCTCTCGCGGTCGAAGGTGACGGACGCCGGCGTCGCGAAGCTGAAGGCGTTCCCGCGGCTCGCGCGGCTGCGGCTCGATCGCACGCAGATCGGAGACGACGCTCTGCGCACGGTCGGAGCGCTCGAAGCGCTCGTCTATCTGAACCTCGTCGGCACGGCCGTCACCGATGCGGGGCTCGACGCGCTCCACGGTCTCGCGAACCTACGCCAGCTCTACCTGTGGCAGACGAGCGTCACGGACGAGGGTGTTGCGCGGCTCGAGGCCGCGCTGCCCGAGCTCGACGTCGAGCGCTAGCAGCCCGTGGTGAAACTCACGCCATCGTCGGAGGGTGATGGATCCGTGCTGGCAAGGCGCGCTGACGACGCGTATTGGTGGAACCTCGGAGGAAGCGGAACGCAGGCAGCGCGGATCCAGCGCCGTTCGAGG
>JAJDEV010000282.1 GCA_029259605.1 Planctomycetota bacterium | reverse complement strand
GGCGCGATCGTTCCGCTCGGCTCGCTGCTCTCGATGGAGCGCGTCACGGGTCCCGATCGCGTCGTGCGCCACAACCTCTACCCCGCGGCCGAGGTCGGCGGTGCGACCGCGCGCGGGTACAGCACCGGGCAAGCGATCGCGACCATGGAGCGCTTGGCGGGCGACCTGCCGCCCGGTTACACGTTCGAGTGGGTCGACCTCGCGTATCAGGAGAGCCAGGGCGGGGACTCCGCGCTGCTCGTCTTCTTCCTGGCGATCGTCTTCGTGTTCCTGCTCCTCGCGGCGCAGTACGAGAGCTGGTCGCTGCCGCTCGCGATCATTCTCATCGTTCCGATGTGTCTGCTCGGCGCGGTGTGCGGACTGCTCCTGCGCGGGATGGACAACAACGTCCTGACGCAGATCGGCTTCATCGTGCTCGTCGGCCTCGCGGCGAAGAACGCGATCCTGATCGTCGAGTTCGCCAAGCAGCTCGAGGACGCGGGGCGCGACCGGTTCGACGCCGCGATCGAGGCCTGCCGCCTGCGCCTGCGCCCGATCCTGATGACCGCTTTCTCGTTCATTCTCGGCGTCGTCCCGCTCGTCTTCGCGACGGGCGCCGGCTTCGAGATGCGCCAGGCGATCGGAACCACGGTGTTCTCGGGCATGCTCGGCGTGACGCTGTTCGGCCTCTTGTTCACGCCGGTGTTCTACGTCGTGATCCGCGGCCTCGTCACGCGCGGTGGGCGCGCGTCCGCTTGACGCGACTCGCCTCGACCGCGATCGTTGGGTGACAGCTCGACGCCACTCAGCGGGGACCGCATTGGGAAAGACTCGACTCGAAGCATTCAGCGACGGCGTGCTCGCCATCGTCATCACGATCATGGTCCTCGAGATGAAGGCGCCCGAGCACGCGGCGCGCCTCGAGGACCTGCGCCCGTTGCTGCACGTCTTCCTGAGCTACGTGCTCAGCTTCCTGTACGTCGCGATCTACTGGAACAACCACCACCACCTGTTCCACACGATCGAGCACGCGAGCGCGCGCATCATGTGGGCCAACCTGCATCTGCTTTTCTGGCTCTCGCTCGTTCCGTTCGTGACGGCGTGGATGGGAACGAACGAGTTCGCGGCGATGCCGACGGCGTTGTACGGCGGCGTGCTCCTCATGGCGGGCATCGCGTAACGGATGCTGCAGGGCGCGATCATCCGGACGCACGGGGAGACCTCGTTGCTCGCGCAAGCGATCGGCCGTGACCTCAAGGGCAAGCTCTCGCCGGTGCTCTACGTCGTCGCGATCGGATGCACCTTCGTCGAGCCGTGGATCGCCGGCGCGCTCTACGCCTTCGTCGCGTTCATGTGGTTGATCCCCGACAAGCGCATCGAAGGGGTCATGCGCGACGACGCCGCGTAGCGACCGCCCGCGCCGCGCTCAGCGCGCGGCGACGCGGGTCGAAGCGGCAAGGTCGACGAGCACTTCGGCCGCCTCCCGCAGGAAGACGTCGCGGTCGTCGTCGGTCTCCGCCTCGCGCAGCGCGTCGACGTCGGCGACCGACTCCAGCCCGCGGGCCTCGCGCTCTGCGTTCGCGATCTCGAGCAAGCGCTGCTCGTCGGCGTTCGTCTGCTTGCGCCGCTCGGCCTCGACGAGCGAGATCTCCGTGCGCTTCCGCGCCTCGCCGTAAAGGGCGAGCTCGGCCGCCTGACGCACGAGCGCCGGGTCGGAAGCGACGCGCTTCGCGTGCTTGGCGCGGAGTTCGGGCAGCACGTGCTCGAAGCCCGGTCGCGTCGCGTCCAGCGCCCGAATCCGATCCCACGGCAGCGCGGCGGGCAGCGCGCCCTCCCCCACGTCCTCCATGTCGTACACCGACGGGAAGGCGATGTCCGGCACGACGCCGCGCACCTGGGTGCTGCCGCCGTTCACGCGGTAGAACTTCGCCTGCGTGTACTTGAGCTGCCCGGTCGCGAGCGAGCGGAACGTCTGCACCGTGCCCTTCCCGAACGTGTCGCTTCCGAGAACGAGCCCGCGGCCGCGGTCCTGGATGGCGGCCGCGAAGATCTCCGACGCGGACGCGCTCAGCCGATCGACGAGCACGACGAGCGGCCCGTCGTACACCGCGCGTTGCTTCGAGCCGAGCACCTGCACCCTGCCCTCTTCGTTGCGGATCTGAACGACCGGGCCGCGACCGAGGAAGAGCGAGCTCAACGTGCGCGCCTCGTCGAGCGAGCCGCCGCTGTTGCCGCGCAGGTCGACGACGATGCCGTCCACACCTTCGGACGTCAGTTCCTCGAGCAGCTTGTACACGTCGCGCGTGCTGCTCTTGTAGTTCTCGGCCCCCGCGCGCGCGGCCTCGAAGTCGGCGTAGAACGTCGGGAGGTCGATGACTCCGATGTTCCAGTTGCGGTCGTCGCGCTCGACCTCGATGCGCTCGGCCTTCGCGGCTTGCTCTTCGAGCTTCACGCGCGCGCGCGTCAGCGTGACGACCTGCTGGCCGTCGACCGCGTCGCCCGAACGGAGCGCGAGCCGCACGGCGGTGTCCTTGGGGCCGCGAATGAGTTCGACGATGTCGTCGACGCGCCAGCCGACTACGTCGACCATCTCGCCGTCGGTGCCCTGCCCCACCGCGAGGATGCGATCCGCGGCGTGGACCTGACCGCTCTCCTCCGCCGGCCCGCCGGGGATGAGGCGCACGATCTTCGTGAACTCACCGTCGGCGCTCAGCTGCGCACCGATGCCCTGGAACGAGAGCGACATCTGCATGTCGAAGTTCTCGGCGTCGCGCGGCGGGAAGTAGCTCGTGTGCGGGTCGAAGGCGCCCGTCACCGTGTTCATGAACAGGCTGAAGACGTCGCGGCTGCGCGTCTGCTCGAAGCGCCGGAGCTGGTTCTCGAAGCGTCGTTCGAGCGCCGTGCGAATCTCGTCGTTCGAGCGGTCGTTGAGGCGCATCACGAGCACCTCGTTCTTGAAGCGCTTGCGCCACAGCTCACGCGCGTCCGCCTCGGTCTCTGGCCACGCGTCCTTGCTGCGGTCGATGACGACGCTCTCGGGGACGTCGAACGCGAGCACCTCCAGCCCGCCCACCGCTTGAACGAAGAACTCGAGCTGCCCGACGACGCGGTCGTGGAAGCGATTGAAGATCTCGAACGCCGGCTTCAGGTCGCCGCCAAGCAGCGCGTCGTCGAGCCCGAGCCCGAAGCGCCGCTCGAACTCGTCGACGTCGCTCGCGAGGAACGCGGAGCGCGACGGATCGAGCGTGTCGAGGTAGCTGTGGAGCAGCCCCTCCGAGAACGCGTCGTCGATCACGACGTCCTCGTAGTGAACCTGCTCGAGCGCGCCGAGGATCGCCACCGCGACGCCGGCCTCGTCGCCCTCGGGCGCGAGGTCGTCCGCCTGCCCGGCGAATGCCAGCGTTCCGGCGGTGAGGGAAAGGACGAGGGTCAGTCCGAAGGTACGGAACGAAGGCGTGCGCATCGTGCTCATGGATCTATGGTCGGTTCGAGGCGGCCGCAGCCTGGGGAGAACCAGGCGGAATGAGCGTACGGCATCGAACCCTCTCCGGTTGGCCGCAAGGCGCAACCGCGCGCGATTCTCGGTATGCATCCTGTGGAGCGGAAGGCCGCCGTCACGAGCTCCCGGCCATTTCCAGTCCGACCGCGGCCCGACCGTCGCGTACGTTCCCGCCGACCAATTCGGAGTGGATGTCGACGTTCTGCGGGCGAAGCACGTTCGCAACAGCGTGCTAGCCCGGATCATTCATGAGGCTTCACCGAGACCGACGCAACTTCGCGCCATCTCAGCACTTCCCTCCCTCACCGGATTCGACGACCCGTCCAGGTCGCCTGCACGCGCTTCGGTCGCGACGCGCTGATCTGCCGCGCACCTGCGTCGACCTCGGCAAAGCCGCATGAAGAACCCGGGCTAGCAGCCCGTGGTGAAACTCACGCCATCGTCGAACGGCGCTGGATCCGCGCTGCCTGCGTTCCGCCTCCTCCGAGTATCCACCAATACGCGTCGTCAGCGCGCCTTGCCAGCACGGATCCATCACCCTCCGACGATGGCGTGAGTTTCACCACGGGCTGCTAG
>JAJDEV010000281.1 GCA_029259605.1 Planctomycetota bacterium | reverse complement strand
TGTGGCGAAAGTGCTTCGCCCGCAGAGCGTCGGCATCCGCTCCGGGTTGGTCTCCGGAAACGTAGGCGAAGCGGTGGATTCGGCGAGGCTTTCGGGGGCTAAGCCGGAGTGGAGGACGGCGTTCTGCGGGTGAATGACTTTTGCCACAGTCTGCTAGCGCGGGTTCTTCATGAGGCTTCGCCGCGCCGAGGGAGGGAAGTGCTGATCTGGTGCGCAGCTGCGTCGAGCTCGGTGAAGGCTCATGAATAACCCGGGCTAGAGCTTCTTCAGTCGCGCCTCGAGCGCCTCGAGGTAGCGGCGGTAGCGGTTGCCGTCGAGGCTGCGGCGGAACCCGTCGACCGCGGACTTGAAGAGCTTCTCGTCGTACTCGTGCTCGGCGTAGTCGGCGATCATCATCCAGAATGAGAAGAGCTGCCCCTCCGACACGGGGATGCGCTTCGCCTCCCACATCGCGTGGAAGTGTTTGCCGGCTTCTTGGCGCTTCTTCCGGTTGTTCTGCGCAGCCTCCGCGATCGAACGCACCTCGGTCTCGATCAGCAGCTGGTCGAGGATCTTCTCCTGCCGCGGGTTCACCTTCGTGAGCTTCGCGACGCGGGCTTGCGCCTCTTCGAGGTCGAACCAGCCCAACTGCAACTGTTGGATCAGCACCGTGGTCGCGGCCCTCGCGTCGCCCGCCGCGGCCTTCGCCATCAGCGCTCGGAACGCGTCGACGTTCTCGAGCGAGTCGTCGAAGGCCGAAACGGTGCGCGGACCGGAGTGCGTCAGGATCGGCGCGCCATCGGAGTTGAGGAACATGAGCGTCGGAAACCCGGTGCCTCCCATCTCGGTGAGCAGCTCGTCGTACTTCTTTCCGTCGAGGTGCGTCGTGATGTGGAGGAAGGGGACGACCTTCTCAGCGAACTCGGGGAACTTCTTGTCGGAGAGCGGACCGCGCTCCAGCGAGGTGCACGGGCCTCACGGAGCGTACGAGCGCGAGAAGTAGACGAAGATCGCCTTGTCCTCGGCCTTGGCCTTCGCGCGCGCCTGGTCGAAGTCGGTGATCCATCCCCCGTGCTCGATGAACTCGTGCTCGAGCTTCTGTTCGTACCTCGCGCGCAGGTCGTCCTGCTTCGATTGGGCGAAGGTGAGCGGCGTGAGCGCGATCAGCGCCGCGAGTGAGCGTGTAAGCATCCGTTTCGAGTCCTGCATTCGGGGTCGTCCTTCGAGCATCGGTTCCTGTCGCTGCAATCATAAAGGCCCCGCGCGCGACTCGCCGCGAAGTTCACCGGATCCGAATCTTCTGAGTCCCGATGCGCGGCCGCGGGGACTTCTCGGCAACCGATCATGGCGACCTACGACTCGATGGAACTCGACGCGCTCCTCGCGGAGGCTGGCTGGGTCCGCGCGCTGGCGCGGCGGCTCCTGGGCGACGAGGACCTCGCCGACGACGTCTCGCAGGAGACGTGGCTCATCGGGCTCGAGCGCGCCCGCACCGGCCCACTGCCCACGCGCGCCTGGCTGGCCGGCGTGCTGAGGAACCGCGTGTTCAAGCTACGTCGCGCCGCGGCGCGCCGGCGCGCGCGAGAGTCGTCGGTCGCGAAGGACGAGCGCCTCCCGTCGACGGCGGACCTCGTCGCGCGCGCCGCGGTGCACGGCGAGGTCGTGCGCGTGGTGACCGAGCTCGACGAGATCTACCGATCCGTGATTCTCATGCGCTACCTCGATGAGAAGACGCCGGATGCGATCGCGATCGAGCTCGGGCTTCCCGTCTCGACCGTGAAGACGCGACTCGCGCGCGGCCTCGAGCGGCTGCGTCGCAAGCTCGACGCACGCTACGACGGCGACGATCGAGCGTGGGCCATCGCACTCGCGCCGTTCGCCGGCGTGCCGGTTCCGAGGTGGGCGACGACGACGGTGATCGGCGGAGCATGGTTGGCGCCGGGCGCGGCCATCGCGGCCGCCGTCGTCGCGGTGCTCGTCTTCGCGCGCCTCACGACGGGCGATCGCGAGCCCGGCGCATCCGGAAACAAGGACCAAGTGCCGCTCTCCGCGGTCGCTGCGCCGAGCTCGACCTCGGTCGCGCGCGCCGCATCGAACGGGCGTCCTGCGACGCGCGCGCCGATCGAAGTGCCTGGCGCAGCATTGTCGCCGTCGACGGACGCGCGCGCCGGGGAGATCGGCGAAGGTGTCGTCGAGCTGCGCGGTCGCGTGTTCGACACCCTCGGCACGCCCGTCGCCGGCCTGCGCGTAACGCTGCACGCGACGCGGCCTGGCGAGCGCGTGACGGCGGCCGACTCGACTCCGTCGCTCGGCGTCACGACGAGCGCGGGCGACGGGAGCTTCGCGCTGCGGACGCCGCACGTCTCCGGCGTCTTGCTCGCAGACAGCGACGCGTTCGCGACGGTCTTCTCGTGCGACGTGACCCCCGAGCTCGCGGACGCGCGCTGGAACCTCGTCGTCGCCCCCCGCGGTCGCTGCTCCGGACGCGTCGTCGACGGTGGGGGAGCGGCGGTCGAGGGAGCGTACGTGCGCTACGTCGTCCCGCGCGCGGTACGCAACGCTCCCGGCTGCGTGATGGATCTGTCGGAGCCCGTCGAGTACGCCGCGCGCACGGACGACGGCGGCGACTTCGCCCTCGACCGATTGCCGCTGGTCGACGGCGCGGAATGGGTCGTGACGCGGCCGGGCTACGCGGCGACGCGAGTCGCCTGGCCTCCGGTGTCGAGCGATCGAGTCGTGCTGCAACTCGAGCGCATTCCGATCGACCGCGACATGCTCACCGGAGTCGTGGTCGACGCCGACGGACGCCTGGTGCGGGACGCGCGCGTCTCGCTCGGGCTCGACTCCACGCGCTCGAACGACGACGGCGTCTTCGCCTTCGACCGCGAGCTCGGCCGCGCGTCCTCACGCTTGACCGCGTTCCGCGAGGGCGCGGGCATGGCGACGATCGAGCTCGATCGCGACGAGTTCACGGGCGAGCTCTTCTGGCCCGACACGCTCTGCTTGCGCCTCGCCGGACCGTCGCGCGCCATCGCCGGGACGATCGTCGACACGGCCGGAGACCCCTTGGCCGGACTGCGCGTGTGGGCGCGCGACGCGACGCTGTTCTCGATCGAGGAAGAGGGAGCCGTCATCGTCGAGAGCGCGCTCGCCGGAGTTTCGCACGGGCACGCCTGGGCGACCACCGATGCGAACGGCGCGTTCGAGGTCCGCGGTTTGGCGGACCGGAGCTACGAGCTCGTCGCGCTCGACGTCCTCACGCTCGAGCAGGCATCGCTCGGACGCATTCCCGCCGGAGCGCGCGGCGACGCGTACACGTTCGAGCGACCGTCGACGATCGGTCCGGTTCGCGGTCGCGTCGTCGACGCGCACGGGCGCGGCCTCGCCGGCGTGGGCGTGAAGGTGTCGGCGCGAACCTACGAGGGCTTCTACGGCGGGCGCGACGTGTTCGCGGACGGCGTCGAGGGCCGCGCGGTCGTCACGGGCCCGGACGGCGAGTTCGATCTCGGTGTCCTGCCCGCGACCGTGCGCGCGATCGTGGCGTTCAGTGCGAGTCGCTTGCCGAGCGCCCTCTCGCTCGCCGACATCGACGGGCCGCTGGACGATCTCGTCCTTCCTGTTGCTCGCCGTGTCCATTTGCGCGTGCGAGTCTCCGGCGCGAGTGTCGCCGATCAGGTCGCAGTCGAAGCTCGCGACGGAAGTCCGCTTGACCTGCTCGTCTTCTCGAGCGCGACGCGCCGCTTGTCCGCGCGCCGCCTCCCACTCGTCGACGGGTGCTCGGACACGTTCGCCGTTGGCGAGCGAGCGCAGACGCTGCTGCTCCTTCGCGGAGGAAAAGTCGTCCGCCGCGTTCCGTTGGACCGTGTCCACGCCGGGCAGGTCAACAGCATCGATCTCTAGCTAGAATTCCAGTTCATGTTCAATCTGCATCCCGCACGAACGCTGCTCCTCTTCTCGCTCCTCGCTTCGGATCTTCCGGGCGCGTCGCCTGCGGTGCGCAGTGGGGACGGCGTGACCGAGCTGCACCGCTACCACCCGCGGACGTGGTACGGCGACGTGCTCGCTGGTCCGGCGAGCGGTTGCGCCGATGGGGGCTATCTCCTGTTCCCGAACGAAGGCGAGATCTTCCTCTTCGACGTCGATGCGTCGACGTCGATGCCGCTCGCCGAACGCATCGGATGGCGGTCGGTGCGCTGGGCGACGTGGCAATCGTTCGGGCACCGGCTCGTCGTTGCCGGAGTGACCGGTGGGGGGAGCGGTCGGCGCGCGATCTTCGACCTCGACAGCGGAGAGGTGAGTGACACAGGACTCCCGCCGTCGCTCTTCGACTTCGTCTTCGTGTCGCCGGCGCGCCTCGTCACCACCGGGACCGTGGGCGGTCGCGACGGAATGTGGTTGTTCGATGACGCGCGCGCCGAGCCGAGCTATCTCGGCGCACATGCGGACAAGCTGTCGTGGGCTGCGTCGCCCGATGCCGCGCGACTGGCGTATCTCGTCCAGAACGCGGCGGGTTGGTGCGACCTCTACGTCGTCGACCTCGAGAGTGGGGCGGGGCGCGTGCTCGCCGAGAACCTGGACACCTCGTACCAGGGCGTCCCCCTCGCGTGGACGAGTGATGCGCGCGAAGTGCTCGTGAGCCTCGTAGGCGCAGAGCGCGAAAGCGCCGCGTCCAAGCAGGACCCGTTCGCCGATCGCGACCTCGACATCTTCGCGGTCGATGTCGAGTCGGGGGCGCGACGGCTCGTCGTCGAGCGTCCCGGCGACGATCTCGTGACGTGCGTCGCCGGAGACCGGCTCGTCTGGACGAACCAAGCGTCAGCGATGGGAGTCGGAATCGTGGCCAACAAAGCGCGCGAGCGCGGCAGTGTCGTGAGCGTTACACCACTCCTCGACGTGACGAGTTCGTATCCCGCGTGGCACCCGGACGGTGACCGGATCGCGTTCATGTTCGGCGCCTTCACGCTCGCCGACTGGGCGTTGAACTGGGACATCGGTGTCGTCGAACTCGATGCGCGTGGCGCGCCGCGCGGCGACCTCGAGACGTTGGTCGCCGGTCCGCACGAGGACTTCGGCCTCGCGTGGAGCCCCGGCGGGGAGTGGATGGCTTATCACTCGCACCGCAGCCCCGGCCCCGCGATGTCGTACCGAGGAGGTGGCGCGACCGACGACATCTACCTGCGCGCGACGGCGGGCGGCGCGGAGCTCCGACTCTCGAAGAACGCCGGCTTCGAGGTCTGTCAGCCGGACTGGTCGCCCGATGGTGTCGAAGTCGTCTTCATCGCCGCGGACCCGGCGTCCGGTCGCTATCGACCGGTTCGGATCGAGCTCGACCCGGAGTCGGGCGCGCCCGTTGCGCAGAGCGACTTCGTGGTGCCCGGGATCGACGGCAACATCGTCGCTGCGTCGTTCTCGCAGGTCGGGCCCGAGCTCGCGCTCGAGGAACGCGAGCCGGGAGGGGCGACCACGCTCTGGATCGTCGACGGCTTCACGCTCGAGAAGCGCGTCCTCGCCGAGTACCGCGCACTGAGCGAGCTGAGCGGCATCGACTTCACGCCGGACGGGGAGTTCGTCGTGTTCACCGCACTCGAGGGGGAACACCACCAGCTGTTTCGCGTGCGCACCGACGGCAGCGCACCGCCCGAACAGCTGACGAATGGCGAGACCGAGCTGTACGCCCCGCAGGTCTCGCCCGAGGGCGGACGCATCGCCGTCACCACGTTCACGCACACGAAGACGGTGCTGAGCCGGAAGCTCTAGCTGGAATCAAAGCCGAACGGCTGATACGGCGTCCGCATCGAACACGTCGCCGTTCTCGAGCGCATCGAACCACGCGCGCGCGGCGTCGTCACCGAGCAACGCGTGCTGAAGAAAGCGCAGCGTGCACAGCGCGCGCACACGATGCGCGTCGCGCACCGCGCCGCGTAGCCCCTGGCGCAGGCCGAGCACCTCGGTCGACGCCACGCCCGCCTGGGACAAGTCGTGGTGGTGCAGGCCGGCGGCGTGCAGATACACGAGCGTCGTCCTGCCTGTGGGCGCGGTCTCGATGAGCGCGGGTTCCTCGTCGTGCGCGAGCTCGTCGCGCACGATGTGCAGGAGCGGCGCGTCGAAGCGTTCGCGCTCGAACCCGGGCACGGCTTCGAGCGATGGTGTGAACGCCGGCAGGAACAAGCCCGCCTCGTAGCTGACGAACGCGTCGATCTGCGCGTTGCGCGTCACGACGGGCAGCGCGAACAGTCCGCCGCCGCCGAAACCGAGGACGCCGACGCGGTCTGCGTCGACGAACGCGTGCGCTTGCATGCGCGCGAGCGCGAACTCGAGGTCGCGCGCGCAGGCCTCATAGTCCTCGGGTCCCGGCGCGCCGCGTCGCGGTCCCCACGGCCCGACGGCCGCGACCGACGCGACGACGAAGCCGTGGCTGGCGAGGAACTCGCACAGGCTCGGCTGCAGGTCGACGCGCCCTACGGCGAGCACGAGCGGGAACGCGCCGCCCGCCGGCGATGCGTCGCGCGTGGCCGCGACGCGCTCTCCGAGCAGACGCAGCGCCGCGTCCGGTGTCGCGCCCTCGAAGACCGGCGACGCGCTCGGCAGGCGGCGCGCGGCTGCGCTCGCGTCCTCACCACCGCGCACCACGTAGTCGAAGAAGCGGAGCGCCTCGCCGGCGCCTCCCGCGTCCGCCGGATACCACGCGTCGATCCGCACCGGCCGTCGACGCGCCGACCCCGGCTCGATCGAGCGCTCGCCCCCGAACGATCGCGACGCGTCGAGCTCGTCGAACGCTCGATAGCCGACGGCGTGCGCGCCCGGTTCGAGCCCGGCCCAGAGCGACGAGGCGCCCTCCTGCGCGGCGGGGCCGGGAAGGAGCGCGAGCAGCAGGGTCAGGAGCATGGAAGGCATGGGGCGATTGTGGGTGGCTGGATCGGGCGCGGAAAGGAACGCGCGGGTGTCACACGATTCCGGATGTCCGGTTGTGGTTGAATCGCGCGCGGCTGCCGAATCGGGCGCCGGGGCCCGACGACGGTTTTTTTGCGTCACGGGATTCGACCCCACGCGACGACACCCCATGGGGGGCTCGCTCGCTCGATCCGCCACGATCCATGTCGATGACCGAAGACGAACTGCTCGCCAACGTGACCTGGGTGCAGGGGCTCGCGCGCCGGCTCCTGCGCGACGCGTCGCTCGCGGAGGATGTGGCGCAGGACGTGCTCGCGGTCGCGTGGGAGGCGCGCGGCAGGGAAGTGCAGCCCGGACGCCTGCGCGCGTGGTTGAACTCCGTTACCCGCAACCTCGCGTACCAGGCGTTGCGCCGCGAGGGTGCGCGCGAGGGCGTGGAGCTCGAAGCGGCGCGCAGCGAGGCCACCGAGGACTCGACGGCGCGTGCCGAGCTGCAGCACAGCCTGACGGCGGCCGTACTCGCGCTCGACGAGAAGCATCGCACGGTGGTCGTCATGCGCTACTTCGACGAGTTGCCACCGCGGGTCATCGCGAAGCGGCTCGGCTTGCCGGGCACGACGGTGCGCAAGCGACTGTCGCGCGCCATCGCGCAGGTCCATCGCACGGTCGAGCGCGATCCCGAGTTCGACGCGGAGCGCTGGCATGCGCGGCTCGTCGTGGCCGCGCGTCTCGACGCGCCGAGTGGCGGTTGGTCGTCGGCCGCGAAGCTCGCCACACTCGCGGCCGCGGGGCTCGCGCTCTGGCTGGGCGCCGCCTCGCTCTCGGACCGCGACGCGGAGACCGAAACGCCGGGGCTCACCGTCGCGCCCGAACGGCACCGTGTGCGCGTGGTTTCGGCGCGCGGTCCGATGGCCGAAGGCGAGGTCGTGCGCGTGAACGAGCGTGGCGTCGAGTCGTTCGGGCGCACGTCGCTGGACGGCATCGTCGAAGTCGACGGCGCGCTCGACGACCTGTTCCTGATCGCGCGCCAGTCGCCTCCGCTTCGCGTGCAAGTGGGGGCCGATGGAGCGGGCGACGAGGACGGCATTCGTGTGGGGCGCGTTCGTGCGGGCAACCTGTTCGGCGGCGTCGCCCTCGTCGAGGGCTACCCGACCACCGAGCCGCTCACGTTCCGCGTGCACATCGACGCGCGCGACACGGGGGTGGGCTCGCTGCCGCGCGCGCTGCTCGATTCCGATTACGTCGAGCTGACCCCCGAGGGCGACTTCGTACTCGAGGCGACGTCCGGCGTGCGCGGCGCGTTCTTCTTCTGGGGCATTCCCGCGGACACGGAGGTCTTCCTCACGCCGCCGGACAACATGTGCTTCGTCGAGGGCTTCCACCCGCCCGGCGTGCTCTACCCGGACGGTGTCGCGCTCGAGCTGATCCCGCCGACCACGCTCGGATACTTCGGCGTCGCGAGCGTCGACGCAGCGGGCGACGTCGAGTAGCGCGCGCGACGACAGGCGAATTGTCGGTCACAGCCGACGCCGCCGATGGACGTGAGGGTGTCATCCCGATCCCCGACCCCTCACCGAATCTTCGCCATGCTTTCCATCAAGAGCTCGCTCCTCCTGCTCGCGACCGTCACCGGAGTCGCACTCCCCGCCACGGCCCAACGCCTCAAGCGCATTACCGAGGCAACCGTGGTAACGATGCCGTTGACGAAGACGCTCGGTACGAAGGGCACGCTCGGAGGCGTGTGCGTGGACGCGGACGGCACGATCTTCGTCGCGAACTTCAACGCGCGACTGTGGCGCATCGAGCCGAACGGCGAGACGACGCTGCTCAAAAAGACCTTCACGAAGACGTCCGGCAACACGATCGCGCCCGACGGTCGGTTGATCCAGTGCGACTTCGCGCTGAACCGCGTCTACGAAGTCGACAAACATACGGGCGCGCTCACGACGCTCGTGAACGCCGGGTTGAACGGGCCGGTCGGCGTGGCTGCGTCTCCGTCGGGCGAGCTGTTCATCGCGAACTGCAACAGCCAGACGATCCGACGCGGCGTTCCTGGGAGCAGTTTCGCCTCGCTCTTCGCATCGAGCCCGTTGTTCAACTGCCCGAACGGCATCGCGTTCGGTCCCGACGGGAACCTCTACGTCGTCAACTTCTTCGACAACAACATCCTGCGCGTCGACTCGGCCGGCGTCGTGACGCTGTTCGCGACCTGCGGGACGACGGGCAATGGCGGGGGGCACATCGCCCGCGTCGGAAACGACCTCTACGCCACGATGTTCAGCTCGCACGACATCTACAAGATCTCGATGTCCGGCCAGGTGGAGCGGCTCATCGGCGTCGAAGGGCAGGCGGGTTTGCGCGACGGCAAGGCTCCGTACGCGCACCTGCGCTATCCGAACGGCATCGCGGCCGACCCCTCGGGCGGGTTCCTCTACACGAACAACCTCGACGGTCCGCGAGACTTCTCGGTGATCAGCGAGATGCGCCTGCGCCGCATCCTGCTGCCCTGATTCGGGCGCCGGCGCGCGCCGAGTCGCTGCGCGCGGCCCGGGTTGTCATACTCCGCGTCCATGAAGGTCCTCCTCACCGGCGCGACGGGTTTCTTCGGACAGCACCTCACGCGCCACCTCGAGGGCGCGGGGCACACGGTTGCGCCGGTCAGCCGGCGCGAGGGCGTCGGGTACGACTGGAGCGACGAGAGTCTCGAGCGCGGCGTGCGCGACACGGATGCCGTCGTGCACCTCGCGGGTGAGAACATCTTCTCGTCGCGCTGGACGGCGAAGCAGAAGGAGCGCATCTGGTCGAGTCGCGTCGAGTCGACGGGTCGGCTCGCGCGCCTCGTCGCGCAGAAGGACGGCGGCGTGCTCGTTCACGCGTCGGCCGTCGGTTTCTACGGACCGCGCGCCGCGACCGATCCGCTCGACGAGAGCGCGCCTCCCGGCGACGACTTCCTCGCCGACGTCTGTCAGGCGTGGGAGGCCGCCGCGAAGCCGGCCGCCGACGCGGGTGCGCGCGTCGCCGCGATTCGCATCGGCGTAATCCTCGGGACGGACGGGGGCGCGCTGAAGAAGATGCTCCTGCCGTTCAAGCTCGGGCTCGGCGGCCCGGTCGGTAGCGGACGCCAGCCGTTCGCGTGGGTGCACGTCGACGACGTCGCGCGGCTCTTCGTGCACGTGCTCGAAGACGATTCGCTCGCGGGCGTCTTCAACGCCGTCGCGCCCAATTTGGCGGACGGTGCGCGCGTCGGCCCGGCGTTGACGTCGGCGGGCTTCGGCAAGGCGCTCGGTCGCGCGCTGCATCGGCCCGCGGTCCTCCCGTTGCCGGGCTTCGCGCTGCGCCTGCTCGCGGGCGAGGTCGCGGACGTGTTGCTCACGGGCCAGGCCGCCGTCCCCGCGCGCACGCTCGAGTCCGGCTTTCGCTTCGAGCATCCCGAGATCGACGGCGCCCTGGGCGACCTGCTCTCCTGATCCGTGGCGAGCGAGCGCGAGTCGATCGTCGTCGTCGGCGCCGGTGCCGCCGGACTGTGGGCTGCGGCGCGTGCTGCCGAGCTCGGCGGCGACGTGCTCTTGCTCGAGAAGACTCCGCGCATCGGCACCAAGGTGCTCGCGAGCGGGGGAACGCGGTGCAACCTCACGACCACGCTCGCCGCGCCGGATGCCGCGCACCTGTTCGGCACGAAGGGTGAGCGCTTCCTGCGACGGGCGTTTCGCGAGCTCGGTCCGCGGGATGTGCGCGAGCGCTTTCGGGAGCTCGGCGTGGAGACGTCCGAGGCGCCGCTCGAGAAGGTGTTTCCCACGAGCGGTCGCGCGCGCGATGTGCGCGACGCGCTTCAGCGTTGGGCGACCGAAGCGCGCGTGCGCGTGAGGACGAACGCGCCGGTGCGCGGCGTCGAGCGCGGGGCGGAGGGCGGTTGGCGCGTGCGGCTCGGGGACGGGGAGAGCGTCGACTGTGAGCGTCTGTTGCTGGCGCCCGGCGGCAAGAGCTATCCGAAGACGGGGACCACGGGAGACGGCTACGCGTGGCTCGCCGCGCTCGAGCTCGCGCTCGTCGCGCCGGCACCCGCGCTCGTTCCGCTCACGAGCGAGGCCGAATGGGTGCACGCGCTCGCGGGGATCTCGATGCAAGACGTCGCGGTGCGCCTCATCGATCCCGCAGCGAGCGGCAAGCGGCGCGTGCTCGGTGAGCGCGCGCGTCCGATCGTCTTCACGCACCGCGGGATCTCCGGGCCGGCGGCGATGGACCTGTCGGAGCCGGTCGCACGACGCGCGGCGGACAGCCCGCCGCTCGTGCTGCAGATCGACTGCGTTCCGGACGTCGAGCGGGATGAACTGCGCGCGCTCCTCATCGACGCCGCCGGCACGAGCGGCGCGCCGAGCCTCGTGAAGTCGCTCGCCCGGCACTTCGAAGCGCGGCTCCCGCGGCGCGTGGTCGCCGCGCTCGCCCGCCAGGCCGGTCTGGCCTCGGACAACCCGCCTGTCGCATCGATCACGAAGCGCGAGCGCCACGCGCTCGTCGAAGCGATCAAGGGACTCGACGTGCCGGTCGCCGGTACGCTCGGTTACGACCAAGCGGAGGTCACGGCCGGCGGGCTCGCCCTGCACGAGCTCGACCCCGGCTCGATGCGCGTCCGCGAGCGCGACGGCCTGTTCGTCTTCGGCGAGCTGCTCGACCTCCAAGGACCGATCGGCGGCCTGAACTTCCAGGCCGCCTTCGCGACAGCCGAGCTCGCCGCGCGCGCGACGGCGGGGCAGCGCTAGCAGCCCGTGGTGAAACTCACGCCATCATCGGAGGGTGATGGATCCGTGCTGGCAAGGCGCGCTGACGACGCGTATTGGTGGATACTCGGAGGAAGCGGAACGCAGGCAGCGCGGATCCAGCGCCGTTCGAGGGTGGCGTGAGTTTCA
>JAJDEV010000029.1 GCA_029259605.1 Planctomycetota bacterium | reverse complement strand
AACAAAGCCGACGTGACCGCCCCCGGAATGCGGGGCGTGGCTACGGTGGGGCGGCTCGCCGCCAACATCGGCCAGGAGGCCCCACATGTACCGTTCGCCGCGCTCGCTCGACGTCCGCTCCACCCTCATCGGCGCACTCGGGTGCACCGTGCTCTTCGTAACCCTCGGGGCGGACCGCCTCGGTGGAAGAGGAACGTCTGTCTCGACCATCTCGATGCTTACGCGCGAGCAGGCCGAGATCCTGTCGCATATGTCGATCGTCCACCTCGACGACGGGCAGGGCGGCACCGCGAAGACGATTCGCGTCACTGGCGTGAACGTTCAGATCGTGAACGGTCTTGGGGCAACGAATGGCCTGCCTCCTACGCCAGACGCGGCGGGCGTCGCCAACGGCGTGGGGAACCTCATCGTCGGGTACAACGAACCCGGCAATCCGGACGGCGACGACCGAACCGGCTCGCACAACGTCGTCGTCGGTCATGGGAACACGTACTCGGGATATGGCGGGCTCGTCGTCGCGCAGGACAACTCGATCACGAGCTTCTATTCCGTTGCCTGTGGGGGGATTCGCAATCACGCAAGCGCTCCGCACAGTTCCGTTCTCGGCGGAGCGGGAAACTCAGCTTCGTGTGGCGCCGCTACATCTGTGGGAGGAACTGGCAACACCGCTTCGGGATCTGTCTCTTCCACTTTCGGTGGGGGCAATAACGTCGCGTCTGGCAGGCGCTCTTGGATGGGAGGTGGGACGTACAACGTCGCCCCGGGAGAGAACTCCTCCGTACTCGGTGGGCACATGAACACCGCGATGAATCTCTACGACGTGGTTCTCGGTGGACAGTTCAACACGGCAGCGGGGACGTGGTCGACCGTGACCGGAGGCCGATTTAACACTGCGTCTGGCGACAACTCGGTTGTAGGCGGCGGAAACGCCCGTGACGCGATGAGCACCGACGATTGGGCCGCCGGAAGCCTCTACGAGAACAACTAGGACTTAAGAGCCTTCGTCGACGGTGAGGCCCTCCGCGCGCTGTCGATCCCGCCGGAGCCATGAAGCATGCGTACTTCGCTTTGGGGAGGGCGTGTACGGATACCGAGCTGACGTAGCGGAACGGAAGCGTCTCGCCTGCTTAGTCGGCCGCTTCGTCCTCGAGCAGCTCGAGCGTCGGCAGCGCGCGCACGAGCGCCAGCGTCTCGAGGCTGACGGTGATCACGCGCAGGAGCAGCGAGAGCGGGTAGCGCGCGTCACCCATCGTTTCGGTCGCCCAGGCGTTCGCGTCCTTGATGATGCCGCTCGCCTTGTCGGTGGTGACGCTCTGGCGCTCCATCACCCACTCGATCGCGGACTTGCCGTTGACGATGTAGTCGTAGGCGTCGAGCGGCACGTCGCGCAGGGTGAAGTGGGCGTTGTAGTGGATGACGCTCTTGTCCTTGCCCTTGCCCTTCGCCTTGCCGAACTTCATCTTCTCGACGCGGTACTGGGCGGCCGTCGCCTTCGCCGGCCCCTCGACGCTCGCGGCATACTCGGGCACCTGCTCGTAGCCGACGTGCAGCTCGCCGAGCGCGCGGCCGGCGCGGCTGAAGGCCCAGAAGTCCGCGGGCGCCTTCACACGCGGGATGCGCGGCAGCTCCTTGCCGAGGTTGTCGGCGTAGCGCTCGCGGTACTCGGTGGAGTGCAGGATGCCGTAGACGTAGTAGAAGATGTCTTCCTTCGTGATCGCCTCGCCGGGGTAGGCGGATTGGAAGTGCGCGAGGCCGGCGTCGGTGATGGCGTCGCGGCGCACCGGTTCGGTCGCGGGCAGCTTCGATTGGGCAAAGAGTGAGGCATGAGAATCACCCCCATGCTCGCCAATATCGTCTTCCCCCGCGTAGAAATAGAGAGGGAAGCACTGTGCCCCCGCCTCCATCGAGTTCAGATCCGGAACGAGTTTGGACATGCAGCAGGAGAATGAGTTCTTCGCTCCCTTTCCACTCGTCATCACGACCCGATTCTCTGCGCCGGGCTTGGGAAAGTAGCGGGGCATCTGAAGAACCATCTCGTTCAACTTGCGGTCAAAATAGAGCCACAGCTTGGTGTAGGGGCGATACAGGCTTTGAACGATCCGGGAGGGGTCGTACTCGAAATGCGATCCCTTCGCGAGTTCCCCCTTAAGGCCGCGAGTCCAGCTGATCCTCGTCGCGTCCGTGTTGATGAAGGAATCGATGTGCTCCCTGCGAGCCCTCCTGTCGAGATGGGGATGGGACTGGTCAAACCGGGCAACCTCGGAGTTGTAGAAGGCAATCATGCGCTCCATGTGCTCGCCGACCTTCCGACGTGAAGGGCTATATGTAAATGCGTCCCGATTCGTGACCACCCCGAGAGAGAAACTCTCAAACAGTCGCGGCGACTCACTGTTGCGATCCCTCGCGCCAAGTGGGATGTATCGAACGAAGCCTTCATCACGCTGTTTGAGCCAGTCGCCGTGCGTATCCGGCGTGATGCGTTCCCACAACTCTCGCTCGGATAGACCAGCGATGCCGCCGTAGGTGGCGACGATTTCGAGTTTCTCCTCGCGGCTCAGGCAATCACCTATATCGCGGTAGTAAATGCGTCCATGTTCGGCGGCATTAAGGCTCTTGACAAGAATCGAAATCGCCACCGGGGCTCGACTCCCACTGCCGAATACTTTGCCGCCCTCCTTCTTCGAAAGCTCACCGGACGTGCGTTGATTGCCACGCAAGTGAAATATGTAGAGGCTGCTGAATTCCTCTGCGAGGCACTTGCGGAGGCCATCCGCCGCATTAGTTTCTATGAACCCGGCGTTGGTTACGAATCCAACCACCCCGAGATCTCCGACCCTATCACTCGCCCACCGGATCGCGCGGACGTAGCTGTCGTAGATACCTTTTGCGTTAGTCGCTATCGACCGAGCCGCATAGGTTTCACTGATCCGAGCGTCGAGCGAAGGATACGCGACGTTCTGGTTGTTGTCGTTCTGCGAGCCCTGCCCGATCGAGTAAGGCGGGTTCCCGATGATCACGCGAATGTCGAGCTGCTTCTGCCGCGTGCGCCTGGCGCTGTTGTCGACCAGCACGCGCGAGATGAGGTCGTCCTTCTCGTAGAGCTGGAAGGTGTCCGTCAGGCAGATGCCCTCGAACGGCTTGTACTCGCCGCCAGCGATGTCATGGTACGTCGCCTCGATGTTGATCGCGGCGATGTAGTAGGCGAGCAGCACGATCTCGTTGGCGTGGATCTCGCTCGCGTACTTGCGCGGCAGGTCTTCCGTCGCGATCAGCCCGCTCTGGAGCAGGCGCGTGATGAAGGTCCCCGTGCCGACGAAGGGGTCGAGGATGTGGACGCCCGGGCTGCCTAGGTTCTGGCCGAACTCGGTGCGCAGCAGGTGATCGACACTCTTCAGGACGAAGTCGACGATCTCGACCGGCGTGTAGACAATGCCGAGGCGCTCGGACATCTTCGGGAAGGCGTTGCGGAAGAACTTGTCGTAGAGCTCGACGACGATCTTCTGCTTGCCCTCGGCGCTCTCGATGCCCTCGGCGCGCAGCTTGACCGAAGCGTAGAAGGCCTCGAGCGTGCTCGACTCCTTCTCGAGGTGGTGCTTGTGCAGCACATCGAGCACGCCCTGCATCGCGCGCGACATCGAGTTCTCGCGCACGAAGCTGTGGCCGGCGAAGAGCGCCTCGAAGACCGGGCGGGTCACGAGGTGCTGGGCGAGCATCTCGACGATCTCGTCGTTCGTGATGCTGTCGTTCAGGTCGTCGCGCAGCTCGGCGGCGAAGCGCTCGAAGGCGGCGCGCTCAGCCGCGTTCTTTGGCTTCTCGAGGATACCGGTGATGCGGTCGATGTGCGTGCGCGCGATCTTGGCGATGTCCTTCGCCCACTCCTCCCAATGTCGTCGGTTGCCGACCTTCTGGACGAGCTTGGCGTAGATCGCGCGCTCGATTTCGCCGATCTCGAACTCGAGTTCGCGTTGGTGCTCGGGCGGCGGCGCGGGGTCCGACGTGCCGCCGATCGCGTGGCCCGCCCGGGCGGCGCGACGCGCCGCGTCCTGCTTGCCGTCGCCCTTCTTCGAGCGCGGGCGCTTCACGAGCCTGTCGGTGACCGCGATCACCTCCATCCGCGCCGGGTCCTTCCCGATCAGCTCGAGCTTGTTGACCATCGCGTCGAAGCGATCGTCGTGCGAACGCAGCGCCTGAAGCACCTGCCACACCACCTTGAAGGTGCGATTGTCGTTGAGCGCCTCGTGCGGCTCCTTGCCCGCGGGGATCACGACGGGGAGCACGACGTAGCCGCGCTTCTTGCCCGGCGCGTTGCGCATCACACGCCCGACCGACTGCACGACGTCGACCTGCGAGTTGCGCGGCGTCAGGAACAGCACCGCGTCGAGCGCGGGCACGTCGACACCCTCGGACAGGCAGCGCACGTTGCTGAGGATGCGGCAGACGTCGTCCTCGCTCTCGGCCTTGAGCCAGTCGATCTCCTTGGTCTTGTCCGAAGCGTTCATGCTGCCGTCGACGTGCCGCGCCTCGCACCGCAGGCGCGGCTCCTCGCCCTCCGCCTCCTGCGTGTTGCGCTGGTACTCGTCGACCACCGCCTCGAACATGCCGGCGATGTGCCGCGAGCTGACCTTGTGGACCCTCGCGTTCTTCCGCCGCTCGATCACCTGGCAGAAGGCGACGGCGCGCTTCATCGGCGCGTGGTCGCCGCTCATCTCCTCCGCGAGGCCCTGCTTCGAGAGCGCCTTCCAGCAGCCGACGATCTTGGCCGCGTCGTGCACGCGCAGCTCGTTGTTCTCGTCGCGCAACAAGGCCTGGAGGCTGCGGCTGACGTGCGACTCGGCGATCGAGAGCACGATCACCTTGTAGTCGACCAGTAGGCCGCGCTTGACGGCCTCCGAGAAGGTGAGCACGTGGAGCAGCGGCCCGAACAGGGCCTCGTCGTCCATCGAGTAGAGCGCGACGTCGTCGCGTTCTGCTGTCGCCTTGGCGGTGTCGCCGAAGATTTTCGGCGTCGCCGTCATGTAGATGCGCTTCCGGCCGCGCACGTAGTTGTCGTCGTGGATCTTGACGAAGTGGCTCTCGTCCTCGCCCTCGAAGGTCGCGCCGGTCGTGCGGTGCGCCTCGTCGCACAGGATCAGGTCGAAGGCGGGCAGCCCGTGCTCTGTCTGCGCCCGGTGGATTGCGTCGATCGAGTGGTAGGTCCCGTAGACGACGCTCATATGCCGGTCGTCGTGGCGCCTCGCCACCTCGAGCGCGAGCCGCTCCGGGTCGGTCGTCGCCGGGTACTGCAGCTCGTGGACGAAGGTCTGGACGACG
>JAJDEV010000280.1 GCA_029259605.1 Planctomycetota bacterium | reverse complement strand
TCCGCGCTGCCTGCGTTCCGCTTCCTCCGAGTATCCACCAATACGCGTCGTCAGCGCGCCTTGCCAGCACGGATCCATCACCCTCCGACGATGGCGTGAGTTTCACCACGGGCTGCTAGGTCGCGAGAACGGTCGCGCTCGGCGCGAGCCGCTGGCGCACGGCCTCGAGCAACTCGTGCGGGCGGAACGGCTTGGGCAGCACGTGCGCAGCGTCGCACGCGCGCAGGTCACGCGCCGTGCCGAGCAGGATCAAGCGCGGGTGGACCGCCTCGTGCGTCGCGATCGCGTGGAGCGACCCGGGTTCGAGCCAATCGGCGCCCGCGTCGAGCAAGATGATGTCGTCCGACGACTGAACGAGCGACTCCAACGACGGTAGCTCGAGACCCGTGGTCACCGTGTAGCCCGCCTCGGCCAGAACGTCCGCGATCAGGCCGGACAGGGACTCGTCCTGCTCGATCAGGAGCAGCTTGCGCGAGCGGTTCGCCAGCGCGCGCGAAGCCTCGACGGCGTGTCGCGCGCTCGGGTCCTCGCGCGCGATCGACTCGCACGCGAAGCCGAAGCAAATGCGCGTCGCCGCGCCCATCGTGCGCAGCGACACCCGCAGGCCGAGCTCGCCCGAGGCGGCGGCGGCGCGAACGACGGCGGAGGGTGCGTCGTCGACCGGGAGCGCCCGTCGCGCGAGCGCGAAGGTCAGCCGCGCGTTCTCCCCGCGACCGTGGTCACGAACGCTGATCCGAATCTCCGCGCGCGCGGTCGAGGATCGATCGTTCTCGCCATCCGACTCGCCTCCGAGCGCGAGCAGCTGCTCTCCGACGAAGGCGACCAGGAGCTGTTCGAGTCGAAACGGGTCCGCGCGCAGCAGCGCCGCCGTCGGCAGCGCGTAGCGGATCGTGACACCGAGCGATGCGGCGAAGGGTGCGAGCACCCGGCGCATCCCTTCGATCGCGAGGCACAGGTCGACGAGTTCCGGCTCGGACGCGCGCGACGAGGAGAACCGTGCCAGGTGCCTCAGCGTCGCGCCCATGTGATCCAGCTCGAGGCGAATCGTGCGCTCGGCTGGTCCGTTGTCGAGGCCGTCACACGCACCGGCGAAGACGGCGAGCGTATTGTTGAGCTTGTGGACCAGCGGCGGGATGAGCCGAGGGAGCAGCGCGCGGCGCTCGCTCTCCAGGAATTCCCCTCTACTCTGCATCGACGTCGTCCAGTGAGGCGCCGATGGCAACCCCATCGCACGCGCGCTCGTTGACGCGCGGCCCGCGGGCAGGATACTCCACGCTCGCGCAAAGCCCCTCCATGAATCGAACGACTGCCGTCTTCATGACGTTGGCGATTCTCGTCGCCCACACGCTCGCGATCCATCAGACACCCGATGGAACGTTCGCGCTTCCGTACGATCGCGCGCACGTCGCGTATCGCCTCGGGCGTCATCTCGTACACGAGGGCCGCGCGATCTGGGATCCGAGCGGACCGTGGACGGACGCGTACCCGTCGGCAATCTGGATCCTCGTCGCGGCGGCGGCCGAGCGTTTCAGCCTCTTCCCGACAACCGTCGCCCAGGCGCTCGACGTCACCTGCACGCTCGCGGCGGCGATCGTGTTGGCCCAGTTCAGCGCGAAGCGCATGTCCGGCCTCATCGCGCCGCTGCTCTTCGCGACCAGCGGCACGGTCGCCGCGAGCGCGGCCAGCGGAACGGAAATGCCGCTCGCGATGCTGCTGGTCGTCGTCGCGTTCCTGGCGTACGAGCGCGGCTACGGACGCCTGCTGTTCGCCTCGCTCGCGCTGCTCGTCTTCACGCGCTCGGAAGGCGTCGGCGTCCTCCTGATCCTCGCGCTCTTCGAGCTCTTCGATCGGCCGCGACCGGAGGTCGATCGCCGTGCGATGACGAAGCCGCTCGTCCTCGCAGCGCTCGTACTGGGGGCCGGAATCGTCACGCGCGGCCTGCTGCTCGACACGTGGGTATCGACGTTCACGCGGCACGCGATGGGCGCGGACCTCGAGCGTGTCACCCTCGGCGCGCACTACTTCGGCGGCTTCTTCGTGTCCTCCGCGTCGGCGCCGCTCATTCTGCTGCCCGTGCTCTTCGCGCTGTTCGGACGGCTGGGTGGAACCGGGCGGCGCGCGCTCTTCTTGTTCATCGCCTGGGCGCTGATCGTGATCGTGAACGGTGGCGACGCGCTTCCGTTCTGGAACGCGCTCGCTCCGGTCGTCCCCATCGCGTTCATCGCGATCCAGATCGCGATCACGGACTGGATCGACAAGAATCCGCGCCACGCGATGGTGGCGAGCGGCGTCATCGGAACGACGGTGGTCTTGTCGCTCGCCGCGAGCAAGCTGCCGGGGGATCTCGGTCCCCTGCCGCTCGGTTCGGTCATCGAGCGTTGGATGGCGCCGGACGAAGGCACGGCGCGCGCGTTCCCGCGGCAACAGGCGCGGGCCGGGTTGATGAGCGAGCTGCGCGACGTCAGCGTGCTGCGCAGCGTCGGCGTCTTCCTGCAGGACAAGGTCCGCGCGGACGCGCGCGTCGCTTCGTTCTGGCCGGGGGCGGTCGGCTACCTGTCGCGACGGAACACGATCGACCTGCTCTCGCGCACGACCCCCGAGCCCGGCGGCGGCACGACCCACGCCTGGAACGGTGCCGAGAAAGTCGATCTGATCGCCGCGCTCTCCCAACCCATCGACTACTGCGTCGTGACGCTCGGCTCGGCCGACGAGGGTGGGTTTCCGGAGCTCATGGGGAATTGGCTCGAGCGCTACGACATCGAGGGCAACCATCCCGAGCGCCTGAAGGAACTCGTCGCGGCGTTGCGCCGGTTCGAGCTCGTTTCCGTCCCGGTCCCCGCGTCGAGCGCGCAACCCGACGTCCTGTCGGAGGTGCCGTTCCTGCTCCTGCGCTCGCGCGAACTCGGTGGAACGCCGGAGGTCGACCTGAGCATCCTCGACGACGAGTTCCACGTCGACGTGCGCCACGAGGGGCACCAACAGGTCGTCGATCTGTCGGTGACCTGGATCGACGACAACGACAAGCGCTGGAGCCTGCGACCGACGGGCGCGTGGACGACGAACGACGTGGACGCACGGACGCGCTTGCTCGTGTACGACACGGGCGAGCGCTCGATCCGCATGCTCACCGCGTCGCTTCCGAAGGACGCGCGGCGCGGAACGCTGAGCGCGCGCCTGCACTCACCCGGCCTACCGCTCTACGCCATCTTCGGAACGGCCGGCACGCCGGCGTCGGTCGAGTTCGCGCGATAGCACGCGCGGTTCAGCTCAGGCCGTGGGCCTTGAGCTTGCGGTAGAACGTGCTCTTGCCGATCTCGAGCAGCTTGGCGGCGGCCAGCTTGTCTCCGCCGGTTTCGCGCAACGCGTGCAGGATCGCGCGCTTCTCGTAGGCGGCGAGGCTCGGGGTCTCGGCCACGCGGTCGTCGTCGTACACCTCGTTCGCGTAGGCCGTCGCCTCGGGCGGATTCGTGCGCCGCTCCGTGTTGGGGACCAAGGCGGGGATCGAGTCCGACTGCGACATGCGCTTGTACAGATCGGACAGCGGCGGCGAGAGGTCGGAGACCTTGATCTCGCCACCGGACGCATGGAGGCACGCGGACTCGATGCATGCGCGCAGCTCGGCGATATTCCCCGGCCAGTCGTACTCGCCCACCATCCATTGCGCCTCGCTCGAGATCTGCAGGCCGCGCGTCGTCCCGAAGCGTTCGAGGAAGGCGGACGCGAGGACCAGGATGTTCGGGTCGCCGCGTTCGAGCGCGACCGTTTCGATGTCGATCTCGCGCAGGCGGTGGAGCAGCTCCGGGTCGAAGCGCCCGCGGCTCACGAGCTCGTCAAGATCCATCGACGTGGACGCGACCACGCGCGCGTCGATCGCTTCGAGCTTCTTCGAGCCCATGCGACGCACGCGCTTCGTCTCGAGCACGTCGAGCAGCCGCTTCTGAATCGACGTCGGCATCTCGCCGATCGCGTCGAGATAGATCGTCCCGTTCTGCGCGCGCTCGAAGAACCCCGGTCGATCGCTCAGCGCTTCGGGGAACGCGCCCTTCACATGCC
>JAJDEV010000279.1 GCA_029259605.1 Planctomycetota bacterium | reverse complement strand
GCGCGAGGTGCGCGCGGTCGTGAATGCCGAACCACGCACCGCCGGCGACATCGCACGCCTCCCGCAGCCTGCGCGCCAGCCCGAGCCACGCACGGTCGAGCAAACGCGGCTCGCGCAGAAGGACGCCGGGCAGTCCCGCCTCGAGCGCCATCGAAACGGTGCGAACGAGCGAGTCGACGCCCGCGTCTTCGACGTCGCCCGGCGTCAGCGCGACGAGCCGAGGCAGCTTCACGCCGCCGAATCGTCGAGGTCGACGAGGTAGCCGAGCTCGCGCAGCAGGGCCTGCATCCGGCGCGGCGTGACCTTGCCCTTCAGCTTGATGCGCCGCTCGTCCAACGTCCGTCCGATGTAGCGACGCGTACCGGGATCCTGTTGGAAGCGCCGCATGGAATCCGCATCGAAGCACTCGAGCGTGAGTCCCGACGTCAAACACATCAGCCCTGCGTGCACGGCCCAATCCTGGATCGAGAACGTCACGTTCTGCGGAACGGGCGTCCGTGAGTGGGACTCGAGCAGGTCGCGAATCGCCTTCAACGACATCCCGCTGCGGAGCGCGCGAACGACCCCCTCCTGCCCGATGCGAAAGTGAAGGATCGACTCGAGCTTCTCGCGCACGCAGAAGCGATCGAGGTCGTGGATCAGGTCGACGTCGTCCCCGGTCGGGAAGAGCACGACCTCGAAGTCGGGCGTCACGACGAGCGAGCCCTGGCGGCGCGGGCGCTCCGGACCGATGCGGTCCAACCCCAACAGGCGCGCGCCGTGTTGCGTCAGACGCATCGCCACGGGCCGGCCCGACGCGTCGTAGCCCATGTCGATCAAGCCCAACAGGTAGAGCCGCTGGCGCGCCCAGGTGACCAGGTTCCACGCGAGGCGCTGCACGTCCTCGAGCGAATGGAAGCGTCCGCCCTGCGAGCGCTCGGCGACCGCGTCGGCCACGCGCAGGTCGTCGAGCGTGGAGAGGTAGTTGTTGCGCGCGAGGAACGGCAGGTACATCAGGTCGTACCAAACGCCCGGCTCGAGGCGCTTGAGCATGCGCATGAAGATCTGACGCATCCGCACCTGGTGGAACAGCGACCCGTCGCCCGTTGCCTCCTCGAGCATGAAGTCGAGCAGCTGGCGCTGCTTGCTGGCGAGCACCAGCGCGCTCCACGCGCGGCCGTCCGGCGTCATGCGGAACGTGCGCTTGCCGGTGCGATCGATCAGGCCGCCGCGCTTCGCGAAGCGGAAGATGAAGCGCAGCACCTCCTCGCGCGTCAGCTCGCGTCCGGGATTCGGAATCAGGTGTTGGAGGATCTTCTTCTCGGTGGTCTTGAAGATCTCGCCACGCACCGTGAAGCGCACACCGTTCTCGTCGATGTAGGCGAGGAAGCGCGAGATGTTCGACACGAGGTCGATCCCGAGCGACAGCTCCTCGTGCGGCCGGTCGGGGTCACCCGGAACGGCGACGCGGCGCAGCCACGCGAGCGAGACCTCGTTGAACACGATCAGCGTCTCGTCGCGCAGGTCGATGCCGTACTTGCAGAGGTCCACGTCGCACACCGTGCCGACCAGCGACTGCTCGAGGATCATGCTCCAGCGGCGACCGTTCCAGTGCGGCAGGTTCGTCTCCATGCGCTGGAACAGGTGCTTCGGAAGCACGCCGCCGAACTCGAGGATGGCCTTCTCGACCAGCCCGCGCACGCCGTCCGGAAGGCGGTCGATGCGCGCCGTACTCGCCGTCTCCTGCGAGTACATCTTGTAGAGCTCGCGCATGCGCGACGGCGTCATCTTCGTCTTGCGCGCGGGATCCGAGTACGCCTGGTCGAGGTGTCCGCGGAGCGTGAACGTCCCGAACACGCCGCGCATTTTCTCGCGCCGACGCTCGGACAGTCCGTCGCCCACTTCGCGCGGGACGCCGACGATGCGCGCCTTGGTCGGCGACTTCCCGTTGCCCGCGGAGCGCGTCGCCTCGACCACCAGGCCGTTGCGCGCCAGCGCCGCGACGCACGCCTCCAGGTCGTAGTCGGACAGGTAAGCGAGCGATCGCGCGGCGGCGAGTTCGTCCCAGGACTTCTGGTAGCGCGGCGAAGCCAGCAGATCCTCGACGACCGCGCCGAGGCGACGCCCGAGGTTGTTGATGCGCTCTTCGATCACGGTGGGATCGTTCATCCACGAGCGCACGAGATCGCGCAGCCCGTCGGTCGTGTCCGGCACGTCGCCGTTCGTCCCGCCTTCCCAGAAGCGGTACAGGGTCGGGAGGTCGTCCTTCGAGACCCGGCTGAGGACGTCCGAGATCACGAACGCGTCGTCGCGCCCGTTGCCGTTTCCACCGTAGCCGTTGCGTCCGTTCGTCCCGGACGATCCGTTGCGCGCTCGCTTCAAACTCTGACTCCTGGTTCCACCTCGTTCGCCAGCGCGGACGCGTCGACGATCGAGTACGAATAGCCCTGCTCGGTCAGGAAGAGCTGACGCTTCTGCGCGAACTCCTGATCGCGCGAACCGAGCGTGACGACGGCGTAGAAGGACGCCGCCGAGCCGTCGGACTTCGGGCGGAGGATGCGGCCCAGGCGTTGGGCCTCCTCTTGCCGCGAGCCGAACGTGCCCGAGATCTGGATCGCCACGTTGGCGTCCGGTAGGTCGATCGCGAAGTTTCCGACCTTCGACACGATCAGGATGCGCTCGCTTCCGTCGCGGAACGCGGCGTAGAGCCGCTGGCGATCCGCGTTCGGCGTCTTGCCCGTGATGAGCGGCACACCCAGGTGGCGCTTCAATTCTTTCAATTGATCGATGTATTGCCCGATGATCAGGACGCGGCCTTCGGGGTGGCGCGCGATCAGCTGCTTGATCACGCCGACCTTGGCCGGGTTCTCCGACGCGACGCGGAACTTCTGGCGCGCGTCCGCGCCGGCGTACGTCGATCGCAACGACGCTTCGAGCGGGACGCGCACTTCGGTGCAGTGCGCGGTCGCGATGAAGCCCTGGCCCTCGAGGACGCGCCACGGAACGTCGTAGCGCTTCGGCCCGATCAGGCAGAAGACCTCGTCCTCCTTGCCGTCCTCGCGCACGAGCGTCGCCGTCAGCCCGAGCCGCCGTCTCGCCTGCAGCGCCGCGGTGACGCGGAAGATCGGCGCGGGCAGGAGATGCACCTCGTCGTAGATGACCAGGCCCCAGTTCTCGCGCGAGAACAGGCCGAAGTGCTCGAACTCCTCCGTGCGCGACCGACGCCACGTCAGCATCTGATACGTGGTGATCGTGACCGGGCGTACGAGCTTCTCGTCGCCCGTGTACTCGCCGACGTCGTCCGGTGAGAGGCCGGTCTTGTCGAGCACCTCGTCGCGCCACTGACGCACGGCGACCGTGTTCGTCGTGAGGATCAGCGTCTTGGCGCCGACCAGGTTCATCACGCCGAGCCCGACGACCGTCTTGCCCGCGCCACACGGCAGGACCACGACGCCGTTGCCGCCGAGCACGCTGCCGCCGCGGTAGAAGCTCTCGGCCGCGCCGACCTGGTACGGCCGCAGCGCGAAGTCCTCACCGCGCGTCGTCAACGCGCGCAACGGAATCTCGAACGGATCGCCCTCGATGTAGCCGCCGCGGTCGTCGACCGGGAAGCCGATCTTGATCATCGCCTGCTTGATCGAGCCGCGGTCCGTTTCCGAAACCCACGCACGTCCGTCGTCGCCGACGACCGTCAGGTCGCGCACCGACTGATGGCTGAGCGCCTCGGTGAGGCCTTCGGGCGTGTTCGCGAGCAGCTCGAAGCGGTCTCCGACGCGCTCGATGCGCAGCAGTCCGTAGCGCTCGATCCACGTGCGGATGTCCGTGATCACGCTCGCCGGAATCGGCACGCAGGAATACTCGTCGAGGCGGCTCAGGATCTCGTCGGCGCTGAGCCCGAGCGCCGCCGCGTTCCACACCGACACCGGCGTGATCCGATACGTGTGCAGGTAGTCGGGGCTCTTCTCGAGCTCGGCGAACGGCGCGATCGCGTCGCGCGTGGCCGCGTACAACGGGTGCTCCTCGGTCATCGGTCGCCCGTCCGCGTCCTTCGCCGCGCGTCCGTCGGCGTCGAGCTTGGCGCGCACGGTGTGCACCACGAGCGTGCGGTCGCCCTGCACGATGAGCGGGTTGTCGGGAAGCATCGTCATCGAACGTCCTTCTTTCCGCCCGTCGCGGTCGCCGTGGAGACGGCCTTCTTCTTCTTCGTCGCGCGCTTCTTCTTGGCGGCGGGCGGCTTGGGCTTCCTCTTGGAAGTGCGCAGCGCGCTCGCGAGCCACGGACCCGTGACGGAGTCCGGATTCGCGCGCAGCTCGGCGGGTGTGCCCGTGGCGATCACGCGGCCCCCGGCGGAGCCGCCCGACGGACCGAGCTCCACGAGCCTGTCGCACGCGTTGAGCAGTTCGACGTGGTGCTCGATCACGATGACGGCGTGCCCGCGCTCGGCGAGCCGCTCGAGGACGCCGAACAGGTGCGTCACGTCGGACTTGGCGAGGCCCGTCGTCGGCTCGTCCAGGATCAGGATGCTGCGCTCGACGTTCGAGGCGCGCGCGAGCTCGGTCGCGAGCTTGATGCGTTGTGCCTCGCCGGACGAGAGCGTCGTCGAGCTCTGCCCGAGCGTCAGATAACCGAGCCCCACGTCGCGCAACGTGCGCAGCATGCGCGCGATGTCGGGAACGTGCTCGAGGAACTCGAGCGCCTCGTCGACCGTCATGTCGAGCACGTCGGCGACCGAGTGGCCGCGATACCGCACGTCGAGGATCTCGGGCCGATAGCGGCGCCCACGGCACTCGTCGCACGTGAGCCACAGGTCGGCGAGGAACTGCATCTCGATCTTCGACGCGCCGCGCCCCTCGCACGCCGGGCAGCGCCCCTTGGTCGAGTTGAACGAGAAGGAGAACGGCCGGTAGCCGCGCATGCGCGCTTCGGGCGTTCGCGCGAAGAGCTCGCGCAGCGGATCCATCAGGCCGACCGCGGTCGCGGGAATGCTCTTCGGCGTGCGACCGATCGGGCTCGCGTCGACGACGACCGTGCGACGTGCGCCGCCGACCGAACCGCGCGCCTCGGTCCAGCGACCGTTCGGCCGCTCGCCCCCCATCGCGGGCACCAGGCACTCCATGATGAGCGTGCTCTTGCCGGAGCCCGACGGCCCGCACACGCCGGTGATGTCGCCGAAGCGCGCCTCGAACGACGCGCCCTTCAGGTTGTGCTTCGTCGCGCCCGCGATCGCGAGCGTCTCGGCATCCTTCTCCTGCGCCCGCGACGCCGAGCGCGCGACCGTGATCTCGCCGCGCAGCGCGCGCGCGGTCATCGAAGCGCCGTTCGCCTCGACCTCGGCCGGAGTGTCCGCGGCGACGACCTCGCCGCCGTGGCGACCGGCCCCCGGCCCCATGTCCACGAGGAAGTCGGCGCGCCGCATGACGCTCTCGTCGTGCTCGACGACGAGCACCGTGTTGCCGCCGTCGCGCAGCGCGAGCAACGCGTTGGTCAAGCGATCGATGTCCTGCGGGTGGAGGCCGACGGTCGGCTCGTCGAGCACGTAGCAGACACCGACGAGGTGCGATCCGAGGCTGGCCGATAGGCGCACGCGGCGCGCCTCGCCGCCGGACAGTGTGGACGTCGAGCGGTCGAGCGACACGTAGCCGAGGCCGACCTCGTCGAGCAACGATGCGCGCGCGGTCAGCTCCTCGATCACCGCGGCGACCCCGGCGCGCTTGGAGTCCGAGAGCGACAGGTCGCGC